>CAXQOB010000084.1:0-93768 GCA_964225475.1 Candidatus Nitrosopumilus sp. | reverse complement strand
CGATGTTGCTTTCCGCTCCAATGGCGAATTGTTTGGTTACACCGACAATGATCCTCCAGATGACGATACGAGTCAGTACGTATTAATTGATACTGCTAATGCATCTGTCGCCGCACAGGGGCCACTGGGGATGATTACCTAGGGCCGGGATGATAATGGTAATGCGTCCGCAGCTGATACGGGCGTTCAAGTGGAAGCCATCACTATCCGAAGTTTCTTGGGTGGAGCGGAGCGTGGTTACCTTGTAGGAAACCGGCCGTTTGATGCGAGCGTTGACTACTCCAACAATGTTCTATGGCGTTTCAATCCAGACGATGGGCGTCTTCTTGGTCCCGCCGTACCCGCAACTTCAGGTTTCGCACTCAGAGGTGCTGGAACCAGCATACGAGAAGTTGGCCAAATCAATACGACGGATTTGAACAACCAGTTCCTCGATTCGAATCTCGGAATTGGTGATGCGACGGCGGTCGGCGCTGACGGAGTGGCTTCTCCCCAGTTCTTTGATGGCGATCAGTTCACCGTCAGTAACGCAATCGATTCCGTGACTTTCGAACTCGATCAGTCCTTCACCCTGATTTCCGATACCGGTGTGACCGTGCGAGACGGTGATTCGGTCGTAATCGATGGTCTTGTTTTTGAATTCAATACAGCATCGTATTTGCGGTTCACTGAAGTGGCCCCACTTGGGCAGCTTGCAGATGGAACAACGGTCATCATTGAGGGTGCCGAGGACACCACAACCTTCGAGTTTGTGGAATCATTATCGGATGAGCCAGTCAACGTTGAAATTGAACTTTTCGATACGCTCGGTCTTGCTCGCCCGTTGTCCGAAATTCTTTTGGATTTGGCATCCGCAATCAATGAAAACGTTGTGGGTGTAAACGCGGTTGCATCGTTGGATGTGGTGACCTTCACCAGCAGCCCCGTTTCAATTGTGACGAACGGACCGGGAGTTCAGTTGGGTGGTGGCAATGGAGTTGCACAAACCGGCGCAATCGAAGTGCCCATTGATGCTGCTGCATTGACCGATCCTGAATTAGTTATTTCGAGCCTCGCAGATGTCATTCGTACTGCTGGCATTTCCGTCTCCCATGCGGGAACACAATTAAGTCTCCCAGCGTCGGGTGTGGTCTCCATTAATCCAGATCCCGCCGTACAGCCAAGTGCTTTCCGATTGCAAGGATCACCGGGGGTCGCGATTGGCAATGTGCCAATTCAGTTGCTACCAACTGACACTGCAGAGACTTTAGCGAATCGAATTGTCGTTGCGGTTCAAGCTGCAAGTGATTCGGGTGAACTATCGAATGTTTCCGCGTTTGGAACCGGGCAATTAAGTCATTCGGTTGAGTTTGTGGGTGGCTTTGTTTTACAGGCCTCCTCGAGCTTCAATGTTGGGGGCGCAGCCAACGGCGGTTTGATCACAGGAGTTGAATTGGTCGGCGGACAGCTCTTTGCGGTAAGTAACGCGGGCGGTCTATATCGCGTCGGCACCGCAGCATTGGGCGGTGCAAGCACCAACAACGTTGGAACCTACGTGAAGGGATCAACCGATCTTCGCGGGATCAACTTTAGCGGTCTTCGTGCCGGCCCAATGTCAGTAGAGGGTGGAGCTTATAGTCAGATTCTATTCGGAATCACACCGGCTGGTGACGTCCATGCCTTCAATACAAGCGGCGAGCTGTTACCTGTGTTTGCTGGTGGCAAGAGTGTAGTGAGCACAGGTATTCCTGGTGCAGCTGGACTAGACTTTAGTGTTGTTGACTTCAACCTTTGGCACGTGACTGAAAACCGAGACACGGACCCCGGGCACGGAATCAATGAGACATTCAATGGCGCTCGCCCACAAACCGATGGTGGCTCCAGTCTTGCCTTTAATTATGAGAACCGTGTCTTTGGTTCAAATTATCCGTCGATTTCTGAGCAGCCGACTGGCCCGCGATTGGACGGTAGTTCAACTCAAGGTATCGAGCGATCCTACAATGTCCCTGGCGGAGCGAAGGGCGTTATTCAGAGTCGGACCTTCAGTCTGGAGGGGTATGCTGCAGAAGACCTTCCCATGTTGTATTTCAACTACTTCATGGAAACCGAAGCACAAAACGGTTTGGATGCTCTGCGCGTCTATGTCGCAACGAGTGACGGAGTGGAGCATCTTGTCGGTACAAACAATCTCTCCACAGGTCCTCTCGTCAACGATGATGAGTTTGACGATCCCGTTGCTGATGAACATGCGAATTACGATGATGTCATTGATGCAGATGTTCAGCCACTGTTCGATGTGAATGGCGCAACCGATCCTCAGTGGAGACAGGCTCGAGTCTCCCTCGGTGATTTTGCTGGTAAAAGTGATCTGAGCTTACGAATTGAGTTCTCGACATCGGGCACACCGGTTTCCACCTCCAATTCAATGCGAGTCGTCAATGGTGCAGCTCTTGAAAATGCCGACGAACTTGAGTTCATCGTCGAAGACACCATCACCGGATCAACGCAAGGGTTTGTGCTAGATCTTGCCCCGGCGATCGTTTTCCCCTCCGGTAAGCAAGTGGCCGAGCATTATGCGAGTGCTACTCCTGACCCAGTGATCATTACCATCGATGGACAAGAGTACTTGCTGAGTGATGGTAGCCAGGTGCCTGCTGCCGGACAGATCGAAATCAATCTCTTAGGTGGTTTTGCCGCAGGAACTACTTTGGATCAACTGACTGCAAGTGAAGTCGCGTCAGCTGTGGCAGAAGGTATACAAAATGAATTGCCGGCCAATCCAGTTGTCGCAGGATTTGACTTCTCTGATCCTGAAGACCAACCAGCAATTGTTTCAGGCCGTAACGATTTCCTCTACGAAGCAACCAGTCTCCCTTACTCGGGCGGCAATGTCACGATTACGGGAAGCGGACGTTTTGCTTCTGATACACTTCCACCGGTGAATATTGATGACGTGGATTTGTTGAGAGTGGAGATTTCCGAGGGCACTACCATTGCAGTGGATGTTTCTCTTGATAATAACACGACCCTCGACGCAGTCATTCGATTCTTTGACGCTTCGGGCGATGAAGTTCTTGGCGTGCTTAATGTTGCAACGGGCACTCTTGATTACACCGCGACCAACAGCGGGACCCATTACATTGGCTTGAGCGGTTTTGGCAACGCATCTTATGATCCTCGAATCATTGGTTCAGCGCAAGCAGGAGCGGTTGACTCTTACACAGCATCCGTGAGTCTGACACGACCTTCCAGCTATCAGGCCACCGGTAGTTCAGTCGAGTTCTTCGGTGGGCAAACTGACCTTGCAGCTTCACCATCTGCTCTGTTCTCCATCGTTGATACAGAGGTAGATGGATCCTCGCGAGTCATTCCCGTCAGTCGCTCCATGACCGCAGCGGAGATTGCGACGGTGATTCAAGAATCGATTGCTGTACGGTTCACCGATGGTGTCAGAGACAGAGTGCCTGTCGATGGACCATTTGTACGATTGCCTGATTTGTCACTTCGACAAGCAGGTCCATTCATCGATGAAGCTGATCGGTATACGTCCGAAGAAAACTACATCGCGGGTGCAGCGAATAACAGCTTTGAGGGAATTTACCTCGATGACTTTATCGTTGGATTTGCTGAGCGTGGTGAATTGGCTACAGACGCAACACCAACGGCTGCCAATGCAGGTTTTGTTCCCAATGGTTCATTGACTCTGACAGACCCACCTCAATTGGTACAAACGACAGACAAAGGACCGTACCAACTTGAGATTCGGGATGGTAGTGAGTACGTCAGTAGCGGTGAAGTACGTATCGATTTACCAACGATTCAGCGTTTCGCATCAGCACCTGTCGTTATCCCAATTCAAGGAAAGCCTTACGGGGTAGCAGAAGGTACAGTTCCGGATTCAGAGATTATCCCGGCAGATCAGCGTCCTGAATTCCAGACTTACAACTTACCAACCATCGATGTTGTACTGGATACTCAAACTGGTTTGCCGATCACTCAAATCAACAATGGTAGCTTTGTGGTTACCCTGGAGGATGGTACTCCCGTTCAGTTGATTGAGTTGGATGGTGGCTTTGTTCCTGTTGAGGGACAGGTCAATGTCATTCCAACTGAGGCGAGATTCAGAACGTTCGACACCAATGATCGACTATCAGCAGGTTACGCCGTTCAAGCTCAAGCTGCTGCTGATATGGTCGACGGAGATGGATTCTCCATCTTCGGTGCTTTGGATCAGTTAGATTTTGAGTTTGATATTCGCCCCGCGCCAACGGATGGTAATCCCAATCCGACCTTTGACGGTCCCCAAAATGTATCGGCAGTGGTAATCCAAATCGAAGCCTCTGATTCTGCATCGCAGGTCGTGACCAAAATGGTCGAGGTATTGAATTCAGATAGCGTTCAAACGGCATTGGGCATCACAGCGGTTCGTAGTAATTCGACTTTAATCGGTGATGTGACTGCGAATTACCAGGATGACCGAATTCTGCTTTACGGTGACATTAGTTTCGAAGTAGTCGGTCGACCATTTGTTTCTGTTGACCTGACCTCACGAAGGGGTGACAGCAACCGAGATCGCTCACAACAAGGGACGATCGTTGTCGAAAACAACCGACTCTTATTCAATGAAACTAACGGTATCTCGATTGTTAGAGATGCGGAGTACGGTCTGGTATCCAGTGATGCGAGAGACCAGTTCCCCGTCGCGTTGATGTACCCAAGCAATCTGATTGAGTTGAACACTCAGGGGCTGATTCCTGGTGTTGTTCTGCAAAATAATGTGGTTGGTTTCAGCGGTAGTGCTGGAGTGCTTGTAACCGGAATCGATGGTGGAGGTGGTGCGGTTGTCACCCCTGTTGGTTCAGACATGATTGTGAATAACTCGATTATCGGTGGAACGGTAACACCCGGTGTTGATTTGGGTGTCGAGGTGTTCAGCGGGATTTCATTCCCTCATGGTGGTATTTCGTTTGCAGACTCCATTGACCCAGCAAATGTGACTCTTGGGTCAGATGTTGATTCAGAATACACAGACATTTTTGCCGCACTAAGTTCACCCGATGGTACGGGTCGCGGTCCTGAGCCAGAAACTG
The DNA here is from genome assembly GCA_964225475.1 of Candidatus Nitrosopumilus sp. Taxonomy (GTDB): domain Bacteria; phylum Planctomycetota; class Planctomycetia; order Pirellulales; family Pirellulaceae; genus Rubripirellula. The sequence continues at coordinate 88,699 of CAXQOB010000084.1, read as the reverse complement.
GCGAGTTCACTCTGTCACTTGGATCAGGCGGACGGGCTGTGTTTGAGTTCACCGACAATCTCTTGATTGGTAATGATTCACCCTCACCAGACTTGGTGATTTTCGAGACCGGAGCCAGTGAATCGGTTCGAGTCGAAATTAGTCGTGATGGTCAGAATTATTTCGACGTTGGTGTCGCAAGTGGTCTTTCTCCTTTCATTGATCTTGATGCGTCTGGTTATGGTTCTGGAGATCGTTTTGCCTTCGTTAGGTTGACCGACGTGGTCACGCCTTTCGATGAACCTACCTCCAGCTTCGGGCCAGCGGGTGCGGATATTGACGCAGTGGGAGCAATTTCCACGGTAGCCGTCGATCTGTATACGCCAGGCAGTGAGGGGATTGTTGTTGTCAACAACGCCGGTCCTACTCTGATGAACAATATTTTGGCCAACCTCGATCTTGGTGTGAACATCGCGGACGTACCGGTTGATCCAAACGTAGACACCGTTGAACTCTCTAAAGCAAGAACGGTTCTGGGTGGCAACGCTTACTATCGCAACACGCAAAACGCCAACGGAGTGACTGAATCGGATCTTGGAGTTTTGAATCTTCTAGTCAATGAGTCGCAGCCGATTTTTGTAGATCCTGTCAATTCTGTTTTCTCGCCTTCAGCGAACGTTCCAATCATCGATAGCTCCATCGATTCGCTAGAAGATCGAGCATCATTGGCTACGGTTCGAGAAGCAGTTGGCCTTTCAAAAGTTCCTATCCTTGCACCAATTGTGGATATCAACGGACAAATTCGAGTTGATGATCCGATGGTTGATTCACCTATCGGTCTTGGGAGTAATGTCTTCAAAGATCGTGGAGCCGAGGAGCGTACAGATTCCGTTGGACCTAGAGTCACCTTGGTATCGCCGAGGGCTACCGATTTACAAGAAAATGCTGGTCAAGTTGTCACAACCGCCACCATTTTTGATTCCTTCGATATTCAGCTTGTTGACGGAATTAGCCCAGCCGACCCTGGGGCAGGTGTTGGGGTCAATGACGTTGTTCTGAACAACGGCGCATTGATTCGTCTAACGCGTCTGTCCTCAGGATCTCAGTCCACCGATACTTTGGTCGAGGGAATCGATTATCGATACGCATACGATGCAGCGGATAACACGATTCGTTTGACTCCGATTGCAGGTATCTGGCAAGACAATGCGGTCTACACCGTCAATATCCTCGGCGATGATGTTGGGATCATGCTCGGCAAGCCAGGCGACCTCTTCGGTGATGGTCAGCTAACCGAAATGGATCTATTTGACAACAGTTCTGACAGTCAGGTCATCGCTGCTCGTTCAATCGAAGTGGACACAGGAATCGGTGTCTCCATCTCTGAATTGGCACTGACACAGTCATTTGGGCCATTCGTGTTCCCGAACATTCAAGGTCAAACACTCGAAGTCTTTGATGGCTACTCAGAGGACTCAATCACTTTCCATCTGACTACCACCAATGATGAGGCCACCAATCAGGCAATTATTGATGCCGGAGCGGTTCCTGTTCGAGTTGGAGAACAAGCGACTTCGGAGCAGATTGCTGCAGCCGTCGCTCAAGCGATCAACACTTCAGACGTCAAACTTTACGCGGTAGCTGTTGGGAATCGCCTGCAGTTGCGTGATTCGGTCATCAAATCAACCACACTGTTTGATGTTCCGGGTATTGAGGTTCGCGGAGCTGCAGCCTACCAAGCGGCAGATCTGGTAATGGAATCAGAGTTGCGTGGTTTGAATGTTATCAATCAAACATTTACTCTCTCCGACGGAAACACTGACCAGGAATTTGTGATTGTTTCTGATGCATCCGACGCAAGTGTCGATCAAGTTCCAGTGGTGATCACCTCTGACGCTGCTCGATCTTCAATCGCATCAGCGATTAAGAGTGCCGTTGAGCAAACAAGCTTGCAGATTGAAGCAACCGTCGTGGATGGTACCTTGCAGCTGCGAGGTTTATCAGAAGGTGCAACTGCCGAGAGTTTGCTTGCATACGCGAAACCGGGTTCCATGAACGGTAGCCCAATCAACGACGCATTCAAGTTGTCCAATTACTCTCTCGATGCTGTGCTTACTGATCTTGCGATTCTTGCAAATGATGGTGCTACAGTTACGATTTTCGATGGTACGACAGAGATCACATTCGAATTCGACAATGCGTTCTTGCCAGGTGTCAATCCCGGTAATGTTGCGGTTCCTATTCCATTCTTCGCAACTTCGAGGGATATGGTGATCGCCTTGAAGGCTGCGATCGATCAGTCGGCTTTGGATGTTCAGGTTGCCACCGCGTCAAGAAGTTTCCGAGTTGCAGGTAACCGTGCTCCTGTGAGCATCACATCGGAAACGGATTCAGTAACAGTCACTGGCTTCGGTTCGATTGGAACCTCACCTGGATTTGGAATTGGGATTCCAGCCAATGGTCTCGACTTGGATGTGTCAGTAGACGATGGACAGACTTTCACAATCAGTCGTGGGCCGATCTCGGTAGAATTCGAAATCGATTTCAACCAAGTGCAGGATGTAGCTGGTTCAACTTTGGTGACTGTTGTATCTCCAACCCTAGATAGTTTGGCCGATGCAATTGTCGCGGCGATTAACGCGTCACCTTTGGCATTGACAGCAGAGAATATCAGCGCTGGTCGCATCACGCTTAGCGGCGTTGATACCGAAGATATCTCGATTGATATGACCAACACCGGTCTGGTGCAACTTGGAATCGCGGGGCAGCCAAACCCAGCTTCCCTCGTTGTGCCACTTGATTCTGATTCGACGCAAGTTGCCTCCGCCTACGCCGATGTGATTTCTCAATTAGAAGATGTTGGCCTCACCGGAGAGCAGATCGGTGATCGGGTGATTGTTAGCACAACCAGTGACAACCTCGGTCTTGCCTTGCGAGGTACATCGGTGATCGAGGAACGTATCAGTGACAAGGTTGGCAACCAGACTGCCTCCGAAAACTTGCCGCCACTTGTTATCTTCATCGGAGGTGGCTTCGATTACGGTGATGCTCCAGATCCATATTCCTCTCTTGCAGTTGATAATGGGCCAAGACACTTCATTGATGAAGACTTTGCATTGTGGAGAAACGCCGGCAATGATCCGAATGAGCAGGGTCTAACCTACGATAACGATGCACGCCTGCCAGACGCTGACGAAGACAATGGTGTTCGAGTGATCGGCTCACTTCAGCCAGGATTTAGCGTCAATCTTGAGGTGGGGATTCATAATGTCAATTCGCGGGAATTCTATCTCGATGTATGGTTCGATTGGAACGCGAACGGCATTTTTGAAGAGTCTGAAGCTTACAGATTTGGTTCAATCGGCACCGGACGATCGGTCCTCGGTGGCGGCAACAATGTGATTTCTGTGCTCGTGCCTGATGATGCAGCTCTTACTGAGATTTACGCTCGGTTCCGACTGAGTGAGCAGGATCAACTTGGTCCATTGGGCATCGCAAGCAGCGGAGAGGTGGAAGACATCCGAGTGGATGTTAACAACAACCCATTCCGTAACCCAGCGAATCAGTATGACGTCAATGACAGCGGTGCAGTGACTCCATTGGATGCACTTCAGGTGATTAACGCCATCGTGCGTAATGGATCGAATATTTTCCTTGACGACGTTCCATTGCCTGAGGGTTTGCCGGCTTACCCGGATGTTACGGGCGATGGTCAAGTGACTCCACTGGACGCACTATCTGTTATCAATGAGCTCAAACGACTTGTTGATGGACAATCGGGTTCAGGAGAGTGGATTGTCAATACAGGTAGCTTCGATCAAGCGACCGATATGTACGATTTGGAAACCGAACGGCCAATCACTCAGGCAGAACAGTTAGGTGTGCCTGAGGATACGGTTGCGGTTACCAAAACGAGCGTATTCGATAACGCCGCAAGCGTGCAGTTGGACTCAATCGTTGAAGCTTTAGCAACAGACAGTGCGGGTTCACGTACGCAAAGTGGTGTTGATCCACTCGACGAGTGGTTTGCGAAACTGCAGTAAAAAGAGGGCTGATTTGCTTCTCATCATTGGTCAGATTGCTTTTTTATGATCATTGGCGATTGAACAAGATGCCTTTCTTATTGTGAGCGAATATTGGCAGAGCATCCTGTATTGGGATGCTCTGTTTTCGTTTAATGAAAGGTGAAAATTCTCGATTTTGAGTAACTTGCTTTTTTGCAGGGACGCGGGGAACAAATTGTGCGTTTGGCGAGTCTAACAATGTTTCACGCGCCAGCTTTCACGCACTTCAGCCAAAAACTTTTCATCAAGGCAGAGAGTTTCTCTTGGTGCGGAGGGTGATAGTTTTGTATGGTTCGAACGCAGGTTGTTTGATTCACCAGTAATTGGTTGGCTCGGAACAGAAGCAAGCATTGAAGATTGAGATTGATGCAGATTTAACCTGCTGACTGTTTCTGGTTTCCCTACTTCCGATAAGAGCGAGGTTCAAATTTGAAGCGAATCTTTGCAATTGAATCACTGGAGAGCCGGTCTCTTCTTGCTGCCTTGCCTCTTGGGGCTTTGCCCACGGACACGGGGGAGTTTTTGCTTGGAACCGTCGCGGTCACTCCTGTTTTTTTTCAGAGCAATGGTGCAGTCGATTCTCAAACTCAGAGTTGGGATTCTGGCGAGATTGATACGGTCCTAGCCAAAATCAACGAGGGTGTGAATTGGTGGTCCGATATGCTGGACAGTCTCAACACAGTTCACTCTGTTGACTTTGTCATTGACGAAACGTTTGCAACGCAACCTGTGTCGACTCCGTACGAGGGTATCGATCGTCCAAGTTCAGATTTTGAGAACTACGTTGGGACTTTCCTAGTCGAGCAGGGATATGGTGATGCAGGTTCGCTTGAAAATGCGGTGCTACAATTCAATCACTCGCAACGAGAGAAGTTTTCAACCGATTGGGCGTTCAGTATTTTTGTTGTGGATTCATCGGATGATGAAGATGGTTTTTTTGCAGCGGGTGGACCATTTGCTGGTGCGTTTGCTTATGCCGGTGGGCAATTTGTTGTGATGCCATCAACGCGGCCTGCGAGTACGGTCGCTCACGAGATGGGCCATATTTTTTGGGCGCGAGATGAGTACCCGGGTGGCGGGTCATGGACTGATTTTCGTGGCTATTACAACACACAGAATCTCAATGCGTGGAACAATCCGACTCCCGGATTTCAGCAGGAGATTAGTATCATGCGCGGCGGTGAGCCTTTGCAGCAGGCTTACCTTAATTATCAAAGTCCCGACTCAACCTTGGCGATGATTGGATGGCAGGACTCCGATGGGGATGGAGTTTTTGACTTGGCTGATGTGCCGTTGAGCCTAGAGGGAGTGGGTTTTTTCGACTCCGTTACATCTATTTATCACTTCAAGGGGCATGCTTCTGCAGTGCCACTTTTGAATCAAAATCCTTCCGGCAATGGAAGTGATATTACGTTGAATCGCATTACTGATTTTCAGTACCGACTTGACGGAGGAGACTGGCAGACAGCTGCCACGCCGAATGCTCAGGTAGCGGAACTAGATATTTCCATTCCGACCGGCAGTGCGTTTAGTCAAATCGAACTACGGATTTTGGACGCCGAGACTGGCATCACGAGTCCAGTGCTCGCGGGGACACAAACTTCTCCAGCATCCCCGAGCTCCGGTGTTACAGGAATCGTCTTTTTTGACGAGAACGGAAATGGATCACGAGATCCGGGTGAACTACCCCTTGCAAACACCTCCATTCAGATCTCCAAGGGTGATGGAAGCCCGTTGTATTTCGAAGAGGTTCGCGCGTCGGACTATCCAGAGGGTCCTATCGAGCCCAATGTCTTACCGGTCAGCGTCGCTGCCGAGGGTGAATTGTTTGGTGCGCAGGTCGCAATCTTTGATACCCCGGCGTCTGGCCGCGCGTTTCATGCATTTGATATTCAGCGTAGTAACTGGCGAGACCGTTGGTCAGATTCGGTTGCAATGACAGTGGCATTTGATGAGCCAGTTGGGCAAGTGCGTGTCGGAGTCTTTGGTCAGCAAGCAACAAGTTATGCACGGGTGGAGGCTTATGATCTTGAGGGTCAGCTGATTGAGCGATCGACCAGTGACGCTTTGATCAATGGAGAGGCAGCTGATTTGGTTATTGCCAGTCCAACAGGTCAGATCAGCTCTGTAAAAATCTATGGCCATGGAGGAACTTCCATTGGCATCAACGACTTCGATGCGGGGGTAGATGGCACCTTTTCAACCGACTCATCGGGAGTCTGGAGGCGGGGTTTCATTCCTGCTGGTCAGTATCGAGCGGTTTATCAGGCAGAAAAAGTTATTCACCAGTATGTTGATTCTGAGATGACTTTCGATGTTACAGGTGATCAATCACTGGTAATTCAAGCGGGTGCGACTCGTGTTGACAGTCCCAAGCACAACATAAATCAGGCAAGTGATGTTAATGAAGACAGCTTTGTCACCGCCTTCGACGCTCTTTTGGTGATCAATGATTTGCAAAGGTACGAGCCACGGATTCTCACGTTGGACGATCCAACAAGTTTCAAGGTTGACGTGAATAACGATGGGGCGGTTTCCGCGTTGGATGCATTGACCGTAATCAACACACTTGCAAGATCATCTGGACCCTCTGGTGAGTACGTTACGGGGGATTGGTTGCACCAACGGACTCAAGGTGCTGTAGGGCCACCATCATCAGGCAGTAAAGCTAGTAATTACCCGGTAGAGGGGTTTTCTGCAGGGGGGGTACTCGAACGATTGGCAGCGAACTGTGCGGTTTCTGTAATTCGAAATGAAAGTATCGATAGTGCGATGGTCGATACCCAAACATGGGTAGGTACGCTTCTATGGGCAAATACCCCTGAGAATCGCGTATCCGACCTAAATTTACGATGGGAGCAATTGATCCTTGAGCGGTTCATGACCTCCTTACACGGCAGAAGACACTTGAATTGAGGCACATCGGGAACAAACGAATTCAGGGAACCAATTTTCCTGATCTGGTTCTAAATTAGAAACTGGATGCAGGGTGAATAAAAATTGAATACCGAGCGGGTCTGGGTAATATGGGTATCTTGGGATCCGCTGGTTTTTCCGTGAAATAGCTTTTTCGGGGGGGTGTCTAACTGCTCCCCCATCGTGCTTCCAAGGGTCAAATTTATCGACCAGTACATTAGAAACTCTGATTTTTTGAGTTAAGAGATGAAAAAATTCCGTCATTTGCTTCGACGAGCTGGACTACTTTCGCGTAATGGCAAAAGTCGAAAATCAGCCCGCCGATCAACTGCTTCACTCGCGCGACGTCTGAGTAATGAGGCATTGGAGCGACGCGAATTGCTGGCTGGAGATTTAGGCCACAGCAACTACCACAATCAGTGGAGCCCTTGTGACGTCAACAATGACCTGCGCATCTCTGCTTTGGATGCCTTGGGTGTAATCAACTACCTGACTCGTCAGGGTGAGGGTGAGGATACCGGTGGGCTCGCTGGCGGTTTCATGTACTACGACGTGAACAACGATAACAGCATTAGTGCAGCCGATGCTTTAGGTGTGATCAATGCGCTCGGCGAGGGTGAAGGTGTAGCTCCAATGATTGAGCTCATCATCACAGCACGTGACAATCAAGATGCAATGATTACCCCTGATCCCAATGGGGACGTCAACGTCAACGTCGGGGAGAAGTTCTTCATCGAGGTCTCTTACGCAGATCTACGGTCAAGTAGTCTTTTTTCAACCGAACAGAAGGGTGTGTTCCAACTTTTGACGGATCTTACGGTCAGTCAACCGGATATTATGGCACCGGTTCTTAACGAGGTGCAATTCCTCGAGATTGATCCAATCATTTCGGACTCTGCGACCAACCCAGAGGGTGTGATCTTTTCTATCTCTGGTTCGCCTCCTGGGGTAACTGATCCACCGGTTCCTTTCTCGGCTGACATTGCTACGTTCGCAGGTGATCAACTTGGGACAATCACGCAAGCCTTAATCAGTTTCGGTTACACAGCAGATCAATTTGAGGTTACCAACTGGGTATCTCCAACGCCTAACGCACTCGGTTATGAGATTCACTGGATTGGCGAAGACCTTGGTAACGTTGACTTGCCAACCGTTGCTGTGCAGGTTCTTGCTGACGTTGAGGTTCCAACACAAACCTTTGAATACTCGCCATTTCTTGAGGACGGCGTCACGCCTAATCCAGAAGCCGTCCGTTACAACATCGATTTTCACAGTCGATCATTTGAAGATCAATTTTACGGAACGCTCCTGAGTTACGGCGGCTTTGAGGAAGCAACTGGTTTTAAAAGATCTGGAGGGGTTGGTCTTGTCGTGGCCAGTGTTCAGGAGGCCATTGATGACGAAAATCCGCCAACGAATTTTCCACAACCGTTTGACTCCTTTAGCCTGCCTGTTTACCTCAAGTCTCCCATTGCTGACTTCTCGGTGACAGTAGCTCCGGCATCCGGTGAGAGTGAAGCCGTTCTTGTCTACGGTAATGGGGTTCCTACTGGTCTTCCTGAGCCAAATGATTTTGATCCTAAGATTCCACCAGAGCTCGTGTTGATTGAGACACAGGATGATAATTCCAACGGCGAAGCCGGAGTGGTGAGCGGTATTGGTCAGCTTGTTTTTAATGCGATGATTGATGCTCCAGGCGTATTGGCGTTTGATCCATCAAACGTGACCGTTGACGAGGATGCGGGAGTCGCTTCATTAACAGTGACGCGAGTAGAAGGATCGGTTGGAGCAGTATCGGTTGATTACGCCACAGTACCTGGAACAGCGGAGGCAGATGTTGATTTCAGTGTCGCCAGTGGCACGCTCAATTTTGCTGATGGAGAGACCTTCAAGACGCTTACTATCCCCATTATCAACGATAGTGTGATTGATCCCAATGAGGTCTTTACTGTTGTCCTCACCAACGCGACCGGAGGCGCATCTCTCGGAGAAGAAGCGACGGCAACCGTCACGATTGATGACGACGAGATTGCACAGCCAGGTCAGTTCAATCTTGAGGCTTCCACAGCTAGTTTCGACGAGAATGCGGGAACCGTTTCGCTGACCGTCAATCGTACCGGAGGTAGCGATGGGTCGGTTTCGGTGACCTACGCCACTGCTAATGGAACCGCATTGGCTGGTTCGGATTACTCCGAAGCCACCGGAACCCTTGTCTTCGCAAATGGTGAGACATCAAAAACCATCTCGATTGATATCGTTGATGACACCGATTTTGAAGGTAACGAGACCTTCGCACTCAATCTTTCAAATCCGATCGGTGGTGCAACCATTGGTACGGGACAAACCACAATTACCATCGTTGACAATGATGTACTGACCCCGGGCGTCATCGCCCTCAGCTCTGCAGCGGCTTCTGTGGACGAGAACGCCGGTAACATCGAGTTAACTGTAGAAAGAACGGGTGGCTCAGATGGCGAGGTAACGGTTGACTTCACAACCAATGCGGGTACCGCGAGTGAGGGTGTCGATTACACATTGACAAGTGGGACACTCACCTTTGCTGATGGGGTGACTACCCAAACGATCACGGTTCCCATTCTCGACGATTCAGAGATTGACCCGAACGAAACTTTCAATGTTACTTTGTCGAATGTCCAGGGAGGTGCCGCTCTCGGGACCGTGGTGACCACGACTGTGACCATTGTTGACGATGAACAGCCTGGCACGCTTGCATTTTTGCAATCTGAAGCCTCCGTCAATGAGGATGATGGCACATTGACACTCACTGTGGCTCGAACCGGGGGATCCGATGGTGAAGTGACGGTCAGCTACGCAACTGCAGATGGAACTGCCGAAGCGGGTCAAGATTACACGAGCAATAGTGGTACTCTGGTATTTGCAGAGGGCGAAACAAGCAAAAATATCGTCTTGCAAATCACGGATGACATCGACATCGAAGCAAACGAGACCCTGACAGTCTCTTTGACTGCGCCGACCGGTGGCGCGGTTCTCGGTGCAATCGATTTGGTGACAGTAACGATCATTGAAGATGATGTACCAGGGGTCTTAGCATTCAGCACCGACACCGCGAGCGTGAGCGAAGATGGTAATTCGATTACGCTCACTGTGAGCCGAACGAATGGAAATGATGGCGAAGTGTCGGTTGCCTTTGACACGAATGATGGGACTGCAATCGCCGGCCAAGATTTCACCGCTCAATCCGGTACGTTGAACTTTGGTAACGGAATTACATCGCAAGAGATCACTATTCCGATCATTGATAATACAGAGATCAATAACGATAAAGTTTTCACGGTCAAGTTATCCAATGTTCTTGGCGGTGCGTCACTCGGTGATCTTGATACAGTGAGCGTGACCATTCTTGAGAATGATATTCAGCTATTGTTTGATCCCTCTTCAATTACAGTCAACGAGAATGCTGGACAGGCAACTCTGACTGTCACAAGAATTGGTGACGCAGATGCAGCGGTCAGCGTCGATTTTGAAACGGAAAATGATACGGCTGTAGCTGGGGAAGACTATCAAATTGCCAGCGGAACATTGACCTTCGCCGAGGGGGTGATGTCCCAGAGTGTTGCTGTGACACTTATTGATGATGTCCAGCAAGAGCAAGAGGAGTCATTCAAGGTTAATCTTTCAAATCCAACGGGAGTCGCAACCCTAGGTTCAGCACCGACCGCCACCGTTGATATCACGAGCGACGATGTAGCTGGTACCCTCTCCATCGATACTGTGGCAACAGTTGGCGAGCAAGATGGCACCGTTGCATTGACAATCACTCGTGCCAACGGAAGCGATGGGATTATCTCCGTTGATTTTCAAACATCCGATGACTCCGCAATCGCTGGCGAAGATTATACCGCGAATAGTGGAACGATCACTTTCGCTCACAACGAACTGAGTAAGCAGATTGAGATTGCGATTACCGATGATCTAAATGGCAGCGAGGGAGATGAAACCTTCTTCGTCGATCTTTCCAATGGCACTGGTGGTGCTGCCATAGGAAATAGCAGGGCAACGGTAACGATTGAGAACTTTAACGAAGCTCCGACAATCTCAAACGTGGAAATAGATCCCCGGAGTGAAGAGGATCCAATCTTCACTGTGTCCGAAGCTGATTTGTTGGAAGGTGCTCAGGATCGTGAGAGCGACACATTGGTGGTTTCAAACCTTGTGATTGCATCTGGCGATGGGCAGGGGATCACTGTCAACCCAAATTCACTGACCGTTGATCCTGCTGGTTACGGATACCTTGAAGCGGATCAATCGGCAGTCATTGAGTACACGTATGATATCTCGGATGGCAGCAATACAATTAACAATAAGGTCATCATCACCATTACAGGTTTCAATGATGCACCGGTTGCTGAGAATGACATAGCGATTGCATTTAAAAATGCCACCTCGAACATTCGAGTTCTGGATAATGACAATGCTGGTGATGGAGAAACGCAGATTTTGACCATCACTGCTGCGACTTCGCCCAATGGCACGGTTGAAATCAAGGGCGATGGAACCATTGACTTTACGCCTGAACAAGATTTCCTCGGGGATACGACGATTGATTACACGATCGTGGATTCTCAAGGAAAAACTGACAGTGCCACTGTTAACGTGGATGTCAAAGACTTCTTGCCATCTACCTTCGCTGGTCACGTCTTCATTGATGAGATCGAGAATTCAGCATCCGATATTGCCGCAGGGGCCGACCCGATTAGAAACGGTGAAAAGGATGCAGACGAGCAAGGATTGATGGGAGCGCTGGTCTCTCTCTACTCGTCTGCAAGTGACAATGTCACGGGATTAGAAGTTGAGGAAGTTGCCTTGGCTGATGTAGATGGTGCATTCTCGTTTACTAATCTCGCACCTGGGACTTACACCGTCACCTATCAGGCTACTGATTCTGTATTATTCACGGGGCAATCATCGCTTGTTTATGAAATTCCTGCGGGCGGTGGTCTGGATGTTACAGACTTCAACTACGCACTTCTGTCCTTGAAGGGTCAAGCTGACATTCTTGCCTCCTCGTACTACTATCGAGATGGTGGTGTGGTCAGCTTGGACGACTCAGGTGTGCAGGAATTCATTACCTCTCTGGATGGTTTCGCTGAGAATATTAAGTTTGTTGAGTTCGCTATCAGCAGTGACTTAGATTCCGCTTTATTGACATTGGTTGAAGATGATAAAGATGTCATGACGGCCAAGCTGTCCAAGCGAGATTTCCGCTTGTTCGGAGATGCAGCATTCTTCTTCACCGGTCAGAATGATCTGACATTCCTTTCTGAGGCGGAGTTAGCAGGGCTGGCGGCTGATTATCCTAGCTACCGAGATGCGGTTGATGAAGTTCTTGCCGATATGTAGATCCAAAGTACCGAAGAAGAACCAGTTCTGATACTTCGGTACTTTGCTGCGTGATGAGGCAACGAATGTGACTAAGGACAAGGCAGCGTACGTCCACGTCTTGTGCATCTTTGCGATGCTGCACACTTCTTTGACTTCTGTGAGGGTTTGCGTGATGCAAGGCAATACCCTTTTGGAGCGATTGAGGCTTGCTTACTGTGTCACCTTAGATTTCTTCTTGGTTACAATTTTGGGTCTGAAGCCGTATCTCATACGATGAGACCCTGTTACTCAGTGACCTTAAGCAATTTGTTATGCATGTGATTCATCTGCGTAAGCCCTGGTCAATCTTGATGGACCATGACCAATGGACGCGATCAGTTGATGTTCCTGATTTAGACCAAGTCCGTGCCGAAATAAGAGCATCACGTCGGACTTATTTTCGTAGTTTTAATGCAACGCCCGGTTTACTGGCATCTCACGTAAAAATGAGGATTACCGAGTGGTCTGGGGACTTGGAGGAAGTTTCCCTCAACCAGCACTCAATCGAGTTTTATCTGAGCGAGAATAGAGAGGTTGTGGTCGACGTCACTCAATTCCTTCAGACGCGAAATGAACTGAGAATTGCGCTGCTGAATCTCGAGGGTGTTTCTCCTCAGTTAACGGGTGAAGTTTTTCTGGAGGTTGAAGACGTCGGCTGATTCATGCTGCTGGCATGGTCAATTGATCGTCGAAGCAGATTTGATTTCTTTGCCGCTATGCGTGGTGATCTTTAAAATGATGACAGAGTAGCGACAGACATGGGTTGGAGTGCTTGCACGCTCGTTTTGCAAGCACTCGGTGAAACTCAATGGATGAAAAGTGGTTGCCAGTTTTATTTGAACATTTTGCATTCATGAATCGCGACGTGATTTGCGAGATAGAGACACACCGTCGACTGTGTTACCCTAAAGCCTCCAAACTTAACAAATACTGAAATCGAGGAATGTCCCACGGATATGGCTGAGCATGCTTTTTCTGATGTGCCTGTCGCGGTTGTTACCGGGGGGTCTGCGGGTCTCGGGTTCGAGATTGCTTCGCACTTTGCAAAGAACGGTTATCACCTCGTTCTTGTTGGCCGAAACGAAGAGCGTCTTAAAACAGCTCACGCAAAAATAAAATTAGCGAGTCATCATCCTGTTCAGTATTACATTTGTGATGTGACAATTCAGTCTGAAGTTCAGCAGTTATTTAAGCACATCGAATCCGATTGCAACCGATTAGATGTTTTGTTGAATTGTGTGGGGAAGAGTGATCGAGGTTTATTGCAAGATCTCTCAGCGGAATCGTTATCGAGTTTGATTGACGCTAATCTGCTTTCCGCACTGTACTGCACTCAGCAATCCCTGCAGTTACTGGAGCAAAGTCATGGAGTGATTGTAAATATTGGTTCTCTAGCATCCAAAGTGGGCGCAAGATTCATTGGTGGATACTCGATTGCTAAGCATGGCCTTGCAGGGATGACGCAGCAGTTTCGACTTGAATTGAAAGAGAGAGGGATTCACGTGTGTCTGCTGTCACCTGGTCCCATTCGACGTACGGATGAGGGGCAAAGGTATGAAGATCGAATGAGTGAAAACCTTCCTGAGCAAGCTCGTAGACCCGGAGGTGGGACGCGGGTCAAAGGTTTAAGCTCGAGTGTTGTAGCTGCAGTCGCGTTGGAAATGGTTAGAAAAAGACAGCCAGATCGGGTCCTCCCTGGGTATCTACGTTTGCTAATTGGAGTGGGGCATCTTTGGCCGAGATTGGGAGATTGGCTGCTGTTGAAATTTACGAGTTCCCATTCTTAGAAAATCAGATTGGTGTGACGCCGTCACACCGTTCAAGACAGCTGCCTTTACTCGCAGTCTTTTGACACTGCGCGTGAGGGTCATTGTGGTCCACGGATTGATAGCGATTTCAAATCCGGTGGTGGATCAGGCTCATCACCCCGGTTTTCCGTGCGAAATATTAGTATTTCTTCTACCTAAACTATGGCTGGTAAGTGAGTGACCTTCGTAATGAATGATGTGCTTTTCAAAGGGTTGACAGGGCACAGTCTGGGCAAGGTTTTCGCAGTTTTTCCGACTTTAAAGTGAGTTGGAAAGTCCCACGGATTCTCGTATGACCCGGTTGCCGTTGAAGGCGACGAGCGCGATACTAATATGAGTAGAACTTATTGACTCGAACAAGAACGATGCTGGATATGAGCGCATTTCCCACTGTACCGATGATTCAATTCGAAGGACCTCAGAGTGATAACCCTCTGGCTTTCCGGTGGTACAACCCCGACGAAGTGGTGGAGGGGAAAACAATGAAAGAGCACCTTCGATTTTCGATTGTGTACTGGCATACGTTTCGAGGTACCGGTTCTGACCCTTTTGGAGCTGGCACGGCTGTTCGCCCGTGGGATGACGGTAGTGAGAGTGTAGAAAACGCTCAGAATCGAGCTCGCGCAGCGTTTGAGCTTTTCGAGAAACTACAGGCACCCTATTACGCTTTCCATGACCGCGATGTGGCACCTGAGGGGGCAACGCTATCGCAGTCCCACCAAAACTTTGATGCGGTCGCTGATGTTCTGGAGGATGAACAGAAACGTACTGGTGTTAAGCTCTTATGGGGCACGGCAAATATGTTTAGTAACCCGCGTTTCATGCATGGAGCTGCGACAAGTTGCAATGCGGATGTCTTCGCGTATGCGGCAGCGCAGGTGAAGAAAGCGTTGGAGGTTACTTTGCGGCTTGGTGGTGAAAATTATGTTTTCTGGGGAGGACGTGAGGGATATCAAAATCTGTACAACACAGACATGAAACGAGAGTTTGATCATCTCGCAGCATTTTTTCACATGGCAGTTGATTATGCCAAGGAAATCGGATTCACCGGACAGTTTCTTATTGAGCCGAAACCCAAGGAGCCAACAAAGCACCAATACGATAGTGATGCCGCAGCATGTTTGAACTTTTTACGTGCCTATGATTTGATGGACCACTTCAAGTTGAATCTGGAAACGAATCATGCCACACTTGCTGGTCATACCATGATGCACGAAATCGATTACGCCGGTGGCCAGGGTGCCTTAGGTAGTATCGATGCAAATACAGGCGACATGTTGTTGGGTTGGGATACCGATCAATTTGCTACGGATTACTACTTAACAACACAAACCATGTATTACATCCTCAAGCACGGTGGATTAGGAAGCGGAGGGGTCAATTTTGATGCGAAAGTGCGTCGTGAGTCATTTGAACCACTCGATCTATTTTATGCACACATCGGAAGTATGGACGCCTTTGCTAAAGGTTTAAAAGTGGCTGCTGCTATCCGATCTGATGAAGCATTGAGCTCTGTTATCAAAGATCGATACAAGAGTTGGGATGCGGGGATTGGCGCACAAATCGAGTCTGGTTCCGTTGGTTTTTCGGAATTGGAAGCCTACATGCTTGAAAAAGGTGAGGTCGAAGATAACTCGAGTGGTAGGCAAGAGATGCTAGAAAACCTCGTGAACCGTTATCTTGATCGCGTTTGAGACAGCAATTCAAATTCTTGAATTGCCCATTACCGGAATCGTCTTACGACGATTCCGATTTTCATAGGTGAGCAATGCTACTGCGCAGTTAACCACGTTAGAGAGAAAAGGTTAGATACATACCCTACCGCGTGCACTCTGGATCTGAACATTTCTTTAATGCTCATTCGTTAATCACTGAAGCGGCATCAACTGTTGCGGTTTCTTCGTAGATTGGGAGGTGCCGATAATAGACTTCTAAGTTCAGTAAATTCATTGCGGTCACATAAACGCGTCCCGCATGAGCACTCCAACGATCTGGGACAGGCTGGATCGGGTCCCAACTTCCTGAGAGTGGACCCTCTGTGATTTGACTGTCTGTCAAAATCGGAGTTAATTTTTCATTCCAAGCTTTCCAGTGGTCGCCGCCCATGTGAAACATGACTTGTGTTGCGTAATACCAATAGTAGGTGTCGCGTTTTGGAGCATCCTTTGTGCCGATTTGAGGTGGGTATTCTAGTAGATAATCGGCGATGGATTGCATCTCCGCGGTTTTCCGCGTCCACCCGGAATACAGTCTCATGAGAGCTGCCACTGCAGTCATTGTTGGTGTTTCAACACGTCCATGACGTTGTGTCGGGGTATCCGGAGCGAACGGGTTGTAGCGGTAGCGGTCAGCATTTTCGTTGCTCTGAGCCAGTGCAAGCCAGAAGGTAATGCCCTCATAGGTCTTGGGTAGGATCTTCAGCCCTGACAGTTCTCCACTTTTGAGCGCCATCATCATCCATCCAGTGACACTTGTGTCTGAGCTGACCTGTGCGTTGTATCGCCATCCACCTCGTTGTCGGTGCTGAGTCCGACTGATGTAGTTTAAGGACGATTGTGCCGGGATTTTGAGACTCGTGTCTCTCGTCATCCCGTAAGCCTCGCAGATAGCGAGCGCTGCGATCCCATGGCTGTAGAATGCCACATTCTGGTTACTGATCGCGTTTTCTGATCGGTACAAGTTGCCATCATCAGATTGATGATCGAGGAGAAACTCGATACCTTTTTTTACGGTCGATGCATATTTATGCTGTTGATGTGTATATCCAGCTCCCTGAAACGCCAGCAGGGCTAGACCTGTTGCCGCTGTATCGCTTTGTAAGATTACATCAAGACCGTGCCCTTGTAGCGACCAACTTCCATCTGCATTTTGGTTTGATGCTAAGTAATTGAGTCCTTGTTCAATTGCATTTTCAGTAATTGCCGTCGGCTTTAGCTCACTCTCCTCACTAATTGTGGGCGAGTCCACCATTCGAAGTACTCTCTGGCTGAATGGAGGGGCGGGTAAGAATTGCCCTGGTAAACTGCTGTTTCTATTTTGACCATTGTCAATCTTTGCCGATATTCGTGGTGGGATTTGTTGCTTGATTTCAGGAAGTTGGATGTCGCCATCTATTCGCACATCCTTAAGTATTTTTGGCTCACGTTCTGCTGGGGATAGCGAGAATGCATTGGACATTGAATCGGTTATTGTGTAGCTATTGTCCAATGGATTGAAGGTAGCCAATGGTGGAGCTATCGGTGTCGTCATTCGTTCATCCAATCGCGAGATGCGATCAACTCGATCCATTGCACCGTTTACATCCGAAAAGACTTTCAACGATAACGCAGTGTCTGAAGGATCAGCGAGAGCAGTCGTTGGAGTCGAACTCGCAGCGATTTTTGCTCGGGTTGATCTTCTTCCTGGTTTCATTGCTGGCTGAAAATCGGTACCCGAGCTTTTTGCCAAGGTCGGTCTGCCAGCTGACATTACGCTTGAATCTCGTTTGCTTTCTGCTACCACATTGGGCCGAATGCTGTCTAGATTCGCCCCATAGGATGTGTTGGGAGTTTCCCGAGTTGGATTTTTGACGACTTCTCTTGGTGAGGGAGCCGAATAGGTTTCCGTGATTGGGTTTTTTAATAGATTCAAAGCTAGCTCAGGGAAGCCGAGTTTTGAACCACTTTCTTGTTTAGCTCTTACTTTTGCTGGTGTTCCATCGACCGGTGTGGGGTTTAACTGATCATTCGACAACATCGTCATCTTCTTGGGGCTTTGTGATGGCGAGGTATTCCTGAGTCGCGTGTTGGGTTCTTTTAGATTAGATGTAACGGGGGCGACTCGACGCATTGGAGTAGAAAGAGCACGCTGAAAGCTTCCAGAAACACTTTCTTCAGAAGGTGAAACTTCCGGGGAGATGGGTTTATTATCCAATCTTGGTGAAAAGCTAACGCCAACACTCTGCTTTGTGCTGGATGCTCTTTTCCGGTTTAGAAAACTAGGGATGCCTTCCTCCACTTCAGCCAAACTCGCGGCCGGCGGTTCTATATCATTAATCACCGTTGGTCTTTCCAAAGGTTTTTCTAGAGCCTTTGAATCGGGTTGAATCTGTACCATCTCATCAGGGGAAAATGGTGATGGTGTTAAGTCAATTTCAGATTGAACGGGATTGGACCAGTCGTTACCAAACGCTTTTTTGTCATACGAATAATTGTTAATCGCTTTACTGGTAGAGAAGGTGGACCGATTGTTCGCTGCCGTTTGACGGGGGAAGTACTGTCGGAAGATAACCACATTGATTGCTAATACAAAAAGCAAAAGATGGAGTACGAGACTGAACAGAAATCCAATTTGAATGGATTTCTGAGCATACCGAGAGATCAATGAATGGGAGAGAAACGCTAACAGACATGCAGATACCGGTACGGAGAGTACGTAGGTCCAGGTGTTGTATAGCCATCGATCATCAGAAAAGCTTAATCGATCTACCGAGAGATAGATGACCGCGCAGGCAAGAATAACCACGCATAGATCAAGCGGCCAGACGCGTTCCGTCCGTGTCGTCGATCGGTTTTTCTTGTGTTGTTTCAGCACGTGTAAAACGACGTGGAAATTAGAAAGTTCAAATCAAAAGCTGACGCTTGCTGTTTAGGGAGCATCCGAGGTTGTGACACTATAATCGCTGATACCTGTTTGGTTGCAGATGTTCATTACATCAACAACCGGTTGAAAGGCGGTAGCCCGATCGGCACGGATCACTACACTCTGATTTGTCGGATTTGTTGCAGCTGCTACTTCTAACAGTTTGTTGAGCTCATCAAGACTTGTCGGCTGCCCTGAGAGAAACACGCTCCCTTGCTGGTCGATATCAACAATGATTTCACGGGGTTTTCCAGTCATCGGAACAGCACTTGTCGCCGACGGCAGCACAATATCCAGACGTTTTTCTTCGTCCTCAAACTCGCTCGTAACCAGAAAGAATATGAGAATGAGAAAGACGACGTCAATCAGCGGCGTCAGGCTAAGCGTGCTCGTGCTGCCCGTGTGTCTGAGTTTTGCCAACTTAGCTACCTCCTCGGTGGCTCGCTGAACGTGAGCCGCTTGATTTACTTCGAGGCGGAGCGGGAATCGCTTCAGTAGGTACAGAGAGCGGCTTTATATCTCGGAGTTGACCCTCGCTGTCGAGTTTGCCTTGACCGATGAATCTGGTCAAACTCGGTGACAATTTAAAAACAAAGTCCTCTACGGTATTAAACATCTTCAATAGACGATTCTCTAAGTACAGAGCCAAGATGGCTGCTGGGATCGCTACTACAAGACCAGCAAGAGTTGTCGTCAACGCAGTGTAGATACCTTCAGATAATTGTTCGCTGCGGCTGCGGTCTGGCGTTAAGGTAGTTGATTCATGAAATGCAACGATCATTCCCCAAACGGTACCGAGAAGGCCCATCAGAGGTGTTGCTGCGCCCGCTAAATTCAACCAGCGAATAGGTGTTGCGCATTTGTCGATTTCTCGTTGCGCTGTCTCCAGGCCAGCTTGTTCAATTTCATGTAATGGTTGACCCGTTCGATTCAACATTGCCTGGATGATTCTCGAGGCAGCGCAAGCATGATCTTTGCAGGCTTTTAATGCAGCAACGGGATTGAAGGTTTCCGGGGGGCTATTAAGAAGGTTCAGATCACGCTCGAGTTCGTCGGGGAGGATACACTCTTTTCTTAGATTAATCATTCGCTCGACGGCGAGCGTTACGACCATGATGCTCATCAAACCGATGGGTATCATGAAAGCCCCGCCTTGAAGGATCAGGGTCAACAGATCAATGCTTGTCGGTTCGGAAGCAGACACCGTTTCCACCGCCTGACTATCCATTAGTGTTCGGATTTCATCCGCTTTAACGGAAGGATCCGAGACCGCTGAATTCGGCACTCCCGATGTTTCTTGAGCGACGCAATACGTCTGCATCATCATCACGAGTATGATCATGCGAGCATACATGCTCAGTTCAAACATCGGTTTTATGGATAAGGTTTTAATCAACTTGAAGAGCTTTCAGGCGTTCGAGTGACTTATTCACAAGGTTGTGATTTGGATGTTTGTCAACGACATATTGGTAGAACCCTCGAGCGATCTGTTTGGCTCGTTGGTTGGAATCAGGTGTGCCTGTTTTAGACAGGATTATTTCTGCACATCGCCCTGCTTCGAATCCACTTTTCGCTTGCCAATTCTTGATAGCATCTGAAGCATTCTCCGACCCAAACCCGTACATGACACGTTGAAACTCCGGTATTGCGAGTTCCATTCGCTGGTCAGAAAAGTAAATCTCTCCCATCATAAAACGAGATCGGGCGCCGATTTCATTCCGGTAGTTATTTGCGACCTCGGCCAAGAGTTCTAGTGCCATGTCATTGTTTCCTTGTTGTTGATGAGCAAAGCCTGTCTCATAGAAAACTTCGGCGAGGTAGTTAGTAGAGGGAAAGCGCTTTCGAAGCTCGTCGTACCATTTGATGGCTTCCGTCCACTGACCGAGTTGAGCGGCAGATTGCCCACCGTGTAATAAAACAATTTCACGCACTTGTCGTTCTGAAGGATCACGTATCGTCGTTGCGGAATCGTTATTTGACAGAATAGTATCACGGGCTATTTCATAGGATTCTAAAGCGCTGGCATAGTTTTTTAGCTGATATCGGCACTCGCCAATCATCATCATCGCATCTAACGCCAGAGGTGTTTCTGAGTATTGGCGGAGTTGCTTGGAGAATTCTTTGTCTGCCTCAAGGTACTCTTTTTTGTTGTAGAGAGACCAAGCTATTCGATACATAGCTCTCTCAATCAATGCATTATCATCCGATACACTAATCGCGAGCTGGAAATAACGGATCGCTTGATCGAAGTTTTGAGCAGCATAGGATTGTTGGCCATTGAAGTATGCTGCTTCACCTGAATACTTGGATTTTGGATAGGTTTCTAAAAGCCGACTGAAAATACCGCTAGCTTTCTCTGGTTGAGAATTTTTACTGTAAGCCCAGCCAAGTTCGAATAGTACGTCTTCCATGCCGGCGAAATCTGAGTGATTATCGCAAATTGTCTGAAGAGCATTTACCGCTGCGTTGGTATCGTTTGTTTGCACGTAAACAAGGGAAAGCTCGAATAGAGTATTGGCTTTACGTTGATTGGTTGATGCTAATTCCAGACACAGCTTGAGGTCTCGTAGAGCTTTGTCATGTTGATTGATTTGACGAAAAGCGATTCCCCGAGCTGTTAAGGCGTCGAAGTATACCTGGTCATCTTCCTCATTGATCAAAACATCGAGAGTGTCGATTGCCGCTTGGTAATCCTTTTTTTGGATGAACGTCCAGCCAGCACCGTATCGAGCATGTGGTTTTAGCTCAGCAACTTGTGAACCTTCATAGATTGATCTGTACAGGGAGATTGCCTCATCGAAATCAGAACGATCACGATAGAGGTTGGCAAGCCGATAGCGAGCTTGATCACCGTAAGTGGAGCCAGGGTTTTTCTCTGCAAGATCAAGCCAACATTCTTCCGCTTCGACGGGTAATTCAGCTGCAAGTAAGGCGTCACCAAGTGTGAGCCTAACTTCGGGCAACCGCTGCCATCCGGTGTTCTTTTCTTCGCTAGCGCGTAGAGATTTCACCGCGCTTAATGCGTCGTCGCTTTCGAGGTGAGCTTGTCCGAGGAGAAGAAACGCTTCAGCTTGTTGCGCCGGCTCGGTGAACAGATCACCCTCGCGACCTAGGAATTCAAGCGTTTGCTGCGACTTTCCAACCGTATTCCAATACGCACCGGCTCTTAAAAGCCAAGTTACTCGCATCGGATGCTTATCGTTGCATTCTATATTTAAAAGATCCAGGTAGCTCTGGTTTGCCACTTTCGTTTGGCCAAGATTTCTCGCGCTTTCAGCTTTGATGTATCCAATTTCTGCTCTCATTGGATCGGTTGTTAAAGCATCAAGGAAGCGTTCGCAAAGTGAGAGCGCGTCCGAGAATTCATTCAGCTGGAATGTGATGACTGTCGCGTTAAATAACGCTTTTGGTGCAAGTGGATGCTCTGGATTCTGATCATAAATCTTGCAAAAAATCTCTTTCGCTTCGGATTGGGGATCAATTGTTTTGCTGAATGCTAAGGCTTCCGCGAGATCCATCTGTACGGGGATGGTGAAGTTTCCTTTCAAGCCTTTTTTTATTTGATCTCTCGTGACTTCGATTGTTTCTGCATGGCGATCTCGGGTCAGTCGTATCCTAGCGATCCAGTGAGTGGCCTCGGTGGCTATTACAAGGTCGTCGCCGTCGCGTGACTTAGTGAATTCTATTTCGGCGAGATCCATCTTCCCTCCGCGATAATAGCTCTGAGCTTTTGCAAACTGTGCGGAGCCAGCGAGGTCCGAATCGGGATACTGTTCTAAAAGCTCACTGTATTTTGCTGATGCAAGTTCATACCGATTTAACTGTATCAGTGAGAATGCTTCACGAAAAAGTGCGTAGGACCGATCGGTCGGCTCATCGACTGAATTCACGATGAACCGAAATGTTTTGATTGCCTCTTCGAACTTCCCCTTAAGTATGTAGAGATCGCCGAGTCGTAATTTGACATCATTGACAATTTCGGTTCGCTCACATGTTTCTAACAAGGTTTCATAACTTGTTATTGCAGCGTCATTGAATTCAAGTTCCTCTTCCGCGACACCTTTGCCGTATAGAACATCGCCTCTCAATGGAGATGTGTTCGGTTGCGAACTGAGAAACCGCGTGTAAAAGTCAATCGCCTGTTTTCGATTACCTAAAGCGTAAGATGCTTCACCGCTGTAGAACAAAGCTTGACCTGCAAGAGGAACACTGGGTTTCTCTTCCAGAAGTTTTGCGAGGACTGCTAACGTTTTTTGCAGCAACTGGGTATCTGGTTGCGGGCCGGCGGTTCCTTGCCGATAGAGAGACCATGCGAGGTTTGTGTAGGCTTCGCCTCGCATTGAAAACTGAGGGTCCTTCAGTGTTTGTTCGAAAGCTTGAGAAGCCGCAGCGTAATTTGGCACACTTTGTTGTAAATAACAGATACCCAAGTAGTAAGAAGCATTGGTGGCTTTTGGATCTTGGGGGTAACGGTCCAAAAATGATTTCCAACTTTGAACCGCGATCTCGTAGGCTCCGCCACGTTGGAAATTAGCCGCATCAGCATAGAGCGAGTCGGCTTGCTGCTGCTTTGTGTCTTGTGCGGCCCAAGAGTGACTTGTCAGGCAGCTCCAAAACAAGACAAGCAAGATGAGACAATGGACCCACTTAAGCTTCGCTTGTCCCGTGGATGCTTTAATGAGGGTCCGGCTAGTCACAAAGACGCTCCAGTTCGCAGAGGGATACCCGGTTGGCCAGCAATCCCTCATTTCGCCAAAATCATCAGGAAACCGAGGTTTCACTTCCTCTTACAGTTTAGCGGCCTATCTATTGGATCGAAAGTTCGGCCAAAGAATACTAAAATATCCGCGGCCGCAAGGCTTACCTAAACTCCCTGCGTTGAAATATTTCACCACGAACTTGATGGTTGTTAGCCACGTATTAGATATCTCTGACCTTCACGACACAAATTCCCGATTTCTAGGGCAATAGAAGGTTCTATGTCTCCATCAGTCAATTGGTGTGAGTCCCTTGGAATTTGACTTTAATGAGTATCGTAACACGTGACTAAAACATCGCTCATCACGGGTGGAGCCGGATTTATCGGCTCACATCTCGCAGAAAAACTATTAGCCTCAGGCGATCGGATCATCATTGTCGATGACCTATCCACCGGTGATGCCAGTAATTTGGCAAAGATTCTTGACGATCAACGCGTGGAGTACATTGAGGGAACGGTTGAAGATGAGTCGCTTGTCGCAGATGTAGTCGGTAGGGCTGACTGTGTTTATCACCTTGCTGCTGCAGTTGGTGTTGCCCTGATTGCGAGTCAGCCAATTCAAACGATTGAGCGAAACGTTTATCCGACTCAGCTTATCCTTAATCATCTTGGTAAGCGTTTGGACAGGGGGGAAGCGATTCCCTGCTTCCTAGCAAGCACCAGCGAAGTGTACGGGAAGAACCCAAAAGAGGTTTGGTGCGAAGAGGATGACCTTGTTTTTGGGGCAACGACAAAGCCAAGATGGAGTTATGGGGTTTCCAAGGCCATCGATGAGTTTTTAGCTCTTGCTTTCTACAAAGAACGCGGTCTACCGGTTGTTGTGGGTAGATTTTTTAATGTGGTGGGCCCGCGCCAGACTGGTGCTTACGGTATGGTCTTGCCTCGATTTGTTCAGGCTGCTTTAAACAGCGAACCTCTGATTGTTCATGACGACGGGCAGCAAGCGAGATGTTTTGCGCATGTAAATGATGTTGTCGAGGCAGTTGTGACGCTCGTAGAGACTCCTGATGCTGCGGGTCGTGTTTACAACATAGGCAGTGATCGTGATGTGACAATTCTCAACTTGGCAAAACGAGTGATCGAACGTGTGGGTTCCTCTTCCATTATCCAATATCAAACGTATGCGGATGCTTACGATCAATCATTTGAGGATATTCGGAGGAGAGTTCCAGACCTTACGCGGATTCAGTCTGCAATCGGATTCGAAGCAAAACGCGATTTAGATGAAATCATCGATTCTGTGGCGGAGTACCTGCAAGCATCAACGTAAAGAGATTTGGCAATACCCAACAAATGCCTTTTCTCTGTCGAGATGGATTTCTTGTCTCAGAGGTTGCACTCCTCAAGAATGGTGCGTCGGTTGACAGAGACGCCCTTTTCCCCAGGCTCATTCGCGCAACTTAATGATTAGGATTGCGAAGAGATCTGGATCACTTTTCATGGGTGACTATTTTACTTCGATATAGGCCATTCGAAGTGCATGCAACGTTTGAGAGAGCATTTTAGACTCTGCTTCACTCAGATTTCCCTCTGTCTTTTCGCTCAACATTTCAAGCGTATCGATTGTGTATTTGGCAAAGGGTTTGTTAGTTGTCGATTCACCCGTTTGGGGATCCGGTATCTGTCCCAACATCGTCATTGCTTGACTAAACAACATCGAGATCAGCATCTCGAATGAGGCTGGAGGTGGAGGAGGGATGCTGCCGCTCTCTTCTTTCGCACCAACGTCATTTGAATTGGATGATTCTTGAGTCTCTGCGTCCGCAGGTTGATCTAAATTCTCATTGTTCTCTTGATTCGACATCGTTTTAATTCATCAATTCGTGATTGAAACTACCGGATCGGGTGGCTGCTTGTTGTTATTCCATCTCAAAAAAATAGGAACTGATTTCAATCAGACGACTGATGTTGGTTCCGTTGGATTGCCGCTTCAATAAATCCGGAGAATAAGGGATGAGCCTGTAGGGGTTTGCTTTTAAATTCTGGATGAAATTGAACCGCGACAAACCAGGGATGAGAGGGGATTTCAATAATCTCTACTAAACCACCATCAGGCCGGGTACCGGAGAAAACCATCCCGCCTTCTTCGAATTGGCTCCGATATTCATTGTTGAATTCGTAACGATGACGATGACGTTCGTCAATCAATTCAGAATCGTAAGCGGTCGCAGCTCGACTTCCTGTAAGCAGTTTGGCCGGTTGGCTACCGAGCCGCATGGTACCGCCCATTTGAGTAATGTTTTCTTGTTCATCTAACAAGCAAATGACCGGATGAGGTGTATCTTTTTCAAATTCGCTGGAGTGTGCCCCAGTCAAGCCAAGAGTGTGTCTCCCGTACTCAATGACTGCACACTGCATTCCGAGACAGATACCAAAGAATGGAATCCCTCGTTCGCGAGCATACTTTATTGATTGAACTTTACCCTCGATTCCTCGTTCACCGAAACCTCCCGGGATCAATATTCCCTGATACCCACTTAGGAGTCGCTCAGCACCTTCCCGCTCGATATCGGCACTTTGGATTCGACCAATTCGAATCTGTGCTTCATTCGCGATACCGGCGTGATCGATGGATTCGTAGATTGATTTGTATGCGTCTTTGTGCTCGGCATATTTTCCAACGACCGCGATGGAGATTTCGTGTCGAGGATTTCGTAATCGGTGGATTAAATTCGTCCACGGCGTAATCTCGAGACCTTTGGCGGTATTCGAGAGCCCTAATTTATTGACGATCAATTCATCTAATTTGTTTTCCACCAACGAGAGCGGCACTTCATAAATTGAAAAATCCTTGTCCTTTTCTTCAATCACTGCTTCGGTGGGGACATTGCAGAAAAGCGCTATTTTTTCTCGATCTTCGCGACTGATCGAATGTTCGCAGCGGCACACAAGTATATCTGGTTGGATACCGATCTCACGAAGTTGCCCAACTGAATGTTGCGTTGGTTTTGTCTTTAACTCATCTGCAGCTTTCAAGTATGGCACCAAGGTAAGATGCATATACAAGCAATTCTCTCTACCAGCATCAATGGAGAATTGTCGGATCGCCTCTAGAAAAGGCAGGCTTTCAATATCCCCAACCGTTCCACCGATTTCAGTGATGACGACATCTACTTCTTCACCGCCCATCCGTTTAATGACGGACTTGATTTCGTTGGTGATATGAGGAATCACCTGCACCGTTTTTCCAAGAAACTGCCCATCGCGTTCCTTATCGATGACCGATTGGTAGATTTGGCCCGTGGTGTAGTTGCAGTCACGAGTCAATTGGCCAGTCGTAAAACGCTCATAGTGGCCGAGATCGAGATCCGTCTCGCTCCCATCATCCAGAACATAGACCTCGCCATGTTGATATGGACTCATGGTCCCTGGATCGACGTTGATGTACGGATCCAATTTTTGCATCCGTACTCGAAGCCCACGTTGCTCCAAGAGCATTCCGATCGAGGCGCTCGTCAAGCCCTTGCCAAGAGAGCTGACCACCCCACCCGTTACAAATATATGTTTTGTCATGGGAACGAATGATACCATGGCCAGCTGATTCGAAAAGGCTCGTCCCTCCTCAAAAGTATTCCGAAGATCCCCATTGGCCGTAATTTGTGAGGTTCACGCATTGGGATTTTTTATGTACCGGAGTCCGGTCAGATCTCAAACAAACAATCCAGTGGTTATTCGAGCTTCTGAATCAGCTTTTTGACTCCTACCTCATGGAGAGGCGTTTCAAGAAATCTTGATAATCTTTTTCGGTATCGATACCGGGTGCGGCGTGCTCAATTTCTACCACCTGAATGATTTTTCCCGCCTCGATCGCTCTGAGTTGTTCAAGTTTTTCAAGTTCCTCGAGGGTGCTCGGTGGGGTCGAAGAGAACCAGCTGAGAAAATCCCGACGATAGGCGTAGATCCCGATGTGATGCCAAAAAATTGGCGGATCGCGGTTGAGATCCGCCGCTTCGATGCCATCTCTTAGGAATGGGACAGGCGTTCGACTGAAGTACACTGCCCTGCCCTGATTTGTCTTCAGTTTTTTTGTTTCCTCATCGAAATCATCGTTGGTTTTTCGTTCACCCGCTGAATCAGTGGCAGGATTGGTCTCTACCGTATTTGTGTTCCCCATCACAATTTTGACGCAGGATGGATCCTGAAGTGTTTTCATATCGCGGATCGGGGTCCCTGCCGTTGCGATATCAGCTTCCGGTGAATCGATTAATCGCTGAATCACTAGGTCAATCGTTGATCCCGTGATTTCAGGCTCATCTGATTGAACATTTACAAAGATATCGACATCCGGAAATCGACTTGCAACTTCCGCAAGTCGGTCAGTTCCACTCTGACAGGCTAAGGAGGTTTGTTCCCAGGAGCCGCCAAAACGTTTCACCTCCTCTGATAGTTTGTCGTTATCCACTGCAACCGTAACCGCTTCCGCGAGTTTAGAGCCGAGCTCTGCTTCGTAGGTGTGTTGTAGAATGCTCTTCCCTTGAGCCACCTTCAGGAGCTTTTCAGGAAGCCGTGTTGAGGCAAGTCTCGCGGGGAGAATAATCATGCATTTTGGCATATCTACAGGCAAACGCCGATTTGAGTGATAGTAAGGTCAAGTAAACGTGCTGGTACACGGTGTCTTTGATATTACCGCTTGGGAGAGTACTGGAGCACAGAGCGCCAAGGGCTAGTCTAACTCCAGAATGGAGCTTGAATCCACCTCAACATGGGGGGCGTGATTTGGGTGTCACATCCCTGTTCTCTGAAAAGCGGGTGTTTTATGATTTCAAGTCGACACGCTGTCTAAAAGAGTCGATCCCGATGCGAGCAGTAGACAATTATTTTTTTGTGCCTCGATATTGCAGAACACATGGTGCATCGGTTTGACATCCTGTGATTCTGCCTATAAATTTCTTCGCTTAGCTGCGAAGGTGATCGGAGTGTACTGATACACTTCTGATAACAGGGAACTCCGGTGAGAATCCGGGACGGCCCGGCCGCTGTAACCAACGTAAGATCGATTACTAGCCTGTGCTTTTCTTTGCCATTGCCACAAATGGAACGATTAACCGTTCCATTTCAGCGAGAAGGCAGACATGGGGAATGTTGGGAGTCAGAAGACCTACCGTCGCAAGCGACACGATGTGATTTGCCAGGGTCAAGTCCGTGTCATAAGCCGAGTTGTCATGAAGGCAATGTGCGAGGTTGATAATCGCGAGGGCTTACTTACTGATCAAATTATGCGCTGATGTTTGTTTCGTTACGTGGAGGCGAACTCAGCCCGCAGTGAGCTTGTGGCCGTGAAAAACAAAGCGATCGCTCGGCTTGTACTGGATGCTCTCACGGAGCGGCGAGGTTTTCTTGCGATGAAGGAAATGCGTTCATGTGCTGCCCAGCGGCGTGCAAAGACGCTGAGCGTTGGTTTTACCCTCGTCGAATTACTGGTGGTCCTCGCAGTGATTGGGATTCTCATTGGCTTGTTGTTACCGGCTGTTCAGTCGGTGCGCGAGACGGCGAGACGAATTCAATGCCAGAATAACCTCCACCAGATTGGTATTGGGTTGCACAACTACCATGCCGCTTTCCGAACCTTCCCGCCGGGTGGTTTAGAGGTGAGACCGCAATGGCGGCGGGGGAAGCAGTTTGCCTGGTCTGCATTTGTTCTCCCCTTTATGGGTGAGAACGCGACCTATGAAAAAATACGCTTTGATTACCCATTTGATCATGCGTTGAATGAAGATGCAGCAGCAAGTGTGATCGAAACTTACCTTTGCCCCAGCACAACTAGGACGTCCACACGTCATCGTGGTCGCGGTGCGACAGACTATGGTGGCATTTATGGCGAGCGAATCGTTAGTCGAAATTATCCCCCTCGAGGTGTGATGATTCATGAAAGATCTGTTCGATTTCGTGACATCACGGACGGTACCATGCGAACACTCATGGTTTCCGAGGATGCGGATTTCCCGGACGGTCAATGGATTAATGCATGGAACCTTTTTGATCAGGCTTTTTCGATTAATCGGGCCCCTCGATTTGAAAATGACATCCGAAGTATGCATCCGCAGGGTGCAAACGGTCTCTTCGCTGACGGTTCAGTGAAGTTTCTAAACGAGAACATTGACTTGGAAGTACTCGCAGCTCTCTGCACAAGAAATGGTTCCGAATCAATTGATGATTTGGACACAAGGTTTTAAGTAATGATGAAGAAAAATCGGACTCGCCCAGATTCCAAGCGTAAGCGGTTTCGTCTAGCGATCGAGCGTTTGGAGTCTAGAAGATTATTAGCTGGACCCTACTCTCCACCTGCGGGCGTCGAGGGCTCTACCGCAGTTCATCATCTCGACTCTAGGATCGTGGGTTGGGCTACCAGTGTCGTGGATTATTCTCCCGGTTCCGAGGTCG
Source organism: Candidatus Nitrosopumilus sp. (assembly GCA_964225475.1). GTDB lineage: Bacteria > Planctomycetota > Planctomycetia > Pirellulales > Pirellulaceae > Rubripirellula. The sequence goes on along the minus strand of CAXQOB010000084.1, from coordinate 58,769 downwards.
ACGAGTCGTTTCAGGATGTCACACAAGCATTGGGCCCTGCAGACTCGAACGTAACTGCAACGGTGACTCTGGGACGTGGTGGTGTCATCACGGTTGGGTTTGAGTTTCCCGTGCGCGATGGGCTGGGCTTCGATTTTGCTGTTTTTGAAAACGGTGTCACCCCCACCTTTTTGGAGTTGGCAAAAGTAGCAGTGTCGTCAGATGGAAGCAACTTTTTTGAATTCGAGAGCGACTCCTTAACAGCGAATCCTGTCTCCGCGTTTGGTGCGTTGGACGCTACTGAAATTGATGGATTGGCGGGTAAGTACGAAGTCGGTTACGGGACGCCGTTTGATTTGGGTTCGTTGCGTGATGTCAATCCATTGCTTGATGTGGATCGGGTAACTCACATTCGTCTCACAGATGTGGTTGGTGATGGGTTTACTTTGGATTCAGGTGGCGACCCGATTTATGACCCTTATCCGACGGTCCAGAGTGCTGGGTTTGATCTGGATGGGATTGGGGTGATGCATTTTCGAGATGCCGGTCAGGATCTTTCGGATTTTGAAGATGTAGGGGAAGCCTTGTTGCCCAATACTGCATTTTCCGGACCGATCGAGGGAGGGCAGCAGTCCGAGGGTGAATTCGAAGAACTGATTACTTCAGGTTGGTTCACAAGCGGAGGACTGGAATTCAACAATACCCACGCAGAGTTCACTAATTTTACGACATGGAACCAGTGGGCCTACTCCAACATTACGGATAACACCACTCCGGGGCACCAAAACCAATTTGGTGTCAGTTCCGGGATCGGCGGCGAAGAATCTGCAACCTTTGGAGTTGCGTTCGTGAGTCAGAGTGAAAGTCCTGTTTTGCCCACGATCCGAAAACCTGCGGGTGATAATCGCCGATTTGATTCACTCCTCGTCACAAACACCACCTACGCCGCTCTGTCGATGCAGCAGGGAGATTCTTTTGCGAAGAAATTCGGCGGCGAAACTGGTAATGACGAGGATTTCTTTCGACTTACCATCACAGGTAAAGACAGCAGTGGATCTGAGGTTGGATCCCTTGAGGTTTATCTCGCAGATTATCGTTTTGCCGATAATCAACAGGATTACATCCTGACAGACTGGTTGAACGTCGATCTTGACTCACTAAGCGATGCTGACTCATTAGAGTTTTTCCTCCATTCGTCAGATGTTGGTTCAAATGGGATGAACACCCCGGCGTACTTTGCTGTCGATCAGATTAAGCTCACGGAGCCGGCGGTTTTCTTGGACTTTGATCCTTCAATTGTTTCGGAGGACGTTAACCCAGCAAGCACGGGTGGTCGGGTAACAAGAATCAATACGGATGATGTCGCCGCCTTGACGGTAACGATTGATCATGATGAAACCTCTCGGCTCGGTTTTCCTTCCTCTGTGACCATACCGAGCGGTGACCAATACTTCGACTTTTCAATCGATGTGATTGACGATGAGGTTGTGCAGGGCGATCAGGTCATTAGCACGACAGTATCTGCATCTGGCTTCATACCTGATACCGCTAACCTGACGGTTGTTGATGACGACGTGTTGAGTCTCCACCTTGATTCGGAGGTCACCTCTCTGGCTGAGGGCAACACGGCATCTGTTACGGTCAGTCGAAATGATGCTCAGTTAGCATTGCCGCTGACAATCAACCTGACGACGGATGAAGATTCTATCATCGGGATACCTAGTCAGGTGCTGATTCCTGCGGGGCAAGCATCCGCTGTGTTCACGGTGCAAGCCATAGAGGATTCATTGGACCGGGCTGACCAGTTGGTGCAGATTCATGCAGCGGCTACAAGCTATCAGCCTGCAAGCTTCGCGTTGAGCTGGGAAGATAATGATCAACCGGCCCTCACGTTGACAACCGCCAATTCTTCCTATTCTGAATCGGACGGATTATCAACCGTAGGGTTTGAGTTGATCGGTCGCACCGTTCCGAGTGAAAGTTTCTTGAATGGCTCTGATCAATCAGGTGGATTTGAATCCAAAGACCTCTTTTTTAACAACAGCTACGATCCTGAATGGGGTAGCTGGTCGGGTTGGTCAATCTCAAATACCACCGACTCCACTACCGCTGGTTTTCTAAATCAATACAGCGCTTATCCAGCTAAGGGTGCCAGTGAGTCTGATACCTATGCGGTGGCATCAGCCTTTGATTTCACGCCAACGATTCAGAGAGATGAGGGGGCAACATCTGGCTTTCATTCTCTCGCGGTGAGCAACACAACTTATGCTGCACTCTCGATGCAACAAGGGGATGCTTTCGCAAAGAAATTTGGTGGTCCTTCCGGTGATGATCCAGATTGGTTTCTTCTGACAATTGAGGGTTTCGATAATCAGCAGCAAACCGTCGGAACGGTCGATTTCTATTTGGCAGATTATCGTTTTGCTGATAACCAATTCGATTATGTGATCGACTCATGGGTAAATATTTCGCTCGAAAGCATATCGTCTGCAGTCGATTTGCGTTTTTCGCTATCGTCCAGTGATATGGGTGAGTTTGGAATGAACACCCCAGCCTCTTTTGCTATCGATCAGGTAGCAATGGTTTCGTCTGATCCAATACCCCAAATGATGATCGAGAGAAACACGTATGACGTAACCAGTGAGTTAGAGGTCGCCGTTAGCAGTAATGACGAGACAGAGTTAACATCACCCGGCTTCATTAGGATTCCCGCCGGCGCGAGTTCAATAAGTGTGCCTCTGCCTATTTTGCGAGATGAACTCGTCGATGGAGATCGCTCCGTTACTCTCACTGCCAATGCTGAGGGATTCCCACAAACTGAATTGGCATTGATGGTGACTGACAGCGATGTTGCTGAGCTAACGCTTTCAATTGCACCACAAATCCTGAGTGAGAATGCAGGGCAAGCCTCTTTGCTTGTGCATCGCAATCTCGAGGAACCAAGCAGCGAATTGTCGGTCGTGTTAACTGGTGATCCGCAGGGCGAGTTGCAGCACCTCGATTCAGTGGTCATTGCGGAAGCATTCAGAACGTCTATCACCAACATCGAAGCCATTAACAACGATCTGGCAGATGGTGATCGGTCCGTGATTATGCACGGAGCTGCGGAGGGATACGTCTCTGGTTCTTTCGAGTTAACAGTAATCGATGACGAGAAGTCACTGGAGTTGACGACGGAAGTTAACCGTCCTGGCGAGCAGGATGCAAGAAGCGTGAGTTCGTTCGAGGATCTAGGATCCACGATCCCCTCTGAATCGTACTTGAACGGTAAGCGGTATGCGGGAAGTTTTGATTCAGGTGATCTGAGTTTCAACAACAGCTATAACCCAGCATGGGGTAATTGGTCCGGCTGGGCGATCTCGAACACGACTGATACCGAAACAGCAGGTTACTTGAATCAGTTCAGTTCCATCACAGGAGGAGGCGCTTTTTCATCGGATACGTTTGCGGTTGCGAATGCTTATCCAGGCGGTTTAGTACCTGAGATTGTGATCACGGATGAACAGAGTGAGGCATCATTTGAATCGGTGATGATCAGTAATACGACCTATGCTGCTCTCTCGATGCAGCAGGGTGATGCGTTCGCCAAGAAGTTCGGTGGTGATTCTGGCACGGACCCTGACTACTTTCTGTTAAAAATCAAAGGTCTGGCTTCATCGGGTGACGAAGTCGGAGAGATTGAATTTGCATTGGCAGATTTCCGATTTGAGGATTCCGCTGATGACTACCTGGTGAATGATTGGGTTCATGTTGATTTATCAACATTGGTCGGTGCGAAGAAGTTGCAGTTTTCACTCGAGTCCAGTGACATGGGTGAGTATGGGATGAACACACCTGCTTACTTCGCTCTTGATCATCTGGTGCTAAGTGATCCGAGTTACGCTCCTCCCAAGGCAACGATTACACGAGTGAATAGTGACCTGTCAGAGCCACTTCTGGTGAGCTTGAGCAGTAGTGATTTGACGGAGCTGGAGGTTCCACAAGAAATAACCATTCCCGCTGGTGTCTCCTCTGTTGAAGTTGCCTTTCACGCAGTGGATGACAACCTGTTTGATGGAGATCAGTCTGCAACTTTAACGGTTTCATCAGAGGGATACATCGGTGACTCCGAGGACTTGATTGTCGAAGATGATGATGACCGGCAATTGACTTTCTCTCTCTGGAGCGAGGGTTCGAGTTATTCGGAGGGAGCTGAGGTAGAGCTGGTTGTTCACCGGAATGATTCGGATTTGAGTAGTGCTCTGGTTTTACAGTTGATCGATCAGGATGAAGAGTTTGTGCTGCCCAGCTCTGGGTTGCAGATACCATCGGGTCAGTCATCGGTGCTCTTTTCACTGCCCGTGCGACAGAACACGATTGTGGATGGTGACCGCGTTGCACGACTGAGCGTTGGAGCTGATGGCTACACTTCCCAGACTCTCGAGTTAACGATTTTGGATGTAGTGGCTCCCGTTGCCGTTGCAGATAATTACACGGTATCGATCGGTTCTTCAGTTCAGATTAATGATACAGCTTTAGGGTTGCTTGCGAACGACTATGACGCTGATGGTGATTCCATTGAGATCAATATCTCAACCCTCGTTTATCCGACGAAGGGTATCCTTACGATCAATCCTAACGGCATTTTTGCCTACACCAATTCCGAAGGGAAGATTGGTGATACTGACGAATTTGAGTACCAAGTTACAGACAGTACGGGGATGCAGAGCGGTTTTGCTACCGTTACGATTACACTCACCGTTTCCAGCTATCAGAATCCCACCTTGCAGGCGGATGTCAATGCAGATGGAAGAGTCTCAGCGATTGATGCTCTTCTGGTTATCAACTTCTTGAACCGAAATCTGACGGGTGGGGAGACTTCGGTTCGTGTCAGTACGATCGGTACCGCACCACCTGACTATCTTGACGTCAACGGAGATGGAGGTGTCTCTGCGAGTGACGCCTTGTTCGTGATCAACCGATTGGCATCAGCCAATACTCCGGGTGGAGAAATGATAGGCGTTGCAGCCGCTCAAGCGAATGCTGCGACGTCAGGTCTCAATGGCATACCTCATCAAAACGTTGGATTGTTGGAAGAATCTACCGAAGATTTGGTTGACCAGATATTTTCTGGTCCGACTGAGATCCATTCCACGAAGGAGGGTTCTGATTGGTACTTTGGCTCAGTTTTGAAGCAGGCCAATACAACTACAACGAGTGCTTCGGACCAAGCCTTGTCCAGCCTACTGGAGGATGGTGATCTTGAGTCAGCAGTTTAACTCCTCAGATTTATTCTGGCTCAACCACTAATCCTAGATACCTCGCAAGAAGAATGATTGGTGGAGTGGATCCGTAGTGACTGTTTCACCACGCAAGTAGATCCTCTTGGTAGCGGTTTTGAGTTAGCCGAAATGCAAGCTCTCAAACTCGATCAATGAATGTTGCACCAAAGTTGCAAATTGAGTCTTCAATCACACAGGACTGTTAGCGGCGTTTTGTGGTCAATATCAAGAAGCGTCGGCGCATCTAAGCGTCTAGGCAAGGTAATTTTGCTTTGCAGAGCAAATGGTTACAAAAGTTGGCTGCATCTGAAGTTAGTGCGTGCATCAACCGTCTCAAAAGCCAGCAAGATGCTGCTCTGAGATAACTGTGAGAGATAATGGATTAGACCCAATGAAGTCCTTCATCTTCAGGTGCCTCATCCGCATCAAGAGATGCGAGATGGTCGGAATTGAAGTAACGGCCAAGAAGGAATCGCACAGGCACCAAAAGAGCAATGAAGATTGGAAACAGAAGTTGCACCGGCTTGTAGGGAATCACATTGATGATGCAAAGGATGACCAAGCATATGAATTGGCATAGCGTAAAGAGATGGATATTGCGTGTGGGTACACGTCTTGTGTAGTGGTTCATCGGATAGAGTGACGAATCCATGAGCCAAAAGCTAAGTCGCTCAATGAATTGGACACCCTTAAGGGACACAAATCCCATGTAGAGGAAGATTCCGTAAAGTGCGGCCATCGGAACATATTGAAGTAACGGCAGGACGAGTAACGTGCCACCAAGTAGTACATGAATCACAAGGGGTGAGATTCGATTTTCAGCAACGTGGACGATTTCACTATGTTGTCCATTCAGATCTACCATCTCTTCTGACCAAGCGAGGGACCTGACGTGAGCAAGCGATCGTACCGTTGCAGCTACCATCCATGGCCAACCGAAGAGCGAACAAACCCCGACCAATAAGCCAATCACCGCCAGATCGAGATGATAGGACTCGCCTTTGGTGAGTCGATTTTCTGGGCTGTTTACTAATCTGGCAGTAATGTTTTGTGACAAGAAAATTAAAACTGCAGCGAGAATGGCTGGACCTGCCGCAGCGAAGCGTATCCAAGTTGGAACTGCACCGAAATTGACAATCAGACTAGATGCATTTGATGTTTCCTCGGCTTGTCCAATCTTAAGCGTTTTGAGAGTTGATTCATCACCAAGCCACCATGCCAGACCGATCATGCATACAAGAGCGATGGACGGGCCAAAGTCAGCTAAAAACTCTCTTATCCAGGGGAATAAGTATTTGCTGCTGCGGAGTTGAGCCAAAGTCATCGCGATGTAGAAAGTGCCAATCGCAAGAATTAACGCCAGTAATGCTTTAATGTAGGACGTCCCGTCGTCAGCCTCGGAAAAACCAATGATGATTGCTTGAACGGCTTTGTAGATAAAAATAAGCGACATTAACGCAGAGAAAATTTCATCCGTAAAGCGGGTAAAGTAACGCATCAAATTACTAGCATTTGTGATTGCGAGGAGGACTGTGAATAAAGCTGTCCAGATTCCTACCCAACCATAAATGCCAAGAAAGTTCTCAGTTTGCTCAAAATCGACACACAGGTCGTACAGAATGATTGTGAAGACAAACAGGGGCCCGATGCCTCCAAGAATGATAAGCGGTTGACCTGCGAGCAGGGCGTAAGCCAGGCCGCATACCGCGGTGGCTTTGAGCATCTGTTCCGCGCCGATGAGCCCACCGGTTTCTCCTCCCATCAGTCCACCGAACGCAACAGCAGGTGCTAGGCAAGCGAAGAACATGAAAATAATTGATGCAAGTGTTTTCGCACGGATTCCGTCACGAAAATCATTGATGTAATGGGGAAGTCGGCGCTTGATGTCTGCGATGAAACCTGCAAATGGTTGAGGATCGCTTTTGAGTCCTTCAGATACTTCTCTTGGTTTAGGTGGAGCGGCCAAGACATTCCGGTTAACGTGACGCTCCATAGCATCGAGCATATCTTGTTGGCTATCGCCGTACATCATTTCAAAATGGACAACATTGTCACTCATCAAGCGAGCGATTGAAGACAGCGTATCCAAATGGCTTGCTGTTTGCTCGTTTGATCCAATTAAGAGAAAGACGTATCGGGTGGGTACACCATCCGGCGCGCCCATGTTGGCAGCGTGCTTTAAGCGAATGAACACCATCGCTGGTTCAGCAATGGCATCGTCATAGAAGTGTGGCACAGCGGTAGCGTGACCAATGACAGTCGGAACTGTCTTTTCTCGTTCTTTCAAGCTTTCCGCAACCATCGACTTTTGATTTTCAGGCAGCCGACCAGTTTGAACCAAGAAGTCGGTTGCCGCGTCGATGATTTGCTCCATGTTTGAAGCATCAAGATTTAAAAGGCAACTGCCTTCGGCCATGGAGCGAAACAGGAAATTCATGATTGAGGATAATGATGTATTAGGTGATGCATCAGTGGTTGAGTTCCAAGACAAAATGCAGCGAAACTCGCTCGCGTGCTGAGCGTTATGAGTTAAATACTCTCTTCGCTGAATTCTAGACCGATTGGCAAACCCATGAAAACTTCAGTCTCGGCCCTGTGATGTGGATAGGGGATAATTCGACGCCGTTGCACTTGTTTTTCGAATTTTTTTCTGCATTTACCTGCCCGTTAGTCTCTTTTTGAGCCAAACATCTCCAAGTTCCGACCTTTCTTGGTCGCTTTTTGGGAGATTCGAGGCTCGCGAATTGAGGACTTCGCTACTTTTAGATTCCGATGATCAGTCGTCTTCATCGATGACACATGAGGGCCATTTGATGTGAGTTTTCGAGGTTTAAGTCATACTTAAGAGAGGGGTTTTACCGTGGATCATCTTTGCTGAGAACTCAAATCATGGAGAACGGGGCCCACACCTAAGCGAGGTATCAGCCACGACCGGGTGCTCATGGACTTGAGAGTTACCTCTTATTTGTGATCTTGAAGCGTTTTCTCTGTTGGTGAGTGCGAGTTGGCTCAAATAAACTGTGTTGTATCACTGCTGTGCGAGTCGATAGAACGGTACCCTCTCTGGTACGCTATGGCATCGATAACCGACTTTGATTGACGACCCCCAGAACCTTTTTATCCGCCAGGCGATCGCTACTTCATGCTGGGACCAATTTTCTATCGAGAAGCATCAGTGGCTCCGAAGAGGCCGAAAACCTTCGTCGCCCGAAGTGTTTACGTTTTATCTCTTTTCACACTGCTCTGTACCGGCTATCTCGTTTTGGATGGATCGCGTTCGCTCGCAACCAGTAGCGATTCAGCTCGGTTTGGGGGATGGATGTTCACTCTTTTGGCACCGCTGCAATTATTGGTATTGGCGAGTCTTGCTGCAGTGGGTGCTGCGGCGAGTGTTGCACAAGAAAAAGATCGACGAACCCTTATCCTGCTTTTACTAACCAGACTTTCTGGATTTGAGATTGTGGTGGGCAAATTGGGTGCAACGCTCTTGGCACCCTTCACCCTATTACTTGGCGGTTTGCCTCTTTTCTTAACGCTACCACTGCTTGGAGGTGTATCACCGGTTCAAGTCTTTGGTGTTTTCGTCGTTACTGCAGTGACCGTTTTACTCGCGGGTAGTGTTGGGACTGTCGTAGGGCTATGGAGAGAAAAAACGTTCCAAGCTATCGCAATGACGGTACTTGGCTTATTAGCTTATCTGGGTATCGGTGAGATCGTTGCAAGTCAATGGATCGAAGTATCAAGCGTTGTGCAGTTTTCAATTAGCCCCGTCAGGGCGCTTGCTGCCGCAGCATCTCCATTGTCAATTCTCTCTTCTGAAACTTTCACGGCCCTTACTTTCTTCGTCGGATTCACCACATTATTTTCATTCGTTGTTTTAGCAATTGGTATCTGGAGGGTCCGCATATGGAATCCTTCAAGAGAGCTACGGTTAAAGGCAACCGAGGAAGAAGAGAAAGAAGACTCGGAGGTTAAGCAGATCTCTTGGCGTGCTCGTGAACCGAAACGAGTCTGGAACAATCCTGTTCTATGGAGAGAGGTGCGAACTTGGGCTTATGGCCGTAAAGTGGTCATTATTCGAGTAGTTTTTTCCCTGCTGTTTTGTCTGGTAGCAGCCGTTATACAAGCACAGATTTCAGACGGGATTGCTTATGAGGCTGGAGGGCGAATTGGAAGGGCGTTACCATCAGCGACCCTTCCAATGGCTGGACTTGGTGTGATCAGTTTGGTGCTTGTGAATGCACTATCGGTCAATTCTGTAACCAATGAGCGAGATGGTCTGGCACTAGATTTGTTGCTTGTTACCGATTTAAGTCCGAGAGAATTTGTGTTTGGCAAACTGCTGGGAGTTGTTTACGTCGGTAAAGAAATGATTTTGCTTCCTATGATGCTGATTATCTATCTGGCAACACAGGGTGTGATGTCGTACGAGAATATGTGTTACGCAATCTTGGGAACCATGACGTTATTTGTGTTCGCAATCATGCTTGGCATTCATTGTGGGTTGAATTACGTTTCAGGGCGTACTGCCATCTTGAATAGCATCGGCACCGTATTTTTTCTGTGCATCGGGATTGCTATTTGCATGACGATCATGGTCAGTTTTCGTGGCGCGTTTCAGTTGCAGTTGGCACCGTTTCTCGTGATGATTCTTGGAGGTGGTGCGGCCCTGTTTGCATCGCTGGGTTGGCGAAATCCAAGTTCAGCAGTCTTTTTTGCCTCCTTTGGACTTCCGCTGGTAACCTTTTATGCCATTACGCAATTCGTTTTGCAAACAGATCACCTCTATGTGTTTGTTGCTCTGTTGAGCGGATACATTTTTACCACTGCAGCCATGATGATCCCAGCATTGAGTGAATTTGATGTTTCGCTCGAACGTGGCCGAGGTGCGGCTGGAGATGAGAATTGACTGTAGTGATCGATTGCTGGCCATGGCTAATCGGCATGGTGACACTCATTTTTTTTAGTGCACTATTTAGTGGCAGCGAGGCCGCTCTTTTTTCGCTCGATCAGGCGTCTCGGGCGAAACTGAGGGCATTGGGGCGGCCAGGCTACCAAGCGGATCGCTTGTTAGAGCAACCAGAGCAATTACTCTCAGCGATTCTCTTCTGGAATCTTTTCATCAATATGACTTACTTTGCAATCGCATCGATTGTAAGCGGTCAAATAGGTGCTGATAGCGGTTCCGCATCTTCGGCCACATTAGTCTTCACAATGTTAAGCCTTGTGGTGATTATTTTTTTCAGCGAGATGCTGCCAAAAAGTTTGGCTGTTATTTCTCCTGTGCGGATTGCCTCCTTGGTTGGTATTCCGCTGACCCTCGCCTATCAGCTTGTTCGGCCAATCCTTCCGTTGGTAACCGCTAGCAACCAATTGGCCAGTCGGCTTATTTGGCCGGACTTTGAACCGGAGGAGGAGATAAGCCTCAGCGATATCGAGAGAGCGATTGAACTTGGCACTGATGATGCGGCATTGTTGCAGCGAGAGCGTTTGGCTCTGCAGGGACTGGTTGAGATTGCCGAGACTCGTGTTACCGAGGTGATGCAGCCACGGACAAAGTTGTGGGTTGTGAAAGATTTATCTTCAATTGCTCTGGGTGAGGTCGGGCATCGAAGTCATGTCATGATTGCTGGTCGTGATAGCGACATGATTACAGCTGCCATCGGTCTTAAATCTTTGCGTCCAAGTCAATTTGACCAACTAGAGGATAACATTGAATCTGTGATCTACGTTCCTTGGTCAGCCTATGTTTCTCAAGTTTTGGATCAGCTTCAAGAAGAAGATTGCTCAGTTGCCGTCGTCGTCAATGAATTTGGTGATTTAGCGGGAGCAGCAACCAAAGATCAAATCTTGCGTTTTATCATGACGACTCGAGAGGAGGACGAGGCTACTTGGTCCATTCAAGAATTATCCAGTGGAGTATTTCAAGCCTTGGGGTTAGTCAGTGTTCGGAGTTTGGCAAAACGCCTGGAGATAGCCTTAGATGAGGATGGGATTCTCAGTCTGATTGGTCTAATCCAACGACAGAACGGTCGATTTCCACGAGTTAAGGATCGAGCGGTATTGGGAGATTATGAACTTGTTGTGCAGCAGGAGACCGAGGATGGATGGTTGATTGAGATCCGGCGGTCCGAAACTGAGCAGGGAGAATAGAAATGCTTTTTGCATTGATACTATTTTCGGCGGGTTTGCTTCTCAGTGCGTTCTTCAGTGGAACGGAGACTGGCTTGTATCGCGTCTCACGAACTCGCTTAGTCCTCGATGCTTTGAGTGGTTCCAGGTCATCACGAGGCCTGATTTGGTTACTCAATCGACCCGCGATCTTTGTTGCGACCGCCTTGGTTGGGAACAACATTGCAAATTATTTGACAAGTTTTGCAATTGTCTGCCTCACGGGGGTCGTACTTGGGTCTGGTTCCGGTGCCGAATTATTTGGGCCAATGCTGATGACACCGGTGGTGTTTGTTTTTGGCGAGTTGCTACCAAAGTACCTTTTTTTTCATGCACCCTATCGACTGATCCGTTCTACGCGTTTTCTATTAATTGGCTTTGCCGTTGCATTTTTGCCAGTATCGATTTTGTTGGGTGTGCTCGGCGTCGTCTTGCGAAAAATAACCGGAAAGACGCCGTTTCCTGTTCGGTTGACGATGGCAAAGCGGGAGTTGGAGGGAGTCCTCAAGCATGGACATGAAGCTGGAATATTGGCAGCCGGCCAACAGAAGCTGGCTCGAAGATTACTGGAAGTTGGTAATCGGCGAGCGATCTCTTTCGGAGTTTCAATTTCTAGAATTGCGAAAGTTGAGCTGCCATTAGACATCGAACGGGCAAGGAATGAAGCGAGGAAAAGTAATCACTCGATTGTTCTCGTCTCAGATGAACAGCAGATTGTCGGCTACCTCCGCTACGCAGATTTGCTCACCGATTCTGGCGAAGTGGGATGGCAAAAGATTAGTGAAGCAAGTGTTGATGACCGTCACTTGAGGGTGCTTCTTGGTCTTTACGATCTGGGCAGTGAAGTGGCAGTCTTGAAAGGTGAAGGGAACATTGCCAAGGGAATTGTCACGCGCCGACAGCTTATAGAGCCGTTGATTAAGTGAGAGACTCGCGAGTCTCGTTAGAAACGATGTTACCTCACGGTGTTTCAAGAACGGTGTGCACCGATTACGATTTGGTGTAACCAAGTTGCATCATCACACGCAAAATTTCATCACAGGTTAAGTAGCGTCGGTGATGCCGAAGTTTGTAGCGGTCAATGGCTAACGCCAATTCGCGTCCGGCACCCGAGAGCCCGCGATGTCCGTCACCAAATTGCCGTCTCTCCACGTGATTGGGTGCTTCAGAAGATTTTTTTCGTCGATCTGAGAAGATCGTTGGCTCTACCGCATTTGCTGTGGTTAGCTTGCTGGAGCCAAATGGCAGTACGGAATTGGTGAATGCTTCGAGGTTTGGCGTGTTTGAGGTCGACATATTGCTTCTCAGGTAATGGGCATCCCAGCTTCGATGGGCGCGGACTGGAGGCTCCGCCTGCTGGAAGCTTAGGTTAGGATTTGAAGCGAGGCGGGCAAAAAATAAAAATATTTGCGGTCCGCCAAAACAACGAATCTAACCTTGCTAATAGGCGTCGGAGAGCAATTCGGAGAGCTGGATTAAGATCGAGATAGTTCAGCGATTCCTGCTGGGAAGCGAGGCAATCCGTGACTGGTTTTGCTCTAATTGGAGGATCCAATTTTCCTCATCAACGGAGCTTATCTCTCGCTCTCTGGCGTGGGCGACTGCGATTTCTGCATCTTTTCTTTTTCCCTGTAACAATGCCAGTTCGGCGAGTTGCAGGTGTGGAGTTGCATCGCTCGGGGCTTTTTCTGACGCTCGAACAAAGCATCGCCTGGCATCTTCAAGTCTTCCCAGTTCACGCATTGCAATCCCTCGTAGGAGGTCGACTTTTGCCGGAGATTCTGTCATGCCGCGTTCGTCTTGCACGCGATCAAGGGTGGCCAAGACGCGATCGTGTCGAAATTGTGACAGGTAGATTTCAGCAGTTTTGATCTGCACCTGCGTAAAATCCGGTTGAATCGCCAATGCACGATGGTATGCAGCCAATGCGTCATCCCACTCTTCAGAGGCTTTCAGGCAATCCCCTTTCAGAGCCCATGCCTCTGCGGATTGGCGATCGGATTCCAGTGCCCACTGACTGTGGTCATCTGCCTCATCGATTCGGCCCAACTCTAGGTGCATGCGGCCCAAGCGTTGCACTAGCTTTGGATCGCCGGCGCTAAGTTCCACTGCCCGTTGCATCTGCTGAATTGCTAACTCACGATCGCCTCGATTCCAGTAGGACTCGGCGAGACCCCAGTGGGCCCGGTCATCTCCTTCGGATAATTCCACTGCATTGAGAAAAAGACTCTCTGCAGTCGCCCAATCACCCTCATACATCGCTTGGAATCCCTGCCCCGAAAGTCCCCTGGCAGTGATTGATTGGCTACTGTCTCCAAAGCTCTGGATGGCGCGGCACCCGCTTGCAGGAACAAGCAAGATCAGGCAGAGGTAGCCGATAACTTGATTTGGATTGTTTCTCATATTGCCGCTCATGTTGCACGCTTCCAAGCCTAGTCATATCTTTTGTTGACCTTGAGTTGCAACGCTAGATTTATTTGCTTGCATTAAAACGAGAAACTCCCAGCCTCCATTGGGGATTGTTGATCACACTGGTGAGATGAGATACTTCTAGAGGTTTCCCTCTTTTCGGATACTTTTCATAGGTAAGACCGTCGTTCTTCGGTAGTGCCCACCGAAAACAGACTTCGATATCTTTTTTGTCCCCCACATGGAATTTCGTCCCGATGCCATCAAGCTTTTCTGCACTTGGTATGCAGTTTTTATACCCTGATAATTGGGTTCAACAATCGAATGATCAATCAGAAGCTGATTTAGGCGTCGTGTTTGATTTACCTAGTGGAGGTTTTTTTTCCATTGAAAGATTGAATGCGGAGCAAGACAACGATCTTTTCGTGAGTGAGTTAGCGGACGCCTTCGGTCAAGAGTACGGGGAAGTGGAGTCCGAGGAATTAGCCGTTGATGCTGAGGCGATGCCGGGGGTTCTGCGAGCGATCGAGCACCGTTTTTATTACCTTGATTTACTTATTATTTCTCGTCTGATGTTCCTTGAAGTGGCTAGTGAAGATTTCGTTTGCCAATATCAGTCAGAAAGTCGTGACTTCGAGAAAAATGAGATGGTGATCACCGCAATTTTGAAGCAAATCTCCAATTCAGCCTAGGACTTGGCTAGTGACGACTCGGCCGTTGCGGTGCTTCACAAGATGTTGTCGAAAAAAGGGGTCCAAGATTCACCGTTTCGAACTTAAACCAAATCTTGTTTGCGTTTTTTTCGTTTTAGTTTTCCGCAGTTTTTGCAGATGCCTTGGATAATCATTCCGTGGCCAGAAACGCGAAATTCTTTTTCCGCGGCTACTTCGTCTCGAATTGACATCAGAGCATCACTTTGAAATTCAATCAGCTTGCGGCAAACTGTGCAGTAGAGATGATCATGCTGTGGGTAACCATAGTCAAAATCGTAGACCGTTCTTCCGTCGAGTTGGAAGCACTTGAGTAAGCCTGCATCCACAAACTCACGCAGTGTGCGGTAGACGGTAGCAGAGCTCACGTAGTTTTCTTCACCACGTTTCGGAAGGCGGTCAATCAGCTCATCCGCATCGAAGTGATCATGTTCTTCGAAGACCGCTTCAATCAGAAATTTTCTCTGGTTAGTTTGTCGAAGCCCACGTGTTTGTAGATACTCCTCGAACCGCTCCGGTGGAGACAGTGATACGCGAAGCGGTTCGAGTGATTCTGAAGAGTTCGACACGAGTCAATCAAATAAGAGGGGTGTAAGACGATCGTTGTCATGGTAGCCGCAGAGAAAGCTGAGGCAGCAACCCACATCTTTCGAAATCGTCCATGGCGACCTCGCCCTTACAGACGACTCTTATCGAAAAACGAATGCTTCTAGGCGAATTGATCTAAAATTCGATCAAGCGCAGCATCCAGTTTTTCCGGTGTTTCATAGGTGCCTTCGGCAATCTGTCGCCTTATTTCTGCGACTCGATCGGTTCGAATTGCCTCACCGCCTGAGAGTTCTGAGGCGGCTTGTAGCCGATTCACATCAGAAACACTGCTGGATAGGTCTAATTGGTCTACCGGTGTCGTCGGAGGTTTAGCGGCATTCTCTGCCGATGCCGGGGTTTGAACCCGGTTTTGAGGCGATATTGCCTGACTGGTTGACACCCGAAAAGGGCCGTAAATCTGCATAATCAAATTGCTCCCATGAGGGACGAGAATCTCCACTGCCACTAGTACTACCAAATAATGGGTGACCAATGCCAGAGGAAGCGTAAGCGCAACAGTGACCGAACTTGATGCCCTCCCATGGAGGGGTCAGGTGGTTTCCGCGTCGGTCAACAGCGCCGCGATCCTTGTCCCAGGATGCAATCCGTAAGCGAAAAGAGACTTTTCAGCGCGAGAATTGCGGAAACTGTTTCTGCTATCGTCTACGGCGTGGGGTCGGCTTCACGTAAAGTTTAGAAAACGTCCTGTTGATTAACCGCACATTTCTTAAAAGATATCAAATGCGCAGAACGCACCCGTTACAGAAAAAGGACAAGGTACATCGGGGTTCGTTTTTTCCGCTCGTCCGCGTTTTTCAGCATAGCCAGCACAGGTACACAGAGAGAACGACTGTGGGTAACGCTCCGCCGTTGCCTTCATCGAAGTGCATCGTATCGACCTTTTTGTTAGACCGAAGACGCTGCTCAAGTGCTCAATCGGTGACTTTTGCGAGTTCTTCCAATTGGACGGTCGCCCTACCCTGCTCTTTTTCCAGGTAGCCACGACCAAATTTCACGTTCATGTGATCCCAAGGAAGTTTCTCCAGTAGTTCGTACTTTGTATGAACCTGCTTCTCTACGTCAATTCCAGCATCTTCGATTGCTTTCCACCAGCGTCGGGGATCAAGGTGTTCAGTCCAGCCGTCCATCCTCGCACCGCGTTCCCATGCTAGTCTGATCGCCTTGCCTGTGCGACGGTCACCACGGCTAAGAACACCCTCCAATAAGCTTGTCTCCACATCATGGCACTTTACCGAGACGCTTCGAATTTGACGACGATCACGAAGGTAGCGGTGAGCCCATTTGAAGTACTCTCGCTGCTGCATACCGTTCCATTGATACGGTGTATGAGCTTTCGGGACAAAATTAGAGACACTGGCAG
Organism: Candidatus Nitrosopumilus sp.; assembly: GCA_964225475.1. Classification (GTDB taxonomy): domain Bacteria; phylum Planctomycetota; class Planctomycetia; order Pirellulales; family Pirellulaceae; genus Rubripirellula. The sequence goes on along the minus strand of CAXQOB010000084.1, from coordinate 42,270 downwards.
TAACACGCGCGTAACGTCCGGTTTCCTCCTTACCAACTTTTGCGATGGTTTCCGCCAAATCAACGATGCCATCCAGATCGATGGGGCGTTCACCGGGAAGACCACACATGAAATACAGTTTGATACTTTCGAAGCCATGGCGAAAAGCAACACGACACCCCTCGATGAGATCACTGTTCTTGATTTTTTTCCGGATTTGCTCGCGCATGTCATCTCGCGCAACTTCTGGTGCGAGCGTCATACTTCTGCGGCGATCGCTACCAAGAAGAATAGGAAGCGTTCTCAGTTGCTCATTGACTCGCAAACTCGGCACGCTGATGTTGACTCCCAAAGGTTTGAAGACCTCGTGGAGTCTCTCTACTAACGGTTCAAAATGTGGGTAATCACTACTGGAAAGCGAGAGAATGCTAATCTCGTTGTAACCGGTGTTTTGATAACTCTCCAAGGCCGCATTCACAATCGTATCAACTTCACGAATTCTCAAAGGTCGTTTGATCACTGTGCTTTGACAAAAACGGCATAGATGGGGGCATCCACGCATGATCTCGACTGCAATACGGTCATGGACGCATTCGATGTATGGAACGATTGGCTTGGTGGGTAGTGGGATCGAATCAAGATCTTTGATCACACTGGGGGCAATGGTAGCCGGTATATCATCACGCGTACGGTTTAATGCGACAATTCTTCCTTGACTGTACTCTGGTTGATAAAAACGTGGAACGTACGCCGATTCAATTTTGTTTGCGAGGATCGCCAACGCTTCTTCTCTTTGTTTGCGTCCACGTTCTCCTTCCTCAAACCCTCCTTCGTCTCTTCGAAAACGATTTTTGAGTTCAATCCACAGGTCGCAAATTTCCGGTAGGATCGGCTCACCGTCGCCGGCGATCATGACATCAAAAAAATCAGCCATCGGTTCCGGGTTCTGACAGCACGGTCCACCTGCCATGACCAAAGGGTCCGCCATGGTCCGATCAGCGGATTCAAGAGGAATGCCACCCAAGTCGAGCATGGTGAGGACGTTAGGTGAGCTGATTTCGTATTGGAGTGATAATCCGACGACATCAAACGATGACAGCGGCGTGAAGGTTTCTAGACTGTACAAAGGTAATTGATGACGCCTGAGTTGTGATTCCATATCCGGCCAAGGTGCAAACACACGCTCTGCGCACCAATCATCGCGCCGATTCATTAATGAGTAGAGGACTTGCAGACCATGGTGGCTCATTCCAATGGTATAAGCATCAGGAAATCCGAGACAAACCTTGCCCTTTAGTGAACGATGGTCTTTGACAACGATATTACGTTCACCACCGACATATTGAGCGGGGGTTTGAACGTGGGGCCAAATCAAGGATTCGAGCTTCCGTCGGAGGGTTTGATTAATCATCCGTTTTGTTGCGAATTTGGGTAAGGATTGCGCTTTGCAGCCACGGGCAGTTGGGTAGACGATCGTGGCAGGGTAAAGTGTGTCTGAAAAGCCCCCGATGATGCAAGGGAACTCATTGAATCTAGAAAAGGTATTTGATTGTGAGCGATTTCGAGTCAGTTGGAACAGTGGACGATTTTGAGCTCGGTCAGGGAAAAGCAGTTGTTTATGACGGCAGGATGGTGGCGATTTTCCGAACGACCGACGGTTGGTATGCGATTGATGATCTTTGTCCCCATATGGGGGCATCACTCGCAGAGGGCTATCTCGAGGGTGATGCTGTCTCCTGTCCTTGGCACGCTTGGCGTTTCTGTATCAAGGATGGTAAATGGGAGGATAACCCGAATACAAAGGTTGATTGCTTCGAGGTGAAAGTTCAAGGTAATGATGTTTTGGTAAGGGAGAAAATTGAGGAGGAAGCATCAGAATAGTATGCAGTGATACGGAGGCTCAGTAGGCCCCGTGATTATCTTGCCTGAGATCCCAGCGATTCGACGCTCGAAAGCATGGCGGTCTCTCGCTATAGAGCCTCGGTTGCGGTAACGATTAAAAATCCGCAAAAGGTCCAATCATCGACCGATTTGAATCGTGCAATTTTAGCAGATTATTGCAAACAATAGGTTTTTCTGGTGTGCGACTTGTTAGGCTGCTTAGCGGCTATTGAGTCCAGTCTTCTAGATTCAGGGTGCTGCCAACTTCAATCTTCGACGGGTCAATCACAACATGTTTGATTCGCTGTCTCTTCCAGGTGTAGGAGATGTGAATCATTCCATCGGATGTTTGAATCATTGCGGGATAGCTGAATTCCGAATTAGCTTCTCTTTCAAGTGTGGCAACCTTTTTCCACTTCAATCCATCCTCTGAGATGGCAAGGTTCAGCAAACCTCGACGCCCCCAGCCTGTGCTTCCTGAACTCAGGTGATTGTAAACGAGTAAGTGTCGGCCATCCTTGAGGCTAACAGCGTCAATTCCTGAATTTGGATTTGGTAGATCAGTGGCAATCATTTTTGACCACGTTTCGCCATTGTCATCTGAAAAGGTTGTGCTAATCACACCTTCTTGAGTACGACAGAGTACTTGTAGTTTTCCATCGGCATGTTGAAGAATGGTTGGCTGAATGGCATTGAACTCATCTTTTTCATTGATCGGACCAATTCGTTTCCATTGTCCCTCGGGTAATCCATTCTCCAGAGTAATTTTTTCGAAATGAACTCGCCATCCGTCATACTCGGTTGAGGATCCAGCAAGTAGGGTTCCATCTGGCAGTTGGATTGGTTTGCACCTCACGGGGCCATCAATTGTTTCCGGCAGCCTGGTGTGACTGCGAAAGGTTCGGCCTCGATCGTAGCTAACCATCATTTCACCCCACCAACTTCGCGGGTCGGGTCCGACTTTATAAAAAAGCAGTAGAGGCTGATTTCCTGATGGTTGAAAAAGAACTGGATTCCAGCAAGGGTGACGAAGACTTGAATGTTGAATACCATTTGCCCACTCTTTTGGGCTCGACCATTTTGAACCATCGTGGTAACTAACCCAGATTCCGACATCTTTGTCTTTCTCTTTTGTGCCACCAAACCAAGCGACTACCAAGCCACGACTCGTCTCACAAATGGTCGAAGCATGGCACTGGGGAAAACTGGCTTTGGTAAAGACAAAATCATCACTTACGTGCCCCGGGTAGGGCAAGGGTTTTTTTGGGACCGAGTTTTCCAACTCCAATTGCTCGTTACTATATTGCACACAATCTTGATGCTTAATGTGATAGATGCGGCCATTCTCCGCGCCCACAAGCAAATCAAGCATGCCATCCTGGTCAAAATCACAAACGGATGGACTGGAGGTGTGACCTGCAACATTTCTGCGTGCAAGGTTACCAACCTTTTTGAGAATGTATCGACCTTCTCGAGTTTCGCAATTGCGATACCACATCGCATTTTCAGAGTTGACGATGACATCGAGTCGTCCATCCTGATCCCAGTCAGCCACTGCAAGCTTCACTCTACCTGAGCCACCGCAGGATTTTTGGTTTAACTGTAGAGGTTGGTTTTCCTCGTTATAAAAAGCTCGTGAAGGAGTCTTTCCTTTTTCTCTCAGTGTCAAGAATCCACTTTGATCAAGTGCGACGATTTCAATTTCTCCATCCTCATCAAAATCCACAGCATAGGGGGTGGTTCGCCACTGTGTCAGTGAATCGGTGCCTCCTGCATTCCACCAGTACCATTTGGGTGGCTGTTCTTTTTCCCCGAAGTTAAACGGGTATTCAACGACATCTTTACCCGATTGTTGGAGTAAGCCCATTCGGGACCATATTGAATTGAAAAGGATTTCAGCGTTTCCGTCATGGTCCCAATCATTCACACTGAAAGTGGTATAGCCCCACTTCGCTTCACAGGGTCCTTGGATCGATCCATTTGGACCAGCAACGATGCGGAAATCCTTGCCGTTCGTTTTATTTGAGTCCGCATCTATGTCATTGATTTGTTGAAGGTACCGCGGGGCTGACCAAATCAGGTCACCGTCTGCTGTTTTACCGCGATTCTCAAACCAGCCAATGTAGCCGGCTGTGTTACCACACAAAATGTCTTCATCGCCATCGTGATCCCAATCATATGCAAACGGGGTAGCTAACGCACCAAATTTCAATGTGTCAGCTTGCTGTTGAAAATAGACCGGCGGATTGAAGATTGGTGCTGCGTTTCTTTCCTCGTTACCAATATTCTCGACCAGTGCGACGCGACCATCCTCGTCACCAACGATTAGGTCCATGTCACCATCTTGATCCCAATCGAACGCGGTCGGCGTGATCATCTGCAAATCCATGACCAAGGGACTGCCATTGGAGCTGCTTAATTTGATTCCAGCCCCGTAGATTGGTTGTTCACGAGTGCCTTCATTCTGGAAGTAGGTAAATCCATCCAAGAACTCGCCACAAATCAGATCCAAGTCGCCGTCTCCGTCAAAATCGGCGAAGTTTGGAGAAGGCCATCCGTAAACATCAATGTCTGCTCCACCCGCTTTGATTCGCTGAGGTTTCGGAGCGTAATTAGGTTGTTCGTCTGAACCTTGATTTCGAATGAGGTACACGAAACCATGCAGCGGGCCATTTTGCCAGATTCCATTTGAGTCATAGGCGTGATCCCATCCATAGTCGGTCCAGTCTCCGGCTCCTACAACAATATCGTGGTCACCATCCCCTTCATAATCGACATACCTCCACATGTTCCCTCGGACGGAATTGGTGTGCACGTTGGATCGCTCGTAAATCTTCTTTGGCTCGTTGAAATTGAAGTTACCTGTGTTCAGATCTCTTTCAAATTCAAAGCCTGGTTTGAGGATTCGTGGTTCACCATCGACGAAACTGATTTGGTAATTGTGTCCAGCCTTGCCCAATCGAACTCCAGGCTTAAATTTGGGAAATCGATTACTCGCTTCTTGTGATGGGTTTTCAAAGAGGAATACACCGTTGGAGGGTTTGTCCGGGCAAGCCACCAGGAGATCCATGTCACCGTCTTGATCGTAGTCGAGAGGCATCGGCCATGCCCACAATCCCACACCAAGATCCACAATCAAATCTGCTTGGTTGTGACGGAGCGGTTGTAGTTTCCAGTTGCTCTCTTGTCCTGATACAGTAAGTTGAGAAAAAATGATCAGGGAGACTAAAGATACTTTTTGGACATTCAGCATTTTTAGGTTCGTTCGGTTTTTTGTGTAACGATAATTCCTCTACCTGAGTGTAACCGAAAAGATGTTTCCTTGGTGATGCTGTTGTTACATTCCTGAATCTGTAGCAATAAGAGTTTCGAAAAAACGATCGTTCTGAAATTGACGGTGTTCGGTGAAAACGCTCAGTGACGTTCGCCACCGAGCTTTTAGGTGATCATTCAGAAGTATTTGTGGATTGATTTTTTTTGGCACTGCATGATGACCAAAATGTAGACTCACCGACGGAGCTCAACGCATCATCAACCGCGACCGGTAAAGGGCATTTTTGCGGCCATGACCGTCATTTGGAGTACATTGGCATCAGCAGGCATTTTTGCCATCGTCAAAACGGCATCCGCCACGCATTGCACATCAATGGTTGGTTCAATTTGTGTTGAGCCATCACTCTGTAGAACACCACATTTCATGCTTTGGGTAAGTGCCGTGCTCGCATTGCCAATATCGATTTGGCCACAGGTGATTCCATGAATTCTTCCGTCAAGCGCGATTGATTTTGTGAGGCCCGTGATCGCATGCTTTGTCGCTGTGTATGGAGCTGACAGCGGACGTGGTGTGATCGCTGAAATTGAACCATTATTGATGATTTTTCCGCCTTTTGGATCTTGTGTTTTCATGATTCCGAACGCAGCTCGGCTACATAGAAAAACACCGGTGAGATTGACCGAGATGATTTCATTCCAGTGATCAAGTGAGATCTCATCGTAAGCAGAGGGTGTTGAGGCAATACCTGCGTTATTAAACAGTAGATCAACACGACCGTGTTTATGCTTCACTCTTTGAAAGAGCGAATTCACGCTGCTCTCGGAAGACACATCCGTAGGGATTACTTGATGCTCGTTCGAGCATTGTTTGACCAACGCAATCGTTTCGTTTAACGATTCTTCGTTGCGGCCAGCAAGTATTACATGAAAGCCATTCTTTAATAGTGTGTGGGTAACGGCACGTCCAATCCCAGATCCCGCACCGGTAACGATTGAAACGGGTGGCTTATCACTTGAAGAACACGTAGCTGAAGGATCCATCGGTTCACTCACCAAGAACGAATGTTTCATTCACAGACAAAGTAATTGGCTTTGCGTTGGTCTCAGATTTCACTCTCGCAAACCAATCGTCCACATCGACTTCGATTGGCGGCCAAGTGTTGTAGTGAGTCGGTAAGACAGTTTTTGGTGCAATTGCTTTGATTGCGGCTATCGAGTCCGTGGGGCCCATCGTAAAGAGATCTCCAATGGGAAGGACCGCAACATCGGCAGACCCTGCATAGAAGGGCATATCCCCAAAGTATGCCGTATCACAAGCAAAATAGATGCGTTTGTGTGACACTGTTAAAACAAATCCGGCGGCAACACCCGCTGGAGAACCGTCAGGCAGACTATTGCTATGAAGTGCCGGTACCATTTTCACTTTGGCAAACGGAAGTTCTATTTCTCCTCCAAGGTTCATTCCGATTGTATTTTCGACACCGTGGTTTTTGGAAAACCATTCGGCAATCTCGTACACCGCGATGACCGTTGCACCCGATTTCGTGGCAATGGAAGCTGCGTCTGCAATGTGGTCAAAATGACCGTGCGAAATCAAAATGTGGCTACAGTCCGTGAATTCCTCCGGCGATTTGGTCGCCGAAGGATTATCAGTTAAAAACGGATCCAGCAGCACTCGATGACCCGCATTTTCAATTAACCAAGAGGAATGCCCAAGCCATGTGAGTTTTGTCATTTCTGCTTTTGAACCTATGTTGAAAGAGTTTGTCGTGATAATGGCTTTGACGCGTGAAATCCTTCGCTTGCTTGACTCAGGTTCACTTTACCAATCTTCGCCTCGAAGTCGAGCAATCTCCATGGCGTCTTTATCTCCGCGTCCAGAGAGACAAACGAGTAAATGCTGGTCAGATGACATGCTGCTCGCGACCTCCAGTGCTTTTGCAATTGCATGACTCGATTCTAACGCCGCGATTATGCCTTCGGTCCGCGCTAGCTGATCAAACGCAAGCATCGCAGCGTCATCCCCGCACTCAAGGTAGTCAACTCTACCACTGTCTTTCCAATAGCTGTGTTCAGGCCCAACTCCTGGGTAATCAAGTCCAGCGCTCATTGAATGAACATCACAGGTTTGACCATCAGTATCTTGCATCACATAACTGTAGCTTCCGTGAAGCACTCCTGGGCTACCGAAAGATAAGGGAGAAGCATGATCACCGGGTGTCGCGCCACGTCCACCGGCTTCGACGCCGACGAGCCGTACGTTTTCATCATCCACAAATGGATAAAACATCCCAGCCGCATTGCTGCCCCCACCGACACAAGCCACGACGCAATCGGGCAGCTTGTCAAAAGTAGCAACGCATTGTGATCGGGCTTCTCGACCAATGACTGACTGAAAATCGCGGACCATCATTGGAAATGGATGCGGGCCAATCACACTTCCAATGATATAGTGAGTATCTTCGACAGACGACATCCAGTCTCTCATTGCCTCATTCACTGCATCACGAAGTGTTTTTGATCCACTTTCCACAGCGCGTATCTCAGCACCAAGTAGCTTCATGCTAAAGACATTAGGCTTCTGCCGTCTGATGTCTTCGCTACCCATGTACACCACGCAGGGAAGGCCAAAATGAGCACACGCCGTTGCAGTGGCGACCCCGTGTTGACCGGCACCCGTCTCCGCAATCACACGAGTTTTACCCATTCTTAAGGTTAATAATGCTTGGCCAACCGTATTGTTGATTTTGTGAGCACCGGTGTGATTAAGATCTTCTCGTTTCATCCATATCTGAGCACCTCCAGCCGCTTCGCTGAGTCGCTTTGCGTGATAGAGAGGACTGGGACGTCCCACAAAGCTCTTTAACAATTCAGAGAGTTGTTCTTGAAAGGATTGATCTTTCTTTGCAAGCTCATATTCGGCAGAGAGTTGTTCGAGGGCACGGGTCAGTGTTTCTGGAACAAAACGGCCACCAAACTTCCCAAAGCGTCCTTGAGGATCTGGAACAGAAGTGGTTGCTTTCGGCGATTCGGGTGCAAGGCTCATGATGTCTCGATGATCTCGGAACGACTGGAGTTATGACTACCGGGAGGGAAGCACAGGGTTTTCTACACCAGATCATTCACTGATTTAAATGGCGTTTTAAATGAATGATTAGTATCTATTGAGGAGATTCGTTGGATCAACCTCTGACTCACCGTCGGCTTACCGCAGTCAAACCAGCAATGATCACCGAAGATTTTCAGTTCAATGGTTAAATTGGTCAACGCAGCAGCGTTGCATTATTCTGACCCTTTCCGATAGCTTTGCAGAGGGGGCTGGGATAGCTGAATGCTCCGAGATACCGTTGACTGATCAGAAAACCAATTATCGGAGTTACTTTTCACTCGATAATGATACCCAGTGAGGCTTCGAGGAACCTCCACGACAGAACAAACAGCCTGAATGGAAAACGGGCAAATATGTCGTGAAACCCCGTCATCAATGAGTTCTTGTTTTGTATTTCTTCAATGACAAAATGCACAGTGTTTATGTCGTTTTGAGCCTCAAATCAGCGAATTCAAAGAAGGAATAGCTTTTTGTGAGTGGTCCATGCCTGAGTTACCTGAAGTTGAGACGATGTGCCGTGGAATCCGCTCCATCGAGGGATTGCGGGTTTTCGAAGTTAACCCAGTGGCATGTCGTTTGAAGCCAATCCTCATGGCGCCGTCGTTTTCAGAGATTTCGAGGCAGTTAACCGGCAAGAAGATTTGTCGAGTCACTCGTTTGGGAAAACGTGTAGTCATTCATTTCGAGGGCGATTTTTATCTCGTGATTGAGCCGAGAATGACGGGGTTAGTTATGCTTGAGGATCCACCAAATCAAACACATTTACGGTTCGAGTTGATTTTGCGTGGGGAGCTCTCTGGAGGAGGGAATCAAGGACGATCGAAGCTTCCATCAAGCAGGGACATAAGATTACTTTTCTGGGATCGCCGCGGACTGGGAACAATTCGCTTGTTGACCGCAGGAGATTTTGAGCATTCTGTCAAAAACCGCCTCGGTCCCGATGCTTTGCAGATGAATGCGGAGGTTTTTCGAGAGCGATTCCGGCGAAGCAAGAGGGAAATCAAAGTGGCTTTGCTCGACCAGACTTTTGTTGCTGGTATCGGAAACATCTACGCGGCGGAGATTTTGTTTCTCGCAGGGGTTGATCCGAGGACTCGATGTGACCGAATAAGAATGAGTCAATGGGAGCGAATTGCGGATGCTACCGAGGAGGTGTTAAGCACTGCAATTGACTACGAAGGCAGCACCCTCAGCGATGGTACCTATCGTAATGCCATTAATGGTGAAGGCAGCTATCAACAGTACCATCGTGTTTACGATCGTGAAGATGAAAGCTGTAAGCGATGCCAACGGGGCAAGATCAAAAGAATTACTCAGGCTCAGAGGAGCACGTTCTATTGCCCCTGTTGCCAACTCAAAAAGCTCACGCACGATTCCTTAGGGGGCGATTGAATCGCCCTTATGATGGATACTAAATCTTGGAAGGAGACTATACTGACAGAGAAGTTTTCATGTCTCGGAGTGGGACTTGATGGATGAACTCATCCGTGTCAATCTTTTTATAGTCTCTGCGTGGCTTTATGATTGATAAGAGATTGTTGGAGCATCCATTTGGCACCCGTTGTGATACTACAAGTGAACCACGGTCAGTGCTGGAATGCTGCCGTCAGAAGATTTGGCTAACTGAGGAGAGGTTATGACTCAAATGATTGAAAGACGTGATTGGTTAAGGATGGCAGCTTCACTTGCCTTGGCTAATTCAGTCTCATCAAATTCATCACAGTTGAGCGCGGCGGAGCCTGGCCGTTGGAATGATTCCATCAAGAAAGGCCTTGATTGGCTCAGTCGAACGCAATCCTCTCGCGGTCAGTGGAACACACAGGTTTATCCCACCGCGATCGCAGCACTTGCGGGGACCGCGTTAATCGCGAGCGGGAGCACGACCACCCAGGGTCCGTATGCTCGTCAAATCGCTCGTGTCGCTGATTTCCTGATAAGTAAGAGCCGAGACAACGGTTTGATTGGTGATCCACAAACAGATTCTCGTTACACCTACGGCCATGGCTTTTCCATGTTGATGCTTTCTCAGGTTTTAGGGGAGGAGGGATTGGTTGATCGCCGGCAAGAGCTGGTTGAGGTATTAACGAAAGCGGTTAATTTTAGCGGTGGCGCCCAAACTGATGCAGGTGGTTGGGGTTATGTTTCAGCAAAGGAAGGAAACAACTTCGATGAGGGTTCAACAACCATCACACAGGTTCAAGGTTTAAGAGGTTGTAGAAACGCAGGGATTCCTGTCAGTGGTGAAGTAATCGACAAAGCAAAGGAATACATTTATCGGTGCAAGAATTCCGATGGAGGGATCAGTTACAGCAGCCAGCAAATGGGGACGAGCAGGCCCGCTATCACTGCCGCCGCTTTGGCTGCTTTATATAACGCAGGTGACTACGATAGTGAGCATGTTCCAGAAATGCTTGAATACGCTAAAGGTTCGCTGCACGATATCAGCGATGGGACCAGAGCATTTGGCCATTGGCACTACACCTATCTTTATTACAGTCAGGTTGTTTATCGCCAAGGCGAAGAGATGTGGGTCCCGTTCAGGGACCGCCTCTATGACCGCATCGTAAGTGAGCAGCGTCCCGATGGTTTTTGGGAAGGGCAAATCCACCCAGTGTACGTTACTGCATGTAATTTAATTATGTTACAGCTCAATCGATCCTTCTTGCCGATTTACCAGCGGTGATTTACCACTTCTCCAAATTCTTCCGTCATCTTTGTGGTTCCGAGGAAAAAAACGTCGCGGCCTAGTTCTGTCGGTTCTATGGATCGAGTCACCGATGATTTTGAGACTCTGTTGTTTGGAGTTTCACCATATCACAATAAAGGCCACCGCTTTGAACGAGTGATTTGTGATCTCCTATTTCAATCACTCGGCCCTCATCAAGCACTACAATGCGATCTGCTTGTTGGATCGTACTTAAACGATGTGCGATCACAAAGGATGTGCGATTCTTAAAGAGTCTTTTCAAGCTTTGCTGGATAAGTCGTTCACTCTCGCTATCAAGATTACTTGTAGCTTCATCCAAGATTAGTATTTTAGGGTCAGCACAAATAGCTCGAGCAATTGCGATTCTCTGCCTTTGCCCTCCTGATAGCTTCACTCCTCGTTCGCCAATGCGAGATTCATAACCCTTTGGCAGTTCGCTTATGAAATCATGAGCTGCTGCCATCCTTGAGGCGTTTTGTATTGTGGCTTCATTGATGTCGCGACGAGCATATCCGATGTTCTCGCGGATGGTGCCATCAAATAAGAACACATCCTGTTCAACAATCCCGAGAAGTTGCCTGTAAGAATTTAGTTCAATTTCTTTGAGTGACTTTCCATCAAGTTTTACAGAACCCGACGTGGGGTCATAAAATCTGGCAATGAGATTTGTCAGCGTTGTTTTTCCGGCGCCACTTCGGCCCACCAGTGCGATGGTTTCACCCGCCTCTACTGTAAAGCTAATGTCTCTTAGGACTTCCAATTCTGAACCGGGGTAAGTGAAACAAATATTCTCAATTTGAATCTTACCAACCGCATCCAGTTTTCGAACGCATGTTGCATTTTCAGTGGAGGGTAGTTCTTGATCAATCTCCAGTACGTCAAGAATGCGATCAAGTCCAGCGAGATTGTTCTGAAAGCTCGCGGCACTGGCTGCAAGTGTTGCAAGTGGATCCAGTAACATCGTGAGGTAAACAAGAAACATCATAAGATCACCAAGTGTTAGTTGCTGTTCGATGATCTGGTATCCGCCGTACAATAAAAGTGCTGTGGATGCGAGCGGGATGACAACTTCCCAAACGGTCTCGATTAAACGGGTCCACCACCATGTAAAGAGTTGTTGTCGAACAAGTAGGTTTCCTTCGCTCACAAAGCGACCGGTTTCGCTGCGATGACGTGAGAATGTTCTCACAACCTTGATGCCACCAAACGTTTCCGTTACCCCGCTGTCAATCGCTTGTCTTTGCTTACGGATGTCACGGTACAAGGGTCGAATCCGATTAATCCAAGTTCGATGGCTCACCCAAACCAACGGCAAGAGTAAAGCTCCGCCAACCATTAGTTTCCAGTCAACCAACATAAGAATTATGAGGCTTCCTGAAAGTTGGACGATCGCTCGCCAAGGGTTGTAAAGCATACTAAATATCAGGTCCGCAACTCCTCCGGCATCTTCTCGGATCAAACTCGCAGCGCCGCCGCTTTTCAGGTCGTGGACTAGATTCATTGGTAGTTGGACAGAGTGCTCAAACACTTTTTTTCGGATACTGATCTGAGCAAGATTTACCGTTTTTGTGGCAAGCCATCTGCTGGTCAGATGGATAACGGTTGCTACCGCGGTTACACCCACAACACAAATAGCAATCATCACTAAGATCATGAAAGGGTCAGAGCTCGTGATAATTCCCTTGGCCCAACTTGGAGATGCTTTCGGTGGATTTGTCAGTGCAAGGTCGATTGCCAGTTTTGTTCCCAGCGGTGGAATGAGTCGCAAGCCGATCCCAATGGTCAAGAGAGCGAGCGTGACTGTGAGCCGAAGCCTATGACCTACGAGCAGGTGAAGGAATTGCAGAAATAATTCTGAGAAATTCCTTTGTTTGGAACCCAGTTTTTTTGAATTTCTGCTTCCGTACCCGTGAAAAGATCCACTCGTCCGTTCCGAGGGGTTCTTGCTCGCTCGCTCTTTAAAATCATTAAAACGACGGCGACTAGGTGTTTTCGACATTGGTGCTTCCGCTTGGCGGGGACTTTCAAACTTCCTGGTGCCGGGTTGGCATTATTGAAGGATGACCAGTCGGTGTCCATAAAAGTTGGCAAACTTTACGAATTTGCTCGCGTCACAATTTGCTAGACGTTACCCTTGCCGTCTATTGGCAATTTCCAGACAAGAGCTTTGGGGTACGGTACTGGCAATCTACCCGTGAAGCCAAACCCAATCAGTTTGAGCAACAGTTTGTGCTGTTGAAGTGACATGCAGTTTATCGATTATGTCGTATTGGTGAGTTACTTCCTCGTAATGGTACTGATTGGTTTATGGGCGATGAGGAGAGTCCATAACCAAGAAGATTACTTCATGGGTGGACGAGGATTTGGGAAGCTAATGCAGACCTTCGCTGCGTTTGGTGCCGGAACAGGAGCTCATGAACCGGTGCAAGTTGGGCGAACGGTCTGGACAAGTGGCTTGAGTGGTGTTTGGTCCGCACTAATGTGGCTATTTGTCACTCCGATTTACTGGGTTACCGCTGTTTGGTACCGGCGGATGCGTCACTTGACTCTAGGTGATTGGTTTGTTGAGCGTTATGAGTCTCGGCCTCTTGGTGCGGCGTACACGGTATTTGCGATCGTGTTTTATATGTCTTACCTCTCAACAATGTTTACGGCGATCGCAAAATTTGCCGTGCCTCTTCTCGGATTTGATACTGGCCTTTACGGTACGGAACTTCGATACACCTTGATTCCGTTGATCGCTGGAATTGTGATGGTTTACGGGGTTTTGGGTGGGCTAACGGCCGCCTATTGGACGGATTTAATTCAGGGCATTTTTATTCTGATTCTTTCTGTCCTGTTAATACCCTACGGCTTGTGGTTGCTCTGTTCAAAATTTGCAGCAGAGGGTGCCGAAAGCATGATGGGAGGCTTTCAGATCATGCATTCGAAGATCTCTGAGGACCATTTCAGTCTGTTTGCTGGGCCAAGCAGTGGTGAATTTCCCATTCAGTACATCATTTCCCTTTCACTTTTAGGAATGGTCGGGATTGTGGTGCAGCCACACTTTATTGCAACGGGTGGTGGATCAGCTAAATCAGAGAATGAGGCAAGGATTGGACTAGTTGTTGGAAACTTCTTGAAGCGTTTATGCACCGTTGGTTGGGCGATTACGGCGCTGATTGCATTGGCATTATTGTCTGGCAGCACCGAGATTGCCTCTGATCCAGACAAAGTTTGGGGTGTGGCAGCCAAAGAAATCTTAGGTCCAATGAATTTAGGTTTGGTTGGATTGATGCTTGCGTGTCTTTTGGCTGCCATGATGAGTTCTGCGGACACTTACATGATTGTGACTTCCGCACTGGTCGTTCGGAATGTCTATGCAGCCTACATCAATCCTGAGGCAGATGAAAAGCGTTATGTGTTCGTGGGCAGGATGACCGGGTTACTGATTATTCTTGGGGCAGTCGTCTTTTCTTTGGTCTATTCTGATGTTTTCGGTCAATTCAAAATGGCGATGGAGTTGCCAATATTATTTGCTGCTCCATTCTGGGTTGGAATGTATTGGAGACGAGTTAACGGCAAAGCTGTTTGGTGCACAATCGTTGTTTCGTTACTCATCTTTTTCATATTGCCCGTTGCACTTCCCGTAATGAGTCCAAGTCTACGTGATAATCCTAGGTTTTCCACGATTACAGATCGTATTACAAAGACGTTTACTCGTCCCGCAACGGAATCAGATGTATCACGTTATCAAGCTTGGGTGGACGCAAACGCTGAGTTGGAGGCGAAGTATCCAGAACCAGATCGGAGTCAATCCAAGTTTCTTGAAGAACAGAAACGATTGGGTGGTCCTCCGCCAAGTGCGCAAATTGGAGAGCCGATCAAGATTACCGTTCGGTCAGGAGGTGTGCCAGTGTTTTGGAGAGGCGGTGTAAAGGAGGTAAATGATCAGGGTGATATCTTAGGTTCAGTTGAATTCAAGGTTGCTTCAGAATCTGAGATGGATGGCGTGAAAGTCACGGTTGAGAAAGCGATCGGTCAAGTAAGAGGCTTTGGTGGTTTGAATCTTGACTTTCTTCTTTACTCACTCGCTGGTTTCGATCTTTCAACAACCTCCAAGGCGACTCTGGAAACCTTACGGCTGCCTTCCCGTTTATTGGCACCATTTTTCATTCTGATTGGATTTAGCTACGTGACTCGGCGTCAAAATAATCAAGTGCTCGACCGTTATTATGCAAAAATGAATACCCCTGTTGATCCAGATCCAGATAAGGACAGACTAAATCTTGAAGAGGCTTATTCCGATCCAAGTTCTGCTTCGTCTCGGAAGCTATTCCCGAAATCGGATCTCGAGTTTACTCGTCCGACGCTGATGGATTGGAGCGGTTTTATTTTGTCCTGCATTGTTTGCGTGCTGATTATCCGTTTCTTGACTTGGTTGGCAGGTTTAGGCAGTGTTTAGAGTCATGAATTAGGAGCTCGCGCTTCGGTAACTCGCCAGTGCGCGATAAAAAATCCAACGACTTACGAAAACGCTTAGTATTGTTGCCACAAAAGCCCATCCAACTAGCATCCATTCAGATGATGTGCGAGGGTCAATGGGTTTTGCGAGAAGTCTTGCTGGGACATTTACAACCAAAAGGACAGGAATGATGAAGGTAAAGAATCCATAGAGAGGACGACCCCAGCCACGGTCATACATCTCCATGGGATATCGGCTGAAATTTGTGATGTAAAACCAAAAGTTGTAGAGAGTTTGATTTCTACCCAGCCAAACGCTTGTCGCGCTCAAGCAGATCATCAAGCTGTACATGATGACGATTCCAAAAGCAACAAATAACAGGTAAAGCAGCACTTCCAACGCTGTGGGCGTCATGGGGTTAAGCTCGCGATGAGCCAAATTGTGGAGTGAGATTACTGCAATAATCAATCCCGCAAAGAAGTTTGACAGCGAACTCCAATCAACCTTGCGAAATGAAATAAGAAATTGTGTATCGATCGGCTTTAAGAGCGCAAAGTCAAGCCCACCAGTTCTGATCAGTTCGCTGAATTCCTCGGCATTTGGCATAAAGAAGGTTTGCACCACACTGTTGATAAACCAAGTCGTCGCGAGGAAAAGAAAAAACTTATCTCGATCCCATCCAGATTGGGCTCCAATGGTATCCGTGTACTGAAAAAGGATGAGGTAAAAACCAACATTCATCAGGGTCCAGCCAACACTACTGACGCATTGAAGTAGAAAGTTGGTACGAAAGGTCATGTCGCGAATCAGACTGTTGTTCGCGAAAGTCAGAAAAACCTTCCAGTAGTTTGGTTCTACGTCTTTTGAATTCATCGAGTGATTTCCCTATCCACCAAATCCGCTATATCGCCTTATGCCTCGAGCGTAGGCAAATCGACAGAGGAAAATAAAGAAAAATAACCAACAGGCTTCAATCGCCAACTCACGAATGAGTTCATCTTGAGGAATCTTTTCCAGGAAAATCGCAGCGGGAAAGTAGGCTAAGTACTTTAAAGGTAGAAAATTTACGAAGCTCTCTATCGTGTCCGGTAGCAAGGATATCGGGAACATGTGACCTGAGAGGAAAAAACTGAAGAGCATGTAAACAAATAACAAAGATGAAACTTCTAGAAACCAGAAGCCAATCATGCCGATCGTTGCTTCCAAGAAAAAACCGATTAGAAAACCCATGATCAGGGAGAGTAAAAAAGCCGTCACTGTGAGAAGTTCAGGCCATCCATTGATGAAGTAATCCCGACACAGAAAGAAAACCAATGCAAAGGGTGCTGCAGCGATCACATAGTAGGCAAACTTGTGTGCGATTCGATTGAGAAGAAGAAAGCCAATTAAGTCAATTGGCTGTATCAGGTATCGTTTTATTTCACCTTCGCGAATCTGTTTTGAGATCCCTGAGGCCAGTCCCGGCATGCTCGAAAAAGCACGGGCTAACATGGTAAGTAGGTAGTAGGCAACGATTTCTTCAAAACTGAACCCTCCGATGGTGCCATCAGGATTCTTACCGTTTGTTTCTATTGCATCGAAGACGGCAAACCAAAGGAAGATCTGCGTGATGATTGGTAGAAATCGCATCAGAGTGCCCAATGCGAAATCGCCACGGTAGACAAGTCGCTCTTCCAGTGCGGTGCGGAAAATCATCAGCCA
Organism: Candidatus Nitrosopumilus sp.; assembly: GCA_964225475.1. Lineage (GTDB taxonomy): Bacteria > Planctomycetota > Planctomycetia > Pirellulales > Pirellulaceae > Rubripirellula. The sequence goes on along the minus strand of CAXQOB010000084.1, from coordinate 25,176 downwards.
CGCCGAGGCTTTCCATTTTAAGCGAGTTGACGCGGTGTACATCATAAGCTCGTGCACGGAAATCGTTATTGTCGCAAGGTTTTTGTACAGCAGGTTCGAGCTTCATTATTACGAGAGAATAGCCGCCCGCTCGCGCTATTACTATAGTCGCTCGCCCAGATGGGGATAGGTCAGGTTCACAGAGTTCGATTGACCGAGTCTTCAAGCGGCAAACCTTTGGCTCTCTTCTCAATCTCCGAACATTGTTTTCGTCCATTCCCTGAGCAAAGCCGCTGAAGCGATTCGCCTCAATTAAAACTCAAAACTGACTTTTGTCAGTTCGAGTCCTCGTTGGTTATTCGTCATTGTCCATCTGCTTGAGGGCATTGGCGAATTCATTAATTGAGTCACCAGATAAACGTTGTAATACTTCACCCACTTCTTCGGGATCCTTAATCTCACAGAGCGTGTGGATCACATTGTTGTTTTGAGCAAGTAAAACAATTCGATTGGCAAAACGAACAACATGCATCTGTGTACTGGGATCCAGAGGTTTACTTGCAAGTGGTTCAAGTAGTTCATTTGGAATGGATGGACTGCTGAGGGAACGTTTGCTGAATCTTCGACTGAACCAAACAAGGCCAGCAAAGAGACCAAGAACAATGGTTAAACTCGTGATCATTGTGATGATTGGAGCGGCAATTGCGGTCAATCGTGATTTTTGACCAGACGTCGTCGAGTCGTCATCGGATTTCGGCTTTAGTTGTGGGAAATCACTCTGTCTGACTATTTGCTTTGCGTTGCTACCGCTGTTTGTATCACTAACACTCGGTGTGATTTGAGTTACGACGCTACCTGGACGCACAATTTGTGTGTTCGGTGCGTTGTCTGGTCCCTGGTCGCCGCCTGATCCCGTTGGGGAGTTTTGGCCATTCGCTATGTTGTTAGCCAGTAGGGCGAACAAGATTACACGAAGAAGGTTGCACGAGCGCGAGCGCAGGCATTGCATCAACGGTGCCAAGAGAACCGGAAGATTGCCCTCCACTCGCTGTTGGTCGCTGGAAGTAAGAAGCATATGTTCAGATGCCAAGTATTTCGGTTACACGGACACAAATCTGATCATCAATCAGGAGGACTTCACCGCGAGCGATTAACTTGCTGTTGGCAAGGATGTCGACGGGTTCAGTGACGCCTTGATTTAACGTGATTACTGCACCATTGCGAAGATGAAGAAACTCATCCAATTTCATTGTCGTGTGCCCTAATTGAATTTGGATTTCGAGTTCGACCTCATCCATTAGACCTTTCAGTTTTGAGTGATCTAACCTCGAGGATTTTGCGTCAGGTGTCGGCTTGATCTCCGATAAAGAAAAGGGCCTCGAATCGGGTAACGAAGATATCTCTTCGCGCTCTGAAGACGACTCAATTCCGGGTATAACGCTCGTCGGATCATGCAGCGGAATGCCTTGATTTTCAGATTTGACAGCGGAAGGCTTCGTCTCGTTCATTAATCCAGTCCTAAAGCTCATTCAATCATGCCGAGCCACGAATACTTCATCTAGCAGGGGCTTCGATTTCCACGATACGTAGCATAGAGAATTGAGGTGCCTGCTCGTCAACAGAGTTTTGTGTAAATGGCTCGGTTCAGGTTCGTTAAAATCAGATTTCAAGTGAAGGGCTGACCTGATTTTTACTAACTTCGATCTAAAACTGAGCGATTCTCATCCGGACCTGCAATATTCCGTTGGTCACAAATTAACCCAAGACGGTTTTAAAGACGTTGCGGACGATAGAGGTCGAGGTCAGACCTGCCACCCAGTTTTGCAAAGATTGCCGATATTTCTTGTAGGCCCAGGTTAAAGCCTTGCTCCCAATCATCATTTTGATGGGCGCCGATTCGGAATAGATAAGGGGCGTCTTGCTCCATTGATAGCTTGATGTCGAAAGCTGTGCCAGTAGCGATGATGACGGATTCAAAGTCGTCTTGCTGTTTTTCCGTCTGATCCTGACTGTAGGTGAGTTGGAAATCCGCTGGGATGAGATCCTCCTCACTGTCATCTAATTCAACAGGAACAAAATCTAATTGATGCACATGACAACCGGTATGGACGCGTCCTCGAAGTAGGTCTGTCTCTGCAAGTGGAATCAAGCCGCCGGTGACCCAGGTATTAATTGTAAGGGGGAAAGTAAATCCAATTTCATCACTTTGGGTTTGTAATGCCCTTACTGCTAAATTGGATAGGCAGCGATCCGGTAACATTGGGATCGATTCATCATGGGGTGTGATGAGATTCGCACCAAGAGTTTTTGCTTCAAAAACCTTAATGTTGTAACCCAGGAATCTGCCATAAAGTGCTGCTTCAATGCCAAGGGGTCCACCACCAATAACAGCGATGGAACCAGGGGGATCAAGAGTGAAGGGTTCCCCGATCGGGTCTGACTCTGGCATTATTATTGTCTCTTACTTCAATGCGAACGTTTAACGGATTGATACTTGTTCATTTGTTTGCTGGCCGACACGAAAAGGGGCGATGGGAATCGTTGTTTTTCGGTTCTGGAGTAAATCTGTGATAATCTGCGCGGTAGCTGGTGATAGATGTAAACCACTCCGGAAATGCCCACATGCTACGTAGGTAGATGAACTGCCAGGGACGCGCCCGATCATTGGTAATCCATCGAGAGTCATTGGGCGGAAACCTGACCAACTGGTTTTTTGTTGAGCATTTTGGAGTTGTGGAATCAGAGAAACCGCAAACTGCTGTAGGTTCTCTTGAACCTCATCAGTTGTTCCATTGAGAAAACCCACCTCCTCTTCACAAGAGCCTACCAAAACATGTCCATCGTCACGGCAGACAAGGTAGCGTTGGCCCAGATTGAAAATACGAGTTGAGAGAGGTCGACTCGTTTTCAATAGAAGCATTTGCCCGCGAATTGGAAAGACACTTTTCCCCAATGCTAGGTTTGATGTGTGCTGGTTAATCCAAGCTCCACTGCAGATAACGAGCTGATTACAAGAATGCCAATGATCATTGACATTGATTTGCGGAGTTGTGTTTATTTCGCGAACTCCACGAACGCTACATTGTTCGTGGAAGGTAACGTTTTGGTTCTCACATGCTGCTCGAAGGCTTTTGAGGTACCATGGGGGTCTCAATTGGTATTCGTTTGGGACCCACCAAGCACCAATGGATTCGGGTTTTTTTGACCACTCAGACAAAATGGTTTCGCGTGTTGAGAGTTCGCTCATCGGAATTTGGTGAGCTTCAATCTTTAATCGATTCCAGTAGTCAGCCATTCCAACCAGTGAGGCCATCTCACCTGGGCTATCCGCTAAGTACCAACCACCACAAAGACGCAACCCCGGGTCTTGGCCGGTGGCACTTTCTAATTCTTTACTCCATGCAGGGAAAAGTTGATGGCTAAGCCCTCGTAGGAGATCAATTGGCTCTGTCGACTCCAGATTTGCTGGGGGAAGAATACCGGCTCCAGCCCATGATGAACCTTTTCCTATCTGATCTCGTTCAAGAATTGTGACGCGTCTACCTTCGATAGACAGTCGCCAGGCAATGCTGAGACCGATGACTCCTCCACCGACCACGAAGACATCGTTATTGTGTGTCGTTAGATTCATACAGCATTGCTCGTGCAGCAACAGGAGTTTCCGAGGTGATTAATTCAATCGAATGAAGTAGTTGTTGTGCGGGATCTTGTTTTGGGGGTCTCTCGTGTTTCGCAAGTTTGAGACGTCTATAAAGACGTCTCAAATCAAAAACGGTATCGACGTCTTCCTCCACTCCAAGTTCTTTCCATGTAGTTTTTGTTTGGATTAGGCGTTGACGTGTTTCTTGCAACACCGAATGTGTGCTCCAAGGGATTTCTGTAAATAACTGTTTTCGAACAGGCTCACCAAGGGAATCGCGAATCCCAATTAAATAGTATCCCCCATCTCTGGCGGGACCTATGACCACTTCCGATTCCCTCAGGCATTTTGTTGCATCTTGGACATGGGTTTTATTCACACTTGGTGTGTCGGAGCCGATGAGGATAGATGCTCCGTTACCGGATGGGTTTTTCCTTGCTTGGCTATTAAACCAATCATCAATACGGCTTCCCAAATCACCGTTGGATTGACCCTCGACCTCCCATTTTTGGGATACACCTCTGCGATTCAGTTCTCGTTTTACCTCATTTTTCTTTGACAGTGGATCGAGGCAGAGAATGCGGCGATCTCCACACTCGGCCAAATTCTTACATAGTTGCATGGTAAATTCTCGGTGTAATCGCGCAGCGATCTCAGCACCCATCGCCTTGGCCAGACGTGTCTTCACTCGCCCTGCTATCCAGTATTTGGTCATCATGCCGATTGTGACGTTATCAGCTATGTGATCACTGCTGGGGTGTTTTTCATTCACCCAGAGATGTCCTTAGGATTGTCAAATCATTGAGATTCATTACGATCGCTAAAAAGCGTTAGCAAAACACGATACGTCGGAATAAACTTAGCTGGGAAGCACACCATTTGGGGGGATCACGTGCCAGTTGCAAGTTTTTACCCTCCTCGTCGGAATTTGCGTGCTATCCTCTCACATCGAACACTCGGATTCCATGGGGTTAAGCTCGGCAGGCCATGACGCACAGTCTTACATCCGAACAATTTTTAGAACTCGTTGCAAAAAGCGGTCTCGTGGAGGCTAGTGCTCTCACTGGTCTCGAAAGCCGCGTCAGAGATCAATTGGACGGGGAGTTACCGCAGAAAGCCGAGCGTTTGGCAGATCTCCTCATTCGGAAAGATTTGCTGACTACTTGGCATGTTGAGAAATTGTTGAGCGGGAAGTACAAGGGATTTTTCCTGGGTAACTACAAACTGCTGGGGCATATTGGTACCGGCGGTATGAGCAGTGTGTACCTCGCAGAACACACCCGTATGGGTGACAAGCGTGCCATTAAGGTTTTACCCAAGAGTCGGGTAAAGGACGCAACGTACCTAGCACGCTTTCAGCTTGAAGCCAAGGCGATCGCTTCTTTACATCATCCAAATATTGTCCTTGCATACGATATCGATAACGACGGTGATGTTCACTACATCGTCATGGAATATGTTGACGGTATTGATATGCAGCAGATCGTGAAAAACGATGGGCCTCTCGATATGAGTTTTGCTGCCGAGATGGTCGCACAAGCTGCTCACGGTCTCGATCACGCTCATGCGAATGGAGTGATACATCGTGATGTGAAACCAGCAAACCTCTTGATCGACAAGAGTGGAAATGTGCGGTTGCTGGATATGGGTTTAGCTTTGGTTGATACCGAGGACGAGCAATCTTTAACCGTCGTAAACAACGAAAATGTTCTAGGAACAGCCGACTACCTGGCTCCTGAGCAGGCATTGAACAGTCATTCCGTTGATCATCGTGCTGATATTTACGGACTGGGTTGCACCTTATATTTTCTCCTCACCGGGCAGCCTCCGTTCAGTGATGGTACTCTCGCTCAGCGTATTGCTCGTCACCAAAAGGAAATGCCAAAATCTATCCGCGAAATTCGAAAAGATTGCTCCGGAGAGCTCGAGGGAATCTGCGTCAAGATGATACAGAAAGACCCTCGGTATCGTTATCAGTCTGCCAAGGAAGTTGCTGTTGCTCTCGAGAATTACGTTGCAAAAGCTCCCAAGCCTGTAAACGTAGGAGTGGCCGTCGGCAGTAATACTTTGGTGACAGATGAGGGGTCTTCCTCGATTTCTCTTGATGAAGTCCGTGATTCTTCGTTGCGAGAGGGAGACACACTAAGCAGCAAGGTGGATGATACACTTTCCAGTTCCAAAAACGTATTGGATCGGGAAATATCTGAACTTACCTCCAATCAAAGCGGTCGCCTAGTTAGCGTAAAGCCCAGACCTGATTTGATGGACGGTAGCTTCATCGATCTTCAAGTGGAGTCTGGGTATGTAGAAAGTGAGTCAGAACTCGCCAACTCAGGTAACGCTCAGGCAAATCAAGAGCCAACACCTAGTGGAGATGATTTGCGTTTTCAGTACCGTCGACGAAAACAAATCGATCCTTTGCTGTTAGCTGCTCTTGTCACCGCCCTTTTCATCATTGCGGTGACACTCGGATTCATGTTGGCTCGAGTAATTGGTTAGCGAGGTTGGCCAAGGGACGTTTGTTTTTGACTTCTCTGTTAATGATCCGGCAAATCGTCGAAACTCTAAATGTTCAGGATCATCGAACGCAAAGATCGAGGATCCGTGCCGATTTTCCGGTAATCTATTTCAATTCTCAAGATTAAAAAATCTGTAATATCAGATCGGTGGATCTCGGATGAGTATCGTTCTTCAGCGACCCTACCAATTCATTCCACCACATCGAGGGAATTTCTGGCCAACGCTTATTCAGAAATTCCGTGTGGTGGATCACTACCTTCGTTTCAAAGAGGGTGTGAGGTCGTTCGAGTGTCGAAACCTTGAGCTGTTTGAGCGGGCGCTCCGCGATGATCGTGGAATCTTACTGACGCCGAATCATTGCAGGTATGCTGATCCACTGGTCATGGGTTGGCCAGCTCGCTTGGCTAGTGCTCACGTTTATGCAATGGCATCATGGCATCTATTCAACAAAAGCTGGCTGGACCGATTTGCGATGCGCAAGATGGGAGCATTCAGCATTAATCGAGAGAGCGCAGACCGACAGTCACTGGAAACCGCAATTGATATTCTCTCACGTGGTGAGCGACCTCTGATTCTCTTTCCGGAGGGAACGACCAGCCGGATGAATGATGACGTCAAGGAACTGTTAGATGGCGTTACTTTCATCGCGCGATCAGCCGCACGTAGAAGTGTCAAGAATCAAGGCAAGGCAATCGTGATGCTTCCCGTAGCAATTAAGTATCTCTGTCGAGAGGACTGCAAAGATTGGGTGATCGAACATTCAATTGCACTTGAAAATCATCTCGGTCAAACAAAGAGTTCGAACGAAAGCCTTCCCAAACGTGTGATTCATCTTGTAGAGATGTGGTTGGCTCTGCAAGAGAGGCTGGTGTTTGGTAAGTCGCAAGTGGGACCAGTCGGTGAACGTCGGGCAAAGCTGGTGGATGAACTCTTGCTGAGATTGGAGGATCAGCTCAGCATCAAAAATGAAGTCGCTGATCAAAAGGTTTCATCCCGCATCCGAGTCATTCGCTCCGAAATCGTCAACCGAAGATTTAGTGATCCGAGTACGAATGTTGAATCACTTCGAGCGATGAGCGAATCCGCAATGTTATGTCAGGAATTGGCAACCTATGATGATCGGTATCTTACCTCAGATCAGGTATCAGATATTCGGTTGGTGGAGACGATCCAACGATTACAGGAATCCTGTTTTGGCAAGGCAAAGCAGAATTTTCCTCTACACGCAGTGATTGATTTTGGTGAGCCAATTGATGTGCCCGCTTCCAAAGCACCTCGAGGTAAGCAAGATCCGCTTTTGGAAGTGTTGGAAACTACGCTTAAATCAATGATTCAGAATCTGTCCTCAGAGGCAAAACCTGTTTCTGCCTAATGTCATTTTGATGACTTTTGTTTAGAGATTTAGTTGCCGTGGTGTTTTGGTAATGGATTGGATTTCAGAATAATCCACGTTTTCATGAGTGGAATTGACTTGGAGAACCAGTAAGGAAGAAGGTAAGGTGATCAGAAGATGGCGATGAGCAGATCAGACAATTCTTTCGATCTTGAATGTTGTCAGCTGTTATTGCTGGCGATTTTTTCGTCGATCCTGATTGCTTCAATCGCGATTTTTTTCCCAGCCGACCGGCCGGTTGATGAGGCCATTTCACTTTCTTTTGCATCCAGTTACGGTTGGGTACTGGCGCAGGCGTTCTTCTTAACCTTGCCTGTTTTCTGCCTGTCCGGTTTTCTATGCCGATGGAAGCCAAGATACACTGCCTTTGTTGGGAAGTGCATGCTCTTGGCACTCCCGTGGATCTATTTATGCGATGTTCTGGTTTTTACGTGGATAGGTGATCGTTTACTGTCGCCGACAATGGCTCATATTCTAAAGTCGCTATTGCCGGCACTTGCCCTGCACATCACTCAGTCTGCAATGATGCAAGCGATTGCCTTATTGGTGATTGGCTTTATTGTCTCCTTCGCGTGTGTGAAGATTTCACGCGGGATTGCATCTCGCTGGATCAATTCAGAGGAATCGATTAGCACGAGGACTGCCTCGTGTACCCTCTTGGTGATAGCGGTTGGTCTTTCCATTCAGCCCCTCCGTAATTGGGAGACCATTGAAAGTGAGATGCAATCAGCTTCGAGACGCCATCCTTTTTGTGCATTTCATATAGTTGGTTTTCGCGGTATTGGATTGAAAGTCTCTAGCCAGGCAATAGCGGCCTCATCTCGACTGCGTGCTCTGGAGTCAATTGATGCTGTGCAGAAGCGTGAGCTTGAGATGCTGGAGTTGACTTGCCAAGCAGAGCTGCAGGATGGCAGAAAAATGGTACCAAGACATCCAAAGGTGATACTGGTTGTTGTTGAGTGCCTGCGTCCCGAGGTCATTTCCCCAGAGTTAATGCCCAATCTCCATGCCTTCTCACAAAAAGCAATTTATTGCCAGAACCACTTCACCGGTGGTAATTCAACATGCTTGGGGATGTTTAGTCTCTTTAATGGATTGGAATCGATCTGGTTTCACCGCGAAATTAATGAACAGCCAATTTACAACCGACTGATGCGACAAGCAGGATATCAGTTGGGTTTTTTTGGAGGTCAAACGGATTGGCGGATCTATGACATGGATGGATTCGTCAACGAGTCACAATACGATGCGTTTGTCATTGAGGACCCAGATCTGCCCGTGACGGATCTGAATGCAGTGCGAAGGACACTGGCATTTATTGATGATGACAAGGGCATGGGTGCATCCAAATTGGCAACGAAGGATAGCGAAAGTAGCCTAAGATCAGCCGTTTGTTATCTCTATGCGACGCATAGTAGTTTCAGATACAGTGCGCCAGAATATCGAGTGTTTACACCTGAAGCTGATGAAGGACTTTTAATTTCAAATGCCCCTGAATTAAAAGAGCAGTTCTATAACCGCTACAAAAATAGTTTGCGGAGTATGGACGATATTCTGTCGCCTTTGCTGCGTGAAGATTGTGTAGTCATCGTGATGGGCGATCATGGTGAGCCTTTTCTAGATGATGGCACCGCTTCACATGGAACTCGATTGTCCCGATACCAAAATATGACACCGGCTGTTATTTACTATCCGGGTGTTCAGCCGAAAACGGTTACCGAGGTGAGTTTTCATGCAGATATTTTACCGACTCTTTTTTCTATTCTTGGTATCAATGTAACGAATAAACATGTATTTGATGGTGTGGATTTAATTTCGAGCTCGATGCGGGAGTTGCAACAAAGAATATTCGTTACAGGAAATTTTATGGATGCTACTTCCTTGCTAGTTGGACCATGGACGAAAGATTCAGATCGTCCATTTGGACATCGGGTCGTACATGATATTCATCAGTGGCAGGCGTCCTACCTGAATCCAGTTGATGATCTGGGCTATGAATTAGACAGTGAGAGCGCTGAGGGAAGAGAATTCTACAGGTCTTGGATGATCCAAAGATTTGGACGGGAACTTATCGGGAAATTCAATGACATTGATCTGTTTCGTAAGTGTTTTAAGTCTGTGAATTCCGAAACCCGCATGGAAGCGCTGAAGATTGCCGAGCAAGTCGCCGAGCCAAGCGAGGAGCTTATTCGTCTTGTAGAAACTTTGCTGTCCGATGAGGACCCGATGATTCGAGAAAAGGCAAAGCGGCTCATGATTTTGCTTTCGCGTGGACGTTCATGGTTGTCGCTTTTGAATTGACGCGGGCAGCTTGTTTACATCCGATCATTGCTCTCGTTGTTTGAGCTTCTATGTTTTCTTTGAGGATGCATTTTCAAAACGCCAACCATTAATGCTGACATCATGGTTTGAAAGCCTAATGCGGTAAGAGTTACTCCGGGAATGACCCAACGCATCGTATCGGGGTAGTTCAGGCTACCAAAATCAGAGGACCACCACCTGTTGGCGATGATTCCAACCATTGCAATGCCAGCGATTGTTAAGGTTGTTCCTGCACCAATGATTTTTTCTACAGATAGATTCTCAAGCTTTGGATTTGCCGGCATCATCCCTTCTCTGGCTGCGAACAATTTTGCAAAAATTGCAAGGAGTATTGATTGCCAGCCGACCAGGCTTAACAAGCTTGCGACCAACAAGGTGTGTATATCGATAGCGATGTCGAAGATGCGCGCTTGCGGAATCGCAAGCGCATAGCCAAATGCAGCCAGTGTTAATAAAGCCAAGCCGGGTCGATAAAATGACCATCGTGGACTGAAGATTAGGAAGAGTCGGAGAGTTCTCCATCCATCTCTGAACGTTCGCAGGTGTGGGCCGTGTTGCTTTCGCCCATCAGGATGCAGTGTAATCGGTACTTGACTCATGCTGGTATGATAGAGACCGCTTTTGATGATCATTTCAGTAGCGAATTCCATCCCAGGCGATCTAAGGTCAAGTCGATCATATAGTTCACGTGTGAATCCACGCATGCCACAGTAAACATCATTGATAGGTATGCGGAACATTTTTCGGACGAGCCATGATAAAAATGGATTCCCAAACCAACGATGTAAAAATGGCATTGCATTTGGTAATACTCGACCTCCGCCGCGGGGAAGCCGACAACCTTGAACAAGATCAAATCCTTTTCTAAGTTCGTTAACGAATTTTTCGATCTCTAAAAAATCATAGCTGTCATCGCAGTCACCCATGATTACGAAGCGGCCTCGACTGTTTTCAATGCCTCCCATCAAGGCAGCGCCGTAGCCTCGCTCTTCAACATGAATGATTCGAGCGCCGAGTTTTTTTGCAATGATTTGAGATTGATCTTTGCTGCCGTTGTCAGCCACCACGACTTCACCATCAATGCCTGAGTCGAGCATGACTTTGTTTGCTTTCTCAATACAGATTCCTATCGTGTCCTCCTCATTGAGGCAGGGCATCACAATTGAGAGTTCGGGGCAATCAGTCATGTGGTTGAGTCTTGTTGGGTTTTCGGATTAGTTTTTAGCGTTTGACGCTTATCAATGCAGGAAGCCAGTTCGATCGTCGTAGAGATACTTGAAGTTACAGTGAATGGTTCTTGATCATGCTTTGATGCCTCATTCAGCCAAGGAAACGTTGAGCTCCCTTTTGGAGAGTAATACCGAGATTCCCGAGCCGAATACCGAACCCAGCAGCGGTTCCATCACAAGGCGATAGCGGTAATCAGGGATTTCAAATGTACCTGTAATGATTGAAAAGTAAGCAAAGATAAGAGTAATCCAAATCGCATGGGGGCGAGTGGCGGGATTAAATATTAAAAAAAACAACATGAGTGAAATTGCAACAGTGAGCACGGTGTTGCCAATTACTGACTGACTGAAGCGATACTGAAGAGAATCACTGATCCACTTCGAAGACTGCTTCCACGCTTTTTGGGGTGCGTATTGTGATGGTAACCCTCCTTGTTGAAGAAGGTTTGTGTGTGCGCAACGCCAGAAATTGATTGTTCGTCGAATCATTTTTTTAGCAAATGAGCGTTGGTTGGAATCAATCGCATCGAGACAAACCTGCTTCATTAATTGATCTGCCTGAGCATCATTTAAGCCTGATGAAACAAGTTGGTTTGAGACACTCCAGGTCGAACGGGTGTTGATTTTGTTACCTGAGTGACTCAGGCGATTATGCAATTCTATTCCGTTTTTTGTTTTGGGAATGGACAATCCGGCCCCTGAACCATCTTGGAACGTTACGATCCAAAGGTTTCGACCTGCAAACTCGGTCAGAGATAGTTTGTTAAAAAGCAGGTAGTTTCTTGTTATCCATGGTGTCAATAGTGCACTAACGACAAGACCAGTAAGTATGAAATGAGAGACTCGGTACATCGAATACTCATTCGCCTTTTTCAATCTCTTCCGGCGGGTATAAAAAAAGAGCAAAAGAACGATATGGACCGTGAAGAGAAGAAGTGCAATTGGTCGAGTGAGAATGGTAAGGCCAAAGGTGATTCCCGACCAAATTGCGTACTTGCGATTTGGATGATGGCTGTATTTCAAGACGAAAGATAGGTGCCAAAGTAGTAAGGCAACAAAAAGTGTTTCAGATAAGACTGCCGAGGTGTATTGAATTGCCGAGAGTGCTGGCAGCATGCAGATTGCGGTGAGCGGTTTTGCGTTAGGCAGTCTCGTGATCTGGTAGGCAATATTTGCGGCTAGCCATATTGAAATGACATAGAGAGCAACTTGGGTCAACCCAATCACCCAAAGAGCATGACGTTCTGCCAATACACGGCACACAGCGAGATACCATGGATACAATGGCGTCCGATAAGCAATAGGCTCGGACATCATCAGGATGTCGCCCTGGACTACTAATGTGCTTAGATTCCAATACCCAAGTGAATCTCGCTCAAGTGCAACCGGACCCTCGAGTAGGACCGCGGTTGCTTTGATAGAAATCACCAACAATACGGCGATAAAAAGAAGTTGCCTCAACCTGATATGACCTGAATGGAGGTTTGATTGCGCTGCCCACTCTATTTTAGCTGAAGAAAGCTTGGTGTTGCCAATATTGATTTGCCCGATAACAGAGACTTGTGTCAAAAGTGATCGGGCAAATTAACTCGAATCACGAGCGTACTCGCCCTCATATGACCTTTTGCATCCGTTAAACGCCGAGGTCCCAGTATGGGACATGAAAACTTATGTCTGCGCGGTAGTTAGAATGCCCCGAATCATCCTTGGTCGGACACGGGTATTATCGCCTACGGCGTTTCTTCTTGTCTCTCCGCTCTTTTTTTCGCTTACCCTTGTATTTTGACAGGGTTGTATTCTTGCGACCCGGAGTTCCTTCCAGATGCGAGGAACGGTTGCCTACCAGATCGAAGAAGAGTTGTCTATTTTGTAGGTCAACCTTTGAGATTTTTACAGTCAACTGATCACCAAGGCGGAATCGATTTCCATCTCGATGCCCGATTAGCATCTGACCGCGTCGTTCAAAGCGGTAGTGATCATTCGGTAGTTGGCTTGCCGGAATGAATCCATCAACTGGTAGTTTGCTGCAACGCGCGTGGATGCCATCAGCAAACACTCGACTTACCACCGCCTCCATGGATTCACCAATGTGCTTCTTGAGGAAGTGCAATAGTTTCAGATGAATTAATTCTCTCTCTGCTAGAGCAGCATTACGCTCGGTATCACTACAGTGATGTCCGAGTTTGAGAAGCGAAGCGTAAGGGTCATCTGGTGTTGACTTTCCTGCAAGGATGTTATCAACCAAGCGATGCACCGTGAGATCAGGATACCTTCTGATTGGACTGGTGAAATGGCAGTAGTGATGCATATCTAAGGCAAAGTGACCTTCTGGGTCAGGAGCGTAGACTGCCTTGCTCATGCTCTTGAGAACTGCAAAATTTACAGCATCCTCCAGCGGGCTGCCCCCAACCGCGTTAAGTACTCGTTGAATTTCAAACCTGCTTTCCAAAGAGTCAGTCGCGATTCCCAAGTCTTTGACAAAGTTCTCCAATTGTCGAAGCTTACGACGATCGGGTGCGGGATGAATCCTACGAAGGAAATTGAGTTTCTGATCATTTAGCCAAGTCGCCACTCCTTGATTGGCAGCTAGCATAAATTCTTCAATTATCTGGTGGCTTTCTGTGTGCTCAATTCTGAATGCACCCTTGACCTTGCCCGACTTGTCCAGGTCTAGTTTGACATCAGGTAAGTCCATCGACAGTGATCCGCGCTGGAAACGGTTTTTACGTAAACGCATTGCAAGCTGATGCATCCTGGTAACTAATTCGGGGATGCCATTGCTCCATTGATCCTCAAAGAGATTCGGAGAATTCAAGAATTGATCGACCTGATCGTAATTCAGTCTCAGGTCACTGCGGATCACTGAGTTATGAACTTCCGTGTGTGTGATCGTGAGGTCATCCAGAAACTCTATTTCGACGGTTTTTGCATAACGCTGTTTTTGTGGTTGTAGACTTGCAAGGTGATTACTGATGATTTCCGGGATCATCGGTATAACACGATCTGGCAGGTAGACGCTTGTGCCACGGCGCTGTGCTTCTTCGTCAATTACAGAGTGCAACTTCACAAAGTGACCAACATCTGCAATGTGAACCCATAATCGCCAGCGGTTTTCCTCTCGTTGAAGGGAGATCGCATCATCAAAATCTCTTGCATCGTAGGGATCGATTGTGACCGTCAAGAGATGGGTTAGATCGACGCGATCTGGTGGGATCGATTCTTCATTAAATTGATCAGCTTCAATGCGAGCTGCGTCGATTACATCGTCCGAGAAGGAGTCGGGCAAGCCGTATTGCCTCATGATCGTCAGAGTATCAATGGCTGGATTCTTGTTGCTGCCAAGCCTTTCAAGAATCACGGCTTCACCACCATGACCTTCAGTATCAGGGAATTCCACCATCTCGATAAAGACTTTATCGTTGTTGTCGATTGGCAGACCACGGATATCGCCGACAGAGATTGGTAGCGGAAAAGGTGCGCCATCAATAATTGCGACGGATTTCCCATTGATGATTCGGAAGGTCGCTGTGAATTGCCTTCGCGAACGTTCAAGTACCTGAGTGACTTGCCCTTCCATTCCGCCTCTGCGGGAAGCGCGAACGGCAACCTCAACGAGATCGCCTTCCAGAGCACCGTTAGTTTTTCCCTCCGGTATAAAGATATCTTCTTGAGTGGTACCTTCCTCACTATGGCTAGGACGTACAAAACCAAATCCAGCGGCCATTGCTTTTCGAAAGCTACCTCGAAGGGTGTCGCTCGGTCCGCCAATGGCACCGACGCTCAATACCAAGTGATTCGATCCATAGATTAGGCGTCCCTCAAGAACGAGTTGCTTGATGACTCGTTTAAGTTCTCTCGTCTCTTCGATATCGAGTTTGAGTTTTGTTGCAATCTGTTTTGGCTTGCTTGGTCGGTAGTCAGACGCAACCACCAAACGCATCAGTCGATCAGCTAGTTCATTGGAAATCTTCATGCAACAAAGAATAGCCGATTTAGGTGATGAGGGGACGGGGGCTTGTGACTCACTAACATGTTGCCGAGATCATTAGAAACCGCTTGTCTAAACCGTATGTGATCGGGGTTTTTGTGGCGACGAAGATACAGATTTAAATCTGGTTTTGTGATCCTCTTCGTTCTTGTCCACAAAAAGGTATCGCCAAAAGTGCAGAAAATGCTACGTCATGGGCCACAGCACTTCGGTTTACCAAGACCTTTTCATGTGCACCAAAGTTAATTGTGCTTGATTATTCGGCTATTGCATGGGGAGGTGACGATTACTTTGCGGAAATTAAAAGCTTAAGAAGGTCGGAGAGTTCTTGATCGCTCAGCAACTCTCCGAGGCCCTGCGGCATAATTGAGATTGAGCTCGGTTCTCTCAATTCAATATTTGACTTATTTAGTTTTTCAATACGGTCTGCGGTGAGTCGCAACGTGATCGTATCATTTTCTTCATCTATGACCATTCCGTTCAAAATACGTCCATCTGCAGTAAGGATTTTGGTGGTTTCGTAGCCTTGTTCAATCCTGCTGCTGGGATGAAGGATGGCTTCTAGGAGAGCTTCGGGGGTTCTTGTGTTCCCAATTCTTGTGAGATCGGGACCAATTTGTTGCCCTCTGTAGCCCATCTTGTGACAACTGCTGCATCCGAATTTTGAATTCCTGAAAAGCTGAAGTCCGCGAACCGGATCTCCCTCGCTGAGGCTCGTTAATCGTTCCTCCACACTTTGCTTGATACCCGCATTAGGAATTTGAATGACTTTGCTCGTCGCTATTGCAAGTTCTTTCAAATGTTCGGGTGAGTTCCTGAACGCATTTTCTAAGTAGTCCGGCGGAAGCGTTTTTGACGCAGGTGTTTCCTCAAGATTTTGAAGGAGTTGAGTTGCGGCAGTAAGATCATTTGATCGAATGATAGATTCGATTAATGTCGTCATCTCTTGTGGTTGAGCTAATTTGATCGCTTCTGCAAGAATGTTTGCCCCTGATCCACTGAGTTTGCAGCGGTCAATCGCTCTCATATACAGAGACCGGCTGTTTTTTGTATTTGTGATGAAATCGTTAAGTATTTCGGATTCTAACTCAGTTGGTAATTCAAACCCGTTGTTTGGTATCGCTCTGATCAATTTCAGTTTAATTCTGATGTCTTGTTCATCTTGGGCGAGAAGAGTGAGTGCCTCGCTGATGGCCATGGCATCGATGCTGTTCAAGCTGAGATTCGAAAGGCTTTCTGCGATAGAGTTCCTCACGGATGGCGAGCAGTTTTTAAGCCATTGAAGGAGTTGGTCTAGCCAATGTGAATCGATTTTCTGCGGCGAGAAATTCGCAAGCTGCTGTGATAGGATTTCTTGGTGACTACTGTGCAGTGTTACTGCATTGGAAAGTAGATCTAAAATGAATGCGGCAGTTTTGGGCTGATCTTTACTGTGGCTTAATATTTTAACCGCAGCAATAGCGGAAGATTTGGACGTAATCGCTTCACTCCAAAGTGCTTTCACCGAATCCATTGAACGGTTAATCAATTTTGGTTCACGACAGATCGCATCTGTGACAACTGACTGTAATTCTTCGTTTTGGCTTCTTAGTGCGTTGAAGAGGATATCCGTGTCGATCTCCGTGACACGGTTCAGTTGAGATGCGACAAGTACGGTCGTGGCTAATTGTTCGTCGCTGAGATTCATTTGGGGAAACTTGAAGTCCTTGTGCTGTCTGCAAATCTCAATGTAAGCATGCCGTAAACTGTGTTGGACGAAACGATCTTCTGACCCAAGGTGATCGGCGTTCAAAATCGCGTTCACAGAAACTTGCTTGCCGATTCTGCCTATTGCCTCCGATGCAACCCGACAGATTGCTGCATTCGAATGGTTAAGGAGCTTCTGAAGTTTAGGCAGGGAGGGTCGATAACGATGGAGCGAAACGACGTGGCAGGCCACTTTTGCAACGGCTGGAATGTCAGACGTTAAGAGTTGATCGCATAAACGCAAGGCTTCTGGAGTACCGAGTGCGCAAAGCCCCCATATGCAATTGAGTTTTGTTTTCAGCGAAACATTACTCTGTATCGTTTCTTGGAAAACTTGCTCGTCGATGAGATTGTTATTGGTCAAGCTTCGGAGTGTTTCTCGCTGTATCCACGGTTGAGGTGAATCGAGACCGATGATTGGCTTTTCCAGATGAGTTGCTGCTGGTTGGCGTTTTGCGACGCGAGCAATATCCTCCGTCAATTTGCTGCTGATACGGTAGATCCCGCCGGGCGCAGTCTTTTGGTCAACGCGCGATGTGGGACAGCACAAGTCATACCAACCGCCGGTGTCAAGAATCAGGATGCTGCCATCCGCGTCCTCAATGACATCGGTAGGATGGAAATCTACTTTCTCAGTTGATACGAGGTCCGTGTCATGGGTCGAATAAGTCGAGCCTTTTAATACCAGTTCATGAATACAAACCTTGTGTAAGTTGAACAATGCGGAGCACAGGCGGTTGACCGTTTTGTCTGGGTTTGGGTTAAACAGATGCTTTTTCTCTAGGTAGATCAAACCACTAGGTGCTGCTGGACCAAGTTGGGTCATGATTGGCAGTAGGGGACCTGTCCTAGTGTGACCGTCTAAAACGCCATGGTCTTTCCCGAAGAGACCGCCATACACCGCGTGTGCAATCCCATCTCTCAGTCCTTGGCTCGGATGCTGTAAGAATGTGCTTGTGAAAAATTTTTCACCCTCTGGAATGAAAGCCATTTCCACTGGATTATCCATGCCGCCGGTCATGACGACTTCTAATTGACTTCCATCTTCTCTGCAGCGAAAAAGATGAGCTGCGGTAGATGCGATTTCTTGACCATTTTGCAACTGGTGTGTCTGTTCTGCAAAGGCTCCTTTGCACCAGTAGATCCAACCATCCCTACCGTAATAAGGGCCATGCAAGTCATTGGCACATCCGGTAATGGTCTGGCCATCAAACCACACCTCTTTCTCTTCACAGAATCCATCACCATCTAAATCAGACAGCTTAACGATTTCAGGGGGGATTGAGACAAGGATTGAATCTCCAAGACAGAGGACTCCTTCAGGGAATCCAAGACCCTCGGCGGCGACAAGTCGCTCATCAAAACGACCATCGTGGTTGACATCCACAAGTCTTATGATTTTGTGTAGGCCTAACTTGTTGTGCTCAATTACCGGTCTTGCAATACCCCCAGATTCAGCGACCACTAAACGCCCTTGTTGATCCCAGTCGGCAACAATTGGCCATTTCACAAGAGGCTCAGATGCAACAAGTTCTACTTGCAACCCATCGGCAACTTGAAATTCAATTCCATTGATTTTTTGTATCGAGGGAGACAACTCTGTTCCCATGGCAATTGTTGCCGTTTGAGTCCAAGTCAGCGTCAATGCGAACAGAATAATGTTTGACGTATGCAAAAGGCTTTGTCGCATCTGCAGGCTTCCGGCTTGATTGTTTCGATGGATAACTACATCA
The DNA here is from genome assembly GCA_964225475.1 of Candidatus Nitrosopumilus sp. Taxonomy (GTDB): domain Bacteria; phylum Planctomycetota; class Planctomycetia; order Pirellulales; family Pirellulaceae; genus Rubripirellula. The sequence goes on along the minus strand of CAXQOB010000084.1, from coordinate 6,626 downwards.
ATTATGCCTGAAAAAAATAGCTGAGTGTAAATCTCGCTGATAAGAGTCCGATCTGAATCAGTCGGTTTTTCGCCTGCGTATTACCCGAGTTCATCATTCACACGATGCGATTATCAGCCCGTTAGGAGGCTTCGGGTTCATAGGCAAGGTTGGGGCTCAGCCAGCGTTCGGTCTCTTCAATGCTCTGTCCTTTTCTCACAGAATACGACTCGACCTGATCCTTTGTGATGCGATCGACAGCAAAGTATCGGCCCTCAGGATGTGAAAAGTAGAGACCGCTAACACTCGCCCCTGGTGTCATCGCATAGCTGGACGTGAGATCGACACCGGTATTCGATTTTGCACCAAGCAATTCAAATAAGGTTTTCTTTTCTGTGTGATCGGGGCATGCGGGATAACCTGCCGCGGGACGGATTCCGCGATAGTTTTCAGCAATCAGTTCTTCTTTGGTTAGTGTTTCGGCATTCCCAAATCCCCAATCTTTTCTGGCGGTTTCGTGCAATAGTTCTGCAAATGCTTCTGCAAAACGATCCGCTATTGCTTGCACCATGATCGCACGGTAATCGTCATGCTCAGATTTGAAGTGGTTTGCAAAGTCATCAGCACCAACTCCCGCCGTCACTACAAAGCCGCCGAGGTAGTCAGGTTTTCCACAATCTCGCGGGGCGATGTAATCAGATAGTGACCTGAAGTCCTTTTGCCCTTTTCGTTCCCATTGCTGTCTCAGAAAATGAAATGTCGCTAACTCAGTCTTGCGACCTTCATCAGTAAAGACAACGACATCCCCGTCTTGGCTGCCAGCAGGCCAGAAACCGTATACAGCATTGGCTTGAATGATGTTTTTCTCGATGACTTCATCAATCAGTTGATTGGCATCGTGAAAAAGTTCCTTCGCTTGTGATCCCACCGTCTTATCTTCCAAGATTCGCGGGTACTTCCCTTTTAATTCCCAAGTCATGAAGAAAGGTGACCAGTCAATGTAGGGTCTGATTTCGGATAGTGGAAAGTCAGTTAGAACTCGAGTGCCAGTAAAAGCAGGTTGAGGTACTTCAAGTTCTTTCCAGTCCGTTTGGAATGCATTTTTACAGGCTGTTTCATAGCTCACCAGTTTTTGTTGTCGACCCTGATAGCTGGCTACGAGTTTCTGTTGATCTTCCAAGTTCTTTGCAATGTACTCATCTCGATGATCACTGCTTATCAGTTTTTCCACCACGCCAACACTACGGCTGGCATCCAGTACATGAATGATTGGTCCACTGTATACCGGGGCGATCTTTACTGCTGTGTGTTTCGCGCTTGTCGTTGCACCACCAATGAGTAGCGGGATTGACATTTTACGGCGCTTCATCTCTCGGGCTACATGCACCATCTCATCAAGGCTAGGTGTGATCAAACCGCTGAGTCCAATCATGTCGACCTGGTTTTTTTCTGCCTCTTCCAAGATAATGTCACTGCCCACCATGACACCAAGGTCGATTACCTCGTAATTATTGCACTGCAAAACAACGCCAACGATATTCTTACCGATATCATGCACATCGCCTTTAACGGTTGCTAAAAGAAATTTTCCTCTAGCTGACGCACCCTCTAGCCCAGCGGATCGCTTCTCTTCTTCCATGAATGGTTCAAGGTAAGCGACAGCTTTTTTCATCACCCGAGCAGATTTTACAACCTGCGGAAGAAACATTTTTCCTTCTCCAAAGAGGTCGCCCACAACCTGCATTCCATCCATCAGAGGCCCTTCGATAACCTCCAGACAACGCGTCACAGACTGCCTTGCTTCCTCTGTGTCTTCAACAATGAATTTATCGATGCCTTTGATCAATGCATGTTTCATTCGTTCAGCGACGGGTGCCTCACGCCACGATAAATCTTCTCCGGCCTTTTTCTTACCGGCACCTTTGACGGTCTCCGAAAAATCTAATAGTCGATCGGTTGCGTCGGATCTGCGATTAAGAAGTACGTCCTCAACGTGTTCGAGTAAATCAGCCGGGATTTCCTCGTAGACTTCGAGTTGCCCTGCGTTGACAATTCCCATATCTAGACCGGCTTTCACCGCGTGATACAAAAACGCACTGTGCATCGCCTCACGCACTCTGTCGTTTCCACGGAAGCTAAAACTTATGTTGCTAACACCGCCGCTGGTCTTTGCGCCAGGGCATTCTGTTTTGATGCGTCGCACCGCGTTGATGAAATCAACCGCATAGTTGTCGTGTTCTTCAATGCCGGTTGCAACTGTGAGGATGTTCGGGTCAAAAATAATATCTTCGGGTGGAAAACTTGCCTGCTCAATCAGTATTTTGTAGGCCCGTTTGCAGATTCGAACCTTGTCATCTTCACTTGTTGCTTGGCCTTTTTCATCAAATGCCATGACGACTGCAGCAGCACCGTACTGGCGAATGAGCCGGGCGCGGCGTACGAATTCCTCTTCCCCGTCTTTTAAGGAAATTGAATTGACAACGGTTTTACCTTGTGAATTACACAATCCAGCTTCGATGACTTCCCATTTACTACTGTCGATCATGACTGGAACCGATGCCGCTACATCGTCCCCTGAGATCAATCGCAAGAACCGAGTCATGGCTTCTGCGCCGTCGAGAAGCGCATCGTCGAAATTGATGTCAATGATCGTCGCTCCGTTCTGAACTTGCTCGCGCGCGACTTCGACAGCTTCCTCGTAGTTCTCGTTCCGGATAAGCGAAGCGAATTTCCTGCTTCCTGTGACGTTGGTTCTCTCGCCGATCATGGTGAAGGGGATTTCAGGGCGCATTTCCATCGGTAGTTGACCAGCAAGACGCGTCCAGATCGGCCCTTGTTTTTCCTGCTTTGGTTTTTTTCCCTGGACGCGATCGGCCATTGCACGAATGTGATCAGGAGTGGTGCCGCAGCACCCACCCAAAATATTAATCCAACCGTTATCCGCATAATCGCCGACGATCTCAGCCATTTGAGATGGTCCAAGATCGAATTGTCCCATTTCATTAGGTAAGCCAGCATTAGGGTGGCAGCTTACTCCCAAGCCCGTTGAATCAGACATCGCTTCGACGTGTGACCGCATTACATCTGGGCCCAAAGCGCAATTCATGCCGATCGATAGAAGCGGAAAGTGAGAAAGCGAAGTAACGAATGCCTCGACACTTTGACCACTGACAAAAGTACGTCCCATCTTGTCAAAGGTTCCACTGACCATGACGGGTATCCGTCTACCGCCGGAATTGAAAAAATCCTGAATTGCAAACAGGCATGCTTTCAAGTTCAGTGTGTCAATTGCGGTTTCTGGCAAGAGAATATCCACACCCGCAGCGGCAAGGGATTGGACTTGCGCGAGGTAACTGTCACGCATTTCCTGAAACGTTACGTCTCGATGTGCCGGATCTTCAACGTTTGTGCTGATCGCTGTTTGCTTGGTTGTCGGACCGATTGATCCAGCCACAAATCTAGGACGGTCAGGCGTAATCTCACTCCATTTGTCTGTCGCTGCCCGGGCGCATGCCACAGCGGCCTTGTTGATTTCATCGACGAGATCAATTGGCAGATCAAATTCTGTCATTCCTACCGGTGATGCGCCGAAGGTGTTGGTTTCCACAATATCGCTACCCGCTTCCAGGTAGGCGTCGTGGATTGACGTGATTTTATTTGGATGGGTGAGGCACAGTAGATCAGAGAAGTTCTTTAAATCTTTACTGGGATCATGGTCTGCAAATCGATCACCGCGTACCGCAGCTTCATCGAGTTGAAGACGTTGAATCATCGTTCCCATCGCACCATCGAGCAAAAGTATTCGCTCACGAATGATCTCAGGTAAGTTCGATACGGCGGGGTTGATATCAGACATTTGCAAAAATTATCAGTAAACAGAAACGCATATTCATTTTCTCAGGTCCAAATCTTCTCTTGCCGAGCCGTATCTCACAACCCGCGGAATTATGGGCATAAAAACGATGAATTTGGAATGGAATGTGTAAATTCAGTTTGCCCGGCTTGTCCTGAACATCAAACCGATTTAATCACCTGTCGATTGTTGACCCAACAGCACATGAATTCGCGTTGATGCGCTTTTACGTTCGCAAAAAAGCGAGGGGGACCAGTTGTTGTTGCTCAATACCTTGGGGCTTTTCGGCCGTGGACCTCGAACCATGAAGGCCGAGTCGCAAATACCTCTACCAACGGGTGGAGGCACCGCAGATGGGTTTCATCGTCCTTCGCATCCACGTTAATCCACTTTGCAGCATCTCTTTCTTCGTTATGTGCTTGTGCGGTTTGCCGATATTCGGATCCTGAGCGTTTTCACAGCAATGCTAGCTATCAGCAGCGTCGCTGACCCCCCCTCTGCTGGATGGTTCCTGAGTCGCTATTGCTGTGCCATTAAAGTTTAGCTAATTCACACATCCCTAAAGATCGTTTACTCGACGGTCGATCCTTAACAAGGGAAAGTGCGCCGATGGCGTCTGACCCTTCGCCGATTCAAAGATGATGTGACCCCGCAAGGACAGGAAGTTCGAATGACCATCGATCAAGATAGGTCAAAAGACGCCCGAGAGCTGGCTTCGACCGAGCCGAAAAGTGAGTCTCGGTCCCTGCCGGTACCGCCCGTGCTCTTCACTCTTCGCAAGTTAGCTGATCCACAAGCTCAGCAGCTTCTGCAAGAGGATCGCGTCAAGTTATCGTTCTTGGCTGAGACCGACGCTGAGGTTACACCCGAAACGAATCATGTAGCGGAGGTAGCTTTAAACGTAAGCGATGGGCCGTTCGATGAAGAAACTTCCCGTGAGCCGTTGATCTCCGATGAGATGGCACAGCCTAATTCAGAGGAAAAACATTCATATTTCGAATTAGAGGAGAGTCAAAACGACAACTTCGTTGTACGAATGCCGGTCGCACCAAAGGTCATTCCCGCCAAGCGAAAGTGGACGGAGCGAATCGGTTCCAACGGTATTGTAATCGGACTCCTACTCAGCGTAGTCGCAGCAGCGTTATTGACCGGTAACACGAATAACAAGTCAACTCCGGAACAAGCGGATTTGCTCAGCTTTGATGATCGAGCGGTTGATTTGCCATTTCCAGAAATGATCGATATCGATCTCGGTCAAACCGAGGGTAGCAAGAGGCAACTAGGATCGGCCGATAACGACCCCGCTGCGAGTGATCCAATTGCCGGGCAAAGTTTGACTGCTAAAAATCAGCAAGATATTTCTCCGATCGAAAGTGAGACTCTAGTTGATCTGTCGGATCCAAATGCTTCGACGAGGGAGGATGCAGTCTCTGAGAAGATCGAAGCTGAATCAACCGTCGCGATGGTTGACATCGCAGAGGGTGATTCACTCAATGAAGCATTACCAAGCCTGGAGCAATTAACCGAGATTCCCACGAATACAATCGATGACTTGGTGTCACAGCCAGAGTCGGTTGCTTCACCGGTACAGACTGCAACACCTAGGCAAATTAATGACTGGTTGAAGTATCTGCCGCCTATTGAGCGTGTCGCGTCTGAGCCAAGCAATCTCCCTTCCACAATCAAGTAATAGGCTTTTCTTCGATGAACTCTGCGAATCAAGGTTTTGTGCAGGCGTTCTCACGTCAACGACATGGAAAGATCACCGCATCAAGCGGTACGCAGCGATCGGAGATTGCGAGCGGTGATAATCAGAGTCGCACTGAATCAACTCAAGCCGTTGATTCATCCGGGAGTAACTTGTCTTCCGACTTCGCAACCCAAAGCGGTCTTGAGATAGATGAGTCAATTTCGGGCAGCGCCTCGATATGGATCGATTCACCAGATGAAAGTATCGCTCGAATTGATCAAGCAGAATCGGAGTTAAATGGGAACCACATCGTTCCGGACACCGAATTACAGGTAAGATCCTCCGTATCGCTGCAGCATACTTTGACTGCGTACGGCGAATCATCCGACGATCGAGACCCTGCTTGCACCGAAGGAGCGATCAACCGACTGCAATCGGGTGGCCTTACGGAAACAAACCTAGGTTTTCGAGCCGCATGGGAGGTAGATGCCCTGAGGATTCCGGACGCAGTTACGAGGCTCTTCCAAGTCGATGGTCTATTTAGTGAGGTGGGAGGCCGATTGGCAGAGGCGGCAGAAACTGGCCTCGCGAGTCTCTTAGTTACCAGCGTTCATCGGCACGAGGGCTGCACAAGCGTTGCGATCGGATTGGCTCTTTCTGCTGCCCTGACCGGGAAGAAGGTGGCGTTGGTGGATGCGAGTCGTCAGTCTCAAACTCTTGCGGACGTGCTGCAAATCGAGATTGAGTGTGGTTGGCAGGAATTGTCAAACGCCGTTTCCATGAATGAGATTGCGATTCATTCCATCCAAGATGGTGTTACCCTCTTTCCAAGTTCCGAAGTGCAAAATGATACGCAGGAGAGCGATCACATCTTTCAGAAGTTATTGGAGAATCTGCGATCTTCATTCGATTTAATCGTAATTGACGGAGGCGACCAAAATTCCTTGAACGTTTCGGACGCCTGTGGGATCGATAGTGCGGTCGTTGTTCAGGATGTCACAAGGACCGAGCGAGCTACCGTTGATCATTTCTCTCATTGGTTAATTCGTGCTGGGATTAACCGAGTGGGAGTTGTCGAGAATTTCGCCTAACTCTGGCTTTCTT
>CAXQOB010000083.1:0-6291 GCA_964225475.1 Candidatus Nitrosopumilus sp. | reverse complement strand
GTTTCTCCTTGCTTGATTTTATCATCTGAGTGGTGGATCCAATTCTTATGGGGCAGAATCAACGGGGTTCGGGGAATTCTGCTGCCCCACAGTGACTGAATTGTAGCGCAAGCGAGCAGGCTATCCGTTAGACTTTTGGGGATGCCTTTTGGGATTTTTCGACTTTTGTTGGCAGATCGGCAAATTCGCGGCGGGCCGATTCCATTGTGGTCGAGCAATGGATCCACCGAACGAGCAAACGATAACAACCTGGGATCATGAGAGTATTGAAAGAATGCAGACTAGACAATTTTCAACATTTTCCGTTTTGTTCCTCTTGTTGTTTTTTTCAAACATCAGCATTGCGGAAGAGCTGAATCAAGATGGATCCCTCAATCGGTTTCTTGGGGAACCACGTTTTTCAGCCGTAAAAGTGTTTGGTGACGAGCGTTTTCCGAATGTTGTTGTCAGCAAGAAGGGCACAGTGATTGCAACTTGGGGCTCTTCCCGCATTCGAGTGAGGCGAAGCGAGGACGGCGGTTTAACTTGGGGGCCTGAAATCACAATCGCGGAGAAGGGAATTCATGGAGGCGGAACAACACTAGATGAGACGACCGGTGATCTGCTTGTTTTTGTTGAAGACCAGCACCCGCCCGCGCCGTTGAATCTCTATCGCAGTCAAGATGATGGATTAACGTGGGTTAAGGATGATTTTAAAATCCAACCCGATGCAGAGGGGCGAATGCCATCGATGCACATGAACGAGCACGGGGTGACAATTACGAGGGGTGAGCATGCAGGGCGACTCGTTCGAGCGACTCGATTTTATGGAGAGGGAAATCGCCCTGAGAGTCTATGGCCAACACATTTTACGAATGCAATTTTCAGCGATGATCATGGTCAAACTTGGAAAACCAGTGCGCCTTTTCCAGAGAATGGTACCGGTGAAGCAACTTTGGCTGAGCTGTCTGATGGGACGGTCTATTACAACTCTCGCCGACACTGGGCTCCCGAAGGAAAAAATCCTCGACGGCGATGGGTGGCACGCAGCGGCGATTCAGCAGAGACGTGGGAAGCGGCAAATATATGTCAGGTGTTACCTGATGGGCCACAAAACACGAATTATGGGTGCATGGGTGGTTTGGTTCGTTTGCCGATTCAGGGCCGAGATGTGCTTGTTTACAGCAATTGCGACTATGAATCATCGCGTCGCAATGGAACGGTCTGGGCTAGCTTTGATGGAGGCAAACATTGGCCTTTGAAACGGTTAGTCGAGAAAGGCGCATTTGCTTACTCGTCACTCAATGCGGGACGTGAGGGGACAACCACTGAAGGTTGGATCTATCTGCACTTCGAGCATGCTGGATCCAAAATGGCGAGGTTCAATTTGGCATGGTTGCTGGAAGGAGTGTTGACGGGTGATGGGAAAATACCTGCATGGTTACCCTCACGGTAGAAGGTTGCTAATGTTTCACTCATCATTCATAAAAATCACACTCACGCTTGTTTCACTTGGTCTCTTGCTCAGTGATTCGATGGTTGCTTGTCTTTTCGCTGATGATGCAACTGAATTGCCGCCTGCTGGCTCCACGATGCCAGGCCCAATTGTCCTTTATGAGTTCAATGACTCTGAGGGCGACGTTATTACCGAGAAGGTAAAGAAAATACCGGAGATTGATTTGGTGATTCCCGATCGCGATTCCGTGGAGTGGATATCCGGTGGCTTGAGGATTAGATCCTCGACCGAAATATCAACGAAAACTTCAAATCCCCTGCTTACCGAAACTCTGAAGCAAACCAATGAGATATCGGTTGAGGTCTGGCTGGAAACGATGAGTCTCGATCAAGCAGGTCCAGCGAGATTAATCTCGCTCTCCTCGGATCCGAGCCATCGAAATTTTACATTGGGTCAGGATGAGGATCGTTTTGATTTTCGTCTCCGAACAAGTCGTCGTGATCGAAATGGTTTGCCGTCAACCTCATCTCCTCGAGGGAATTTAAGCCAGGCCTTAACTCACGTCCTGATCACTCGTGACCGATCCGGTGAAACGACAATCTATCAAGACGGGCAAGTGGTCATGCAGGCAGTCGTGCCTGGTGATTTTAGGAATTGGGACTCTGCCTACCGCTTGTCGTTGGCGAACGAGGTTGGTGGTGGTCGCCCGTGGGTCGGTAGTCTGTATAGGCTCGCAATCTATGATGTGTGCATCGAGCAATCACACGTGTCAGCTTTGTTTGAAGCAGGTTCTGAGGGTAGCTCTCAAATGACCAATGAGCAGATTGCTAGTGCCAGAATTCGGCGTGCTTTTACCCACAAAGTTGCTCCGGTTTTGGCGAGTCATTGTCTAGAGTGTCACGATGCAGCGTTACATCAAGGTGGGTTAGATCTTTCCTCTCGAGCAGGCTGGCAGAGGGGTGGTGAAAGTGGTGATTTGTTGAATTTGGATCATCTTGACGAGAGTCTGTTACTGCGTCGGGTTTCTAGTGACGAAATGCCTCATGATCGACCACCGCTGAGAACTGAAGAAAAAGAGATTTTGCGTCAGTGGCTTGCGGATGGAGCGAATTGGCCAATTGAGACAATTGATCCGGCTGTTTATCGCCATCAAAATCTGTCGGGTGAGGTATGGGTTCAGCGTTTAACGGTTGCGGAGTATGTCGCGACGGTGAAAGCATCGCTTGGTGTGGATGTCGAGAAAGAGGCTCTCGAGTTGTTGCCACCTGATGTAAGGGCGGATGGCTTTAGCAATACGGCTTACAACATGGGAGTGGATCTCAAGCACGTTGAAGCTTATCGAAAGTTGTCTGAAATAATCGTCAGTCGCCTCGATGTGTTGGATTTCTCAAGTCGGTTCAGTAAAAGCCGAAAGCTCTCTACCGATGCTACCATGCGTGAACAGGTAGAAAAGATCGGGCACTGGTTGCTGCGGTCATCGATAAGCGAAGCAGAATTGAATGACTATTGTGGAATTGCAACAACGGTTGCCAGTGCTGGGGGTGATTTTGAGTTAGCGATTGGGTGTGTCGTGGAGGCAATGTTGCAGTCGCCTCGCTTTCTTTACCGAATTGAATTCCAAAAAGGTAATGGTGCAACTCGTCGAGTGCATTCCAGAGAGCTTGCAACACGCATGAGTTATATCCTCTGGGGTGCTTCGCCTGATAAAGAGTTGATGCGAGCCGCAGATGCGGGTGAGCTCTGGGAGGTTCAGGGATTGGAGAGTCAAGTTGATCGTATGCTTAACGATCAACGAGCGATCGAAAGATCGAAGCATTTTGTCGGCGACTGGTTAAACCTTGGACGACTCAAGAATCTTCGACCTGATGCAAAACGGTTTCCGGATTGGAATGCAAACTTAGCGTTGCAGATGCGGCATGAAACGCTTGATTTTTTTGTTGAAGTGATTTGGCGACAAGGTCGTCCTGTATCTGATCTCCTAAATGCACAGGTGACGATTCTTGACCGAGAACTTGCTGAGTTTTACGGCTTGGATGCCAATCTCGTTGAGGGCCCTAAGCCTTATGACCTTACTGGGAATCCTCACCGAGGCGGGTTGCTGACGCAGGCAAGCGTTTTGACCCTAGGCGGGGATGATGCCTCAATGGTGTCGCGCGGGTTATTCGTTCTAGATGATTTATTGCGAGGGGTCGTCAATGCGCCGCCCCCTTGTGTCAATACAACACCGCCCCAGACCGCCTTTGGATTGACTCAGCGTGCGATCGCCGAATCAAGGATCAAGGATGCAACATGCGGTGTTTGTCACGCGAGGTTCGAACCGCTCGCTTTCGGTCTCGAAAAATTTGACGGCATTGGTGCCTACCATGAAGTGGATGAGCATGGCAATGAACTGCGTGATGATGGTGAGGTTTTATTTCCCGGCCAGTCTCAGCCGGTACAGTACGAGAGTGTCTCTGAACTGATGGACTTGCTCGCGAACTCAGAGCGTGTGAAGCGAAGCTTGACTTGGAAAGTGGTTCAGTTTTCATTGGGGCGTCCTCTTACTGTAGAGGAGGCAGGTATTGTGGATCGAGTCCATGATGAGGCGCAGGAAGAAGGTGGTGGGTATCGAGTGCTGATGAAGTCACTCATAAAAAGTGATCTCGTACAGAGATCGCCAACCGAGGTATCACAATGAGTAAATCGTTAGATCGTCGAACTGTATTAAGAGGCGCTGGGGCGATAGCAATTGGGCTGCCACTTTTAGAGGAAATGTGCGACTCGCCGGCAGGCCGAGCGATGGGTGATGTGAAGGCTCCCGTCCCGGAGCGTGCGTTTAATCTTTTTTTTGGTTTGGGAATTCCCGCACCGCTACAAAAAGAGGGTTATGCGGGTGTTCTTGAGCCACTAAAGCCATTGAAAGATAAGCTGTTGATTCTACGTGGCGTGGATCATTTGCGGGCAGACGAGAAGGGTATCAACGCCCACTACGATGGAGCCACGGCAGCATTTACTGCTGAACCGCCAGACGGCGAGGCAAAAGCCGGTGGTCCATCGATTGATCAAGTGATACGTCAAGCAACTTATCCGGATGGATTGCCCGCCGGGATGGTGCCGACATTGATTGCGGGTACTTTTTTTCGCCGTAGTCGAGTCGGCAGATATGTTCATAGTTACAACTTCAATGGAACAGTTGCTGCAACGATGCAGGAGCGTCCTCGAGATCTTTTTGAGAGGGTATTTGGGCGCGTGGAGGGGGTAGCGGAAGGTGATGCGACACGTCAGCGACTTCGTCGAAGCGTGCTTGATTCGGTTCTGGAGCAATATAAACACATGACCGGCAATCGATCCCCCTTGGGAGCGACTTCGAGGACTCGCGTTGCAGAGCATCTTGACCGAATTCGCGAGTACGAGCAAAGAGCCTATGGACTGCAGGCGAAGATGCCCGGAGCGCCTCAAGCACCTGAAGTATCGAATTTGCTCCATGGAGGATCTGCTGATCCCGGCGGTGAAGGAATTGATTTGACGCTGGACGAGCTGATTAATGAGTGGCGTCTAATGGCGGATCTTTATGTTACCGCCGTGCAAATGGATCGCACAAGATTTGGTTCTCTCACGTTTCTAGCTGCCGGTGAGCGAATCCGGCTACGTGGTGATTACCAATACGAAGGCAAGCGTGTCTTTGCATTTGATGACGCGCGTCAACGAAACGCGTCGGGTTCAAAAGGTTGCAGTCATGAGTGGTGGCACGAGTTCAGGGAGAACAAGGCGAACGAAGAATTACGTGCTCATGCTCACCTGAAAATGCGTGAGCTTGCTTATTTTTTGAAGGCTTTAGATGGGCCGGATGCCTTGGACGCAAACGGAAAGACAATCCTTGATAATTCACTCATCACAATCTCTACCGAATCAGGTGATGGCAGGCATAACGATGTGCAACGAGAGTTGTCCGGTGTCTTTCACGCGATCAGTGGATCGAAGGGGCGATTTCGAACAGGTGAAATTCTCGACGTCAATGCGGAGGGAATCGACGTCTACAACACGATGACTGCCGCGGTCGGTGCACGTTACCGAATGGGACCTGATGAGCGAGAGTCGAAAGTCGTTGATAGTATCTTGGCATAGTTGAACGTTCGCGAGAGGATTCATTCAGGTGGAATCATCCGAGACCTTGCTGCTAACTTTTTTTACGCCAGTGCTTGAATTTTTGATGGCGTGTTTCAGCAGGCCGAACAAGCCCCAACCAGTGATCATTCCCAAGAGATAAGATCCAGTAATCACTGCTACTTTCGGGATTTCCACCGACCCGGTCAGAAACGTTACCGAGATTGAATCGCGGTTTTGGATTGCGAAAACAGCAATCGCTGCGAATGCGATTATGGTGAAAATGAAATAAAGCTTACCCATGATTTTACCCTCTCGTGTCGGTTGATTCAGGCGGTTCCGATGCTGTCTCTATTCTACGGCCGGGCTATCAATTCTAGAGCGTTCTTGGCACCAAAGTCAGTTGTTTCATTAAAACATTTGCTCATCACAGAGTTCACAGGAGCGGGTTCTCATCGGGGTATCTGTATTCGCTATACTTCTTAATCACAGTTTCCAGCCAGTTGCGCGAGTGAGCCAATGAATACACACTTGTCACGATCCAAGTTTTTGCAATTTTTATTGCTTGCGGTGTTTTGTCTTTCTTTCGTTTCAATCTCAAAAGGGGCAGAGGTATTTGAGATTCTTCCCAACACATCGAGCCCACTTGCCGGAAAAGAGACAGATTGGATCAACGGTGATTACGTCTTGCAAAATGATCAGCTGATCGCGGTTATTGCCCGGCCAACGGCGGGGCGGGATGCAAATATGACCGTCCGTGGTGTCGGGGCGTG
>CAXQOB010000082.1:0-28962 GCA_964225475.1 Candidatus Nitrosopumilus sp. | reverse complement strand
ATGCCGCCCATTCCGCCGCCCATGCCGCCGCCCATGCCGCCACCCATGCCGCCACCCATGCCGCCGCCCATGCCGCCGCCCATACCGCCAAGCTGCATGAGAGGCACGACAAGGTCACCGACGGGGTAGACTTTGGTTACGAGGTTTTGTTCCGCCGCTTCGACCGTGGTGATCTGCATGACCTCATCTTTGATCATGTAGGTCAGCTCGTTTTCTCGAAGCATCAATCGCATGAAGGAACGTAGTGAAACATTCTTGAGAGAAATGTTCACTGGCTCTTCTGCTGAAAGTCCAATCTCCTCAAGAGCTCGGCTGTCAACCACAATGGGAATATCGTGGGCTTCGCTGATCTGTTGAACTGCGTCGCTGAGGGGCAGCTCAACGAAACTGAAACTGGTTTCATCACCAAGTGCCGACTGAATGCGACGCTCTGTTTCGTTGTCGCCAACCAGTTCAATTGCACCGTATCGTTCGATGCGTCGGCGACTCATGGTTCGCCACCAATCGGAATCTGGATATTGGATTGGTGGTTCGTCAACGAATGGAATATTGGATTTAAGGACCAAAGCCATTGCGTCGACGAATGCTCGTTCACGAAGAACCTTGAGCTTCTTGTCGTGAGCGTACATCTCAAGCATCAAAGGCTCTTCAACAAAATGTTGTCCCTCGATGGAATTCTTTGTGATTGTGATGCCAGCGTCTTCCGCAAAATCTACGGAAACGTTCTGTGCTTCCGCGTAACGCTCCTCGTCGACCAAGGCGTTCATCTGCTGTGAGAGAACTTTCAGGGTCGCTTCACGGCGAACGCGGTCTTGAAGCATGCGCTGTGAAGATGCAGCACCTTGTGCCACTTGCTCCAGGTTCCGCTGGCTTTCAAGGAACGAGGCTTCGCGACGACTAGCAACTTGGATTGACGCGCGAATCTGTGAGGTCAGTTCTTGACGTGTCTGTGGACTGATGTCCGGCAGTGCTTCCAGGTTCGCCAAAAGTCCCTTTAGGCTTCCCGCAACTCCAACGGGTGAATTGCGAAGTCGGCGATTTGCCTCACGAAGTGGGGCTCGGACTTCTGCTCTCCATCGTCCTTCTTTAGCTTCACGCTGAGACTGCACTTGGTTCAAAAGGTTACCACGAACTTCCGTTAGGTCGTCATCTCCGGCAACGTCTTCTGCAACCGGTGCAGGTGCAGGTGCTGGAGCTGGTGCTGGTGCTGGTTTTTGAGGATCAGCGAACGGGTTTTCGTCATCCACGGGTGCTGCAGGCGCGGGTGCTGCGGCTCCGAAAATATCGTCAGCCTTTTGCTGATTCTGAACGATCAGGCGATTGCCCATGATTCGATCGATCGCTTGAGCTTCGGCGTTGTTGGGATCGGCTTCGAGTGCACGTTTGACAACCGCCTTGACGCCGGCTTTGTTGCCCTGTTGCATTGCGATGTTTGCAGCGTGAACCAGTTGATCCGCTTGATAGGACAGCACACGAATGGTCTCGCGGAGCATGTCTGATCCGGCCGATGGAAGCATCAGGCCGTCGTTTCCGGAGGAGTGACGTACGAGACCTGGAAGGAATGCAAAGTCGGGGTGATTCTCTTCGATGGTCACCGTTGAGGTCAACCGAATGGTGTCCGCTGCGGCTTCGCCGATGATTTCGAGTTGGCCATCTTGGGAAGCTTCGGTCGCAGTGCCCAAAAGAATCGAATCTCGGTCTAGTCGAAGTGGTGGTAAGCGATCCGCTTGAACGGATTCCATTCCACCCGGTAATTTCGCTTCTTTGACCCATATCGCTGACATCTTTGCGGAGTCAGCAACGCGACTACCAAGGGCTTCAGCGTCATTGGACGCATCACCACCAACGACTCCAATGATTCCGCCGGTTTGATTCGCGAGGATGCCAAGTAGTTCTATGTTACGAGTCGCTCCGATCGCAACGCTATGCATCGAAATATGGTTTCGGCGAAGGCCGTCAATCATGTCTCCGAAGCGATCTTGGTCTCCCATGGTGTCGACTGCGGTGCCGTCACCGACATAGACGATCGATCGAGTTCGCGATTTCTCTGAATCGCTCAATGTGTCCTGTGCGGTCGCGATTGCGTCCATCAGGTTGGTATTCCCCAATGGAAGACGCTGCGAGAGAGCTTGGACGCTATCCGTTGCAGCAGTCCCAGATACCAGACCGCTGGTTAACGGATTCGTGGTCACATCGGCCGCGAACACCGAGATGCGATCTTGCGGGCGAAGTCCCCCAATGATCGATTCCAACGCAGCGATCGAGTCGCTTCGGAACTCACCAACCTGAGTCGCAGAAGTGTCGACGATGACAACGATGTCAGCCGGTTGCGATCTAACGGATTCAAGAATTGCCTCATCCGCAGACGGTTGCAGAGCAACGGCGAAAAAGCTCTCGCCTTGCTCGGTCTGGTAGGTGGCGATTCGAGCACTCGCTGAATCAACGATGTCTGCTGCATGCAGATCCATCGAGGTGGTGCTGAAGGTGGCAATTAATGAAAAAAGGGCCGCTCTCTTGGCGGTGCGTGCGACGTGTCGCAATCCCATGGAACTTTCTCCGCTTAGCTGTGAACGCGAATGCGCTGTTGGGAACTCGCTCGTAATATCACGCTCTTCACCGGTTGAGTTGTTGACCGGTGAGCATGTGATTCGGTTGTGGCTTATCTTTTTGCTGTCGATTTGAGACATAGTGAGTCAGACACCTTTTAGAGTCTATTCTCGAATGTCTCGATTCTCCATGAAAAAACAAGCAATCTGCGTCTTCAACTGCCGCTCGTACATAAACATGTGTTGCAAATTGCAACACATGTCTCAGGACGCCTCATTGTATTGATACTTCATCAATTGTTTTGACGCTCGGTGTCACTTCAACGCGATTTCCATGCCAATCATGGCATTACCGACGGGAAACGTCTTCCCGCGATTGAAGCCATGTCGAGCATGCGCCCAATCGTGCCGGTTTTACGGATCAAAACGTACACCGGTGGTGTTATCGGCATTTCCACCGCCCTTCGCGAGGATGTCCTGATCGAATCATCGAAAACCTCCGAATCGGAGATTTCATCGAGCTCACTGCGGGCGCGGCAATTGGAGGATTTCGCAGATAGATGTCAAAACCAGGGGGAGCAAGCAGGACGCCATTGAGGTTGATTGCATCCCCAATCTGGTTTTCAACGTGACTTCGTCACAGGGATGTATCCGGCGTCTGGAGCGGGCGGTCAAGCAAAGCACCCGGTCGACACCCCCTCTGTGGGACTGCGACAACTGGCCGACGAAAGCGTCGTGCAAACATCATGGCTACCCGTTCCCCCCTGATGTCCTGGGATTCGGCGGACGGCACAACCAGTGCGTTGCCTCAATGCGGTCTGGGAATGCTGCGTTATCAGAATTTGGAAACCTCGGACGCGCAGGTTGTCATCCGAATCTTCGCTGCTTGACGCGCCATCGGTCGCTTCGCCACCAGATTTTGAAAGGTGACGCGAAGAGGAAGCGAGCATAAAAGGAAGAGTGTTCGAAGAGGTCGAAAGGGCAAGTGCGCGTTCGACTGGATCAACGCGCATGATCAGCCTGCATCTCAGTCAGGGATGCCCGCAGCTTCGTCTTGGTTTGACGAGTTAGTAGATGACTCCTGTGTCGCCTCATTTTCACGCTTGATCGCGTCGTAGACTTCTTGCCGATGCACGGTAATCTCTTGAGGGGCTTTGATACCAAGCCGTACTTTGTCTCCCCGAATATCCACGATTGTGATAACAACATCATCACCGATCATGATACTTTCGTCTCGGTGCCGTGAAAGAACTAGCATGGTTATCTCAGTCGGATCTGGTTAAGCAAGTGCGGAGTGTACAGGGAAGCGTGTTGACCCGGGATGGTGTCTGCATGAAGACACCTAGCTTGGGTTGCCGATCAGGTATGGAAAGCTTATCGACTACTGTGCTTGCTTTGGTTAGTCTTACCCCCCGTGCGTCCGTCGGTAACGGTCATTCCGATTTGTAAGGCGAGTTTCGTTAGATGACGCCACCCTTCAATTGGATCAAATGGTCTAATTCTCACAGTCAGGGCGGCTGCAGTGTCCCAGCAGTTGCTCCGAACGCCCGTGGTTTCGCGATGAGCACTGCTAGGCCGAATCCGTGGGTATGCTAGATCAGTCGGTACGCTAGAGAAGGTACGCTGAAGAAAGAGAAGGTACGCGGGAGAAAAGGTCCGCGAGAGAAGTGGTTGGGCATATGTGCTTTGAGTCGTAGGGGTTCTGCGGGACCTTCGAATGGCAAAATAGAGGGACCGGTAGGCGTCGCGGGTTGCACTCTTAACAAGAGTGGGAGTGTTTGAGGTCGAACGAAGACGGTTGGCGGTGAGGTCATCGCGATGGCGGATGTTCGGGTTATCGTGATGTGAGTAAGAATCTATTTTGGGGATGAGCGAGGATTTTCGTCACCGAAGATGAGGTCCATCGATCGGAGAGGTGTAGAAGAGAAGCAATGATTTTTATCGGCACGATAAATTTGACTCGAACTCGCGAGCGAGGTGATTTTTATTGCCCAGATTGTGAGTCGGTGCAGAGTTATCGATTACGAGCAAAGCGTCCATGGCTGACGCTTTATTTCATTCCAGTTGTACCCATAGGTTCGGTTGAGTTGGTGATACAGTGCGATGACTGTCGAGCGAATTGGGATACGTCTGTGCTAGAGGTGGACAAGGAGTCACACCAGCAATTGCTGGACGAACAAGTGCAGCACGAGATATTTCGGTCGATGATTCTTTTTGTGCTCACCGATGGATACATGAATGCGGAAGAGATTGCACCGCTAGGGAACTTGGCTTCAAAGATCTTTTCGAGGCCGATTGATCGTGAGGAGCTAGGGCGTCTTTGTTCCCAGGCAGAGCAGTCGGGGGTTCGAGCCGGACATTATGTGGAGAGTGTGTTTAAACACTGGAATGGTGATCAGCAACGTCTCGCGATCCAGGTGATGTTTCTCGCGGCCTCGCTACGAGGCGAGCTTGGTTCAGATCGAACTGAGGTGCTGATGGGCATGCGCGAAAGAGCGGGGTTGTCTGAATCTGAATTTGAAGCACTGATTGCGGCGTGTCTGGAGTGGCCAGGTTTTTAGTGGTTTGAGACCTGATGGCATGTCGGACGATTCTTCACACGCTTGCTGGGGCAACGTGATTCAGGGGAGCAGTTCACCCACTTCTACCGCCCGCTTCTCCTTTGCGGAAAGGTAGCACGCATCAACCACGGCCATCGTTTTGAGATTATCACGCCCTGCGAGGGTTGGGGTCGTGCCGTTCTCCATTGCGATCAATAGGTCTGAAATCGGACCGATAAAAGCATCGGGAAACCAAACCTCCTCCCATCGAGGCTGTATCCATGTGTTTTTTCCGATCGTTGTGTAATCGATGGTGCTCGGAGTTCGTTCCGGGTAGGAAGGCCATCCAATGGTGCCCTTTGCGATTCCGCGACTGCCTTCGATCCGCCAATGAATGCCGATGTCTGACGCACTACCTTCCCTTGCTGGTCCGGTCCAAACGTCGTCACAGATTTGGCACCGAAGGCCTGAATCGTATTCAAGGATATAGAGTCCGATTCCATCCACGTGTTGGAAGTCGGTCCGAGGGTCTTGTGTAAAACTCGCAAAAACTCGTCGAGGGTTCCCAAACCAGTACCGCATCGTGTCGAGGTGATGAATCGACATGATTCGGCACGTAAGCCAACCTTGTCTTTCCTGCCAAGGCATCCAGTGTGGGATTGCTCTCATGTCGATGGTGGCAAGAACAGGATTGCCGATCACATTGGATTGATCACTCGGGTCGGAGAGTAGTTGTTTTGCGGCGCGGACTGACTGGTCAAAACGCATGTTTTGATTCACCGCGAGTGTGATCGCGTTTTCTTCACAGCATTGGACAATCTCTTTTGCCTCGGCGAGATCCCGGCCGAGCGGTTTCTGCGCTAGAATCCCTTTCACGTGTGACCGGCTTACTGTCTCTCGTACCACCTCAAGTTGGATGTCCGGTGGCACAGCGATATCGATGACTCGAAGTTGAGGGTCGTCCAGAAGTTCCCGATAGTCGCAGTAAGCTCTGCTGATTCGGTGCCTTGAAGCCACCTCCTGTGTGCGTTCGAAGTTGCGTCCGGCAATTGCCTGCACGTTCAAACTCGCTTGGGTGTACGCGGGCAGGTGGCAGTCGGCCATTATGAATCCGGTCCCGATACACCCGATCGGGACCGAGCGATCGATCGGCAGCGGGGGATGGCATGCTTCTTGGATCAGTTTCGAGGATTCGATCATCAATCTCGGTGTCGTCCGGGTAACGCGTACTTATTTCAGTTGATGGGAAATCGATTTGAAGGCCAGGCTTGCTCCGTTAAGCAATTGTTTAGTCAGATGTGATGAACGGAACCGGATCATGCCAAGTTGGTTTTTGCAGATTGTTTTCTAGAGTTCTCGTTGTTTCAAATCCGCCAAAGTTGACGCTTTTCCTTCAATATTTTTCTCTCGCGGTCAAAACCTTAGGGTTCTTCGTTTTCCGGCAGAGATGTGGCGCTGGAGTCTTGGTTCGGGTCAAGAAAAGAAACCGCTCCCCCTGCGTCGTCCACGTGGGTAGACCCTAAGCGAATGATTTCGGAGTCCTCGCATCGGTCCAGTGGGGTGTAGCGAGGGTGATGTGATTCTATGTATGGATCATTGGTTCGAGCGTTATAGCAGCAGATCATCGACCAGCGAGGCAACTCGGAAAGATTGCGATCACTTCGGTGGAGAAGATTACTGTGAAAGAACAGAGCATCACCAGAGTCCATTTCGATGAATTCGTGATCCATGCGTTGCATGATTGCTTTCACACGCTCAGGTTCTGCTCCCGCTTGATCGCCGGTCAATGTATGCTCGATCCGACCGCATTGATGAGAACCCTTTATGACTTGCAGGCAGCCGTTTTCACGCGTCGCTGGGTCGACAGCTATGAACGCGCTGACGAGATTTGGTGTCAGAACGCCGTTCTGATACCAGTATCCGTAATCCTGATGCCATGCCCATGCGCCACCCACTCGGGCATCCTTCATGATCATCTTGCTGTGGTAGTGATAGGGTTCGTCGTTCAGAAGTGCCTCTGCAAAACTAACCATGCGATTGCACCTTGCGAAGGCTCCATAGATCCCTTGTCCGGGATGGTTCCAGAGCGAAAGTCGAACGGTGCCGCCTTCGCCATCGTTCCTCCCAAACGAATGTTGATCTAATTCTTTGTCCTTCTTTGCACTCGCTCTGAGTAAATCAATTTCACCTCTTTCAAAAAAACCTCGTTTGAGCACATACCCCGCTTCGGAATAGTCATTCAATTCAGATGGATCAATCATTGTTGCTAAACCCTTGCCGACTGTGTCAGCATGGAGAATTCCAAAGTGTGGTGTTGTCTCCCCAGTCGGGAGTTTGACGTTTTGACAACTTGTCGTGCCGAGCGGGAATTACCAATTCGTTCATGCTCTCGTCAATTCTTCTTGGTGACGTAGGCGTAGTAGGCGCCATGCTGCTGGCCATCGGCAGAGAGGAAGAGGGCTGACATGCGTGTTTTGCCCGCGGGGAGTTTAAGCTCAAAGATAACTTCCTTATCTCCCGGTTTGACCTCTTTCTCCACTTCAAGTCCGGCGATTTTCAGCGAGGCCTGATTCGGATTGATTCCTTGGCCCGCAGCGGTTCGATAGGCTTTGGCGCCGGGGACACTCGCTCCCGGTTCCAGTGACGCATTGATCGCAAGGTCAGACTCTTCTGGCCATCGTCGCAAGCGAATCTGATAGGTTCCCGCTTGGTGAACCTGAACATTCCAAAAGCCTGTATTACCCTTGCCGGTGACGGCGCGGCGAATGTGTGACTGGTTCCATGGTGTTGAACCGGTCGTGATCCAATCATGGCTCGTAAGGCGAGCGGGGTTGTCTTTGGGATGTCCTAGGTAGATGGCCGTTGCATTCGAAAAAGTTGGCTCAAGCTCTGACCACCACGATTCATAAAAATTTCGCATGCGGTTGAAGACTTTTGGGTTCTGGTCCGCAACGTTGTTGGTCTGCCCCGGGTCCTGCTTGATCGCATAAAGCTCTTTTCCATCGACCAGTCGCCACTGGCTGGTCATCACGGCGCTGGATTTCCATTTGATCGGGTCTTTGACTCGTTGTGAATCCGTTACAAGCATGCGATCAGGCCAGTCCGCATCTATCTTCCCATCAAGTAGCGGCTGAATGCTGACGCCATCGAACTTAACTCCCGTGGGAGAATTCAAGTCACAGAGATCAATCAGGGTCGGCACTACATCAACATAAGATGTAATCGGTTCAACGTCATAACCACCCGTCAGTTCGCCTTTTGGCCAATGAAGAAAGAACGGCACGCGATGACCACCGTCGTATTGGCTACCTTTCCTACCTCGCATCCCATCGTTGAAGACTCCGGCGCCTGAGGATGTGCCGTTGTCCGTGGTGAAAATGAAAATGGTGTTGTCGGTTAGACCCTCGTTATCGAGGAAGCGACGAAACTTCCCAACGTTATCGTCAATGTTTGCAATCATCCCGAAGAAGTTTGCGAGGTTGACATTCTGATCCTTGTATGGCTCGCTTGATTCTTCCGGTGCATGCATTGGACCGTGTGGAGCGTTGGTGGCAATGTAGGCCAAGAATGGCTGACCCTTGGCCTTCTGTTGCTTCACAAATCTTTTGGCGTAATTGAAAAAGACATCCGTGCAAAAGCCCTCGACCGCCTCCGGGGTACCGTTATGCCAATAGCTTCCATCGAAATAGGCGTTGTCCCAATAGTCGGGAGTTTGGCCAACGCCTCCTCCTCCATGGCGAAGGACTTCGGTATAGCCGCGATCCTCTGGACGATACGGATAATTGTCACCGAGGTGCCACTTGCCAAACATACCGGTCGCGTATCCGTTGTCTTTGAAAATCTGCCCCATGGTCACTTCGTTCTCGCGAAGCATGGACCGTCCCATGATGGTGTGCCAAACTCCGGTGCGATTGGTCCAGTGCCCGGTAAGAAAGCCTGATCTGGTTGGAGAGCAGGTCGGGGCCACGTGATAATCCTTGAGGCGAACTGACTCCGCATGCAATTGATCGAGATGAGGCGTTTTCAGAATTGGGTTTCCGTGGCAGGAAAGGTCACCGTAGCCTTGATCATCTGTAATCACGATGACCACGTTGGGTTTTCTGGGTTCCTCGGCGGTCGCCCGATCCAGTAGCGCCCCGAGAAAGGTGAGTGTGGAGATGGCGAGGAGGAGCGTGCTCCGAAGCGAATACATCATGCTGTGGTCTTAGAAAGGCAAGTTAAAAGTGATGCGGACATCGACAGGATCCCGCGAACCGTCAACTGGACGGAGGGATAGGAAACAGGTCGAATTGTAGGTGAAACGATCGGCTTTTGCTGGCATGAATCACCGATCCGAGGCATAGGCTACGGTGATTTCACGGGGAAAGCGATGGGCGACAACTAGTTCAGCCGTTAATTCGCTCGCTCACAGCCGGTACCTTTACGGGCTCCTAGAGTTAAACAGGGGAAATCTGGCCCCAGCGGTCATTTAAATGAAGCCGTAACCCTCTTGTGGGTGGGTTGAACTTTGCTTCGTTTCGACCGACAAATGGTGAAAAGAATCACAGCCGCTGCTTGGCAGTCAAGATGGAATAAGACAGATGAAGGAAAGTTACGATTGCGTCGTCATTGGTGGAGGTCCCGCAGGTGCATCGGCTGCAACGGTCGTCGCCGAGGCAGGACACAGCACTTTGCTTGTGGAACGGGAATCGATGCCTCGGTTCCATGTCGGTGAATCTCTCATGCCCGAGACCTTTTGGGCATTGGAGCGGTTAGGCGTCAATGAGCGCATCCGTCACCAGGGTTGGCAGGTAAAGAAAAGCGTTCAATTTGTAACGCATCGTGGTACCGAGTCGGATCCGTTTTTCTTTCGACAGCATGATGATCGCGATTGCAGCGACACTTGGCAGGTGGAGCGAAGCGAATTTGACAAAATGCTTTTTGATCGCGCCGCTGAGGTCGGAGCGGACACCTACGACCGCACTCGGTTAGTCGACGTCATATTCGACCAAGAAGGAAGTGCGGAGGGCGTGATTCTCAAAGACCAGGACGGCGTGCAGCGGGAGATCTCTTGTCGAGTGGTCATCGACGGAACGGGGCAACAATCCTTCATCGCCAACAAACTGGGCTTGAAGCAGGTTGACCCAGATTTGAAGAAAGCTGCAGTTTGGACCTATTACAAGGATGCAACGCGCGGAGAAGGGGACAACTCAGGTGCGACCATCATCCTGAACACAGAGGACAAGCAAGCTTGGTTCTGGTTCATCCCTTTGTCCCGAGGTATCACCAGCATCGGTTGCGTCTCGGATCACGAGTACCTGCTGAAGGGTCGTGGTTCGGCCGAAGAGGTCTTTAAGGAGGAGTTGGCGAAGTGCCCCGGGCTGATGCCGAGACTCAAGGACGCAACACAACTGGGTGACATTCGCGTCGCAAAAGAGTTTTCCTACATGACGAGCCAAAGCTCTGGCGAGGGTTGGGTGCTTGTGGGTGACGCACTCGGATTCATTGATCCGGTGTATTCGTCGGGAGTCTACTTTGCTCTCGAGATGGGAGTTCGAGCCGGGGACGCTGTTGTAGAGGGTTTCGAAAAGTCTGATCTCTCCGGAGAACAGCTGGGAGGTTGGATCCCGGCGTTCAAAGAGGGAGCAGGTTGGGTCAGGAAGCTCGTCCACGCGTTCTACAACAAACAGTTCAGTATCGGCCGGTTCATGAAAGAGCATCCTGAGCATCGAGGGAATGTCACGAACCTTCTTATTGGCAGGGTTTTTCAGGATGGCATGGGTGATGTGTTTGAGGACATGGACGCCTCGATCAAGCGGGCTGAGATGGAGTCCATGCAAGCCTGAACGAGCTGAATGATACCTCGGCAGGAGCCTAAGGATTGCCGGTTGGGTATTCGCTTCGGCACGTTAAAGCATGACGCTTATGATGTTCGTGCCGGGGCGGGACTCAAATGATCGCATTTACAAGTGTCCTTTCATCGCTACTTCCGCAAGTGTCGTGTAGCGTTGTAGAGCCCACCAAATGTTGCATCAGGCTCGTTTGACTCTGTTATGCTGAAGGGTGAAACAACTACCACTCCAACTGGCTCGCAGCAGAATTCAGTGATCAGCGAGTTCCTTGTGAACGTCTTGGGCGCGGAGCCCTTCGGGCGGTCTGCAGTCACGAGTTCTGTGTTTCAACCATTTGTGATGCCTCGCTAAGAAAGCGTCAGGCTGTATGTGATCATTGGGTAAGGGACTACCGCAGTAGGTGACCCCAAATGATTCGAAGTACAACACTTATTATTTGCTGTACGCTGATTGGCGTTCTGAGTGACAGCCATGCCAACGCGGTTGACGTCGTCTATCGGACGTTGATCGCGCCGAGTGAATCGGTTCGTTTTCGTGAGATCAATCGTTTATCGAAAGATCCGCAGCGTCTGACGCAGCACCTTGATGCCGTAACTGAGGCACTTCTGAAACATGGGGAGGAGTGCACCGAGGATCGACCCCCAGAAGCAAGTTCCGTGGCACTCTGCCATCTATTAGGGCAGCTGGAGACAAAAGCTTCCGAGCTTGCCTTACAAACCTTACTGCAAAGTGATTACCCCGAGATTGCGATGCTAGCAGTGGGTCAAATCGGCCGCAAAAAATATACTGACTCAATTCCTCTTCTCAATGAGCTCGTTGATCGACTTGAGTACAGAGAGGATTATGCTTATCGGTTTCAGGTCATCAGGGCTCTTATCGAGATGGGGCATGCGGATGCATCTGAGATCTTGCTGAGGTTACGTTCAGACCTTGATGGGCAATTGCGTTATCACGTTGACACCTACCTTGAGGCACGCTTGGTCGACGACTTTAGTGGTGATCAAAAGCGTTTCAAGAGATTTACCGACAAGCTTCGCGAGCCTGAGGTGAATGAGTCGAATGCGAAGTTAGTCACCGCGAGTGGTTTTTTTTCTGCAGATTCAGATAAACCCGAATCGTTGGAGCGAATGCGTCTCAAGCCTCAGCAGTATTACGGGATCGATATACATGCCAAGAGAATTCTGTTCATCCTCGACCATTCGGGAAGCATGAAGGACCCATGGTACGGAATGCCTCGCCTCGATCGAGCGAAAGGTGAGCTGATCAAGGCGATTAGAGCTTTGAGCGGTGATGCCGAGTTTGGAATCGTCGCTTTCCACACAAGGGTGCATCAATGGAATGATGGTCTCGTTGAAGCGACGGAGGCGAACAAGGACCTTGCAATTGAATTTGTCCGCAGCTTGGGATTTGGTGATAGGACAAATACCTACGCCGCTTTGCGGTCTGCTCTGGATTACGATGCCGATTTAGAGGCGGTCTACCTTTTAACCGATGGCAAACCAACCATTGGCGAAATTGTAGCTCATCAGCAAATCCTCGCAGATATTCTACATCGCAACCGGTTTCGGCACCTGAACCTCAATACGATTGGTTTGGCCGTTGATGGATTCACTCGAGAGTTTCTGATGCGATTAGCAGAGGACTCGGGTGGCGAGTTCCGCGATGCTCGCTAGCGCGACCCAACGACCTCAAGGACTTAACCGATGTTTGACGGTTATTGGTTTTCGGGATGGGTGCTGGTTTTATCGGAGTTCTCAAAGGCGTTTTTTAGGTCGGTATCTCTATGCAGGTTTTTCAAGCTTAGCCAGAGCCCGCTTGCCACTGCATGGCGTCTGAGCGGTTATCGAGTGAAATCATGCAGGCATTTCCCGCTGTAGGAGCTGGGTTCTTGACCTTTCATAGGTGCCGGCTCGTGGCGATCTTTCGTTCGCTGATTGAGTCAGGTGCTGGATCGCGAGAACGCAATTCCGCATTACTCGGTTCACTGAAAGCTCGCTACTATGGCTGAACGCAGTGTGTATGGCTTAAACGCACGGGGTATGGCTTAAACGCAATGGGTAGATTCACTCGGTACAACCCCAATACGGTTTGGAGCACCGCGTGCCTCCACTTAACAAGGTTGGAAGGATTGTAACGGTTCGAACGAGCGGACCATTCTTGGTTTTCCAGCGGAATGTCACTAGTTCGACGGATTGGACGGTGGATCATGGAGTAAATCGATCCCTTTGAGCTAAACTGTCGGAAACCTTATTGGGTAGCGATTTCGCGGTGCATCCAACACTTCGTGTGAGTGTCCGTGAATGATGATGCACCTGTTACTACAGTGTGTCAGAGGTTCGGTTGTGTCTTTCTGACACATCGTTCACCGAATGCCGCCATCAGTGCCAAATACGGGCAAAGCTCTGTGAGACATTTTTCCATGCATTTGGAGCATGGGTTCGTCTAGGAAAGAAGATCTTCATGAAGTCAGTCGGGATTGTCATTCAATCGATCATTTCAATCGCCATTTTGGGTGGCGGTGTCTACGGGTATCTCGCGATGGGTGAGCCGGAGGTTCCAAAACGCCCACCGCGTCGCGGCGGCGATCCAGTTGTCCAAACGGTGAAGGTCGAGCCGTACAGCGATTCTCTTCGGGTGGAAGTTGATGGCTTAGTGATACCTTACAGGCAGATCCGAATTGCAGCGGAGGTGCAGGGGCGAGTTGCAAAAAAAATGGAGAACTGCCGCAAAGGCCGCAAGGTTCATAAGGGAGAGTTGCTTCTTGAAATTGATGACCGTGATTATGAGTTTGATGTCAAACGTTTGATGGAGGAACTCAAGCAGGCGGAGGCGATGATTGACGAATTGGAGGTCGAGATTCAGACTTCTAAGAATCAATACGAATTGACATCGCAGCAGCTTGAGATTGATCAACGCCAACTTGAAAGGAACCTCCAGCTCTCATCGTCTGCCGCCGTTTCGCAAAGTGAATTGGATACAGCAAGGCGTGCTGAACTTTCGACCCGAAATGCGTTAAGGGAGATTGCGGATAGTCAGAGCCTGCTGAAACAACGGTTGGTGCGTATGGAGAGCGGTAAGCAGCTTGTTCAGGTCAATCTGGAGAAAGCACAATTGGCTTTGCAGCGAACCAAGGTCCAAGCTCCATTAGACGGCATGATCGTCGATGAGAGCGTCGAACAGGACGGGTTTGTTCAGGCCGGGAGTCCGGTCGCGGTGATCCAAGATAATTCGCAGTTCGATGTCGCCTGCAAGCTACACATGCGGCAGATGCATTGGTTGTGGCAAAGCCAGGCAGATGAAAAAAGCGGTGGTTCTCAAACGAGCTCCGTGGGCGTGAACGAATCGCTTCAATTGCTTTCCTCCGGGTATGACTTTCCGGCAGCTGAGGCAGTGGTCAGTTTCGAGCTGGATGGGAATGAATATCAGTGGAAAGGTGTGCTTGATCGCTACGATGGTGGCGGTATCGATGAGCAGACAAGAATGGTGCCCTGCAGGTTGCGGATTGATGAGCCACTGGATGTCACACTAGTTTCATCGCGGTCGGGAAGTAGCCCGATCGATGAGGTTTCCAGGCAACCGCCGACCCTGATGGCTGGAATGTTCGTGAAGGTCACTGTCTTCGTAAAGCCGCCAAGGAGGCTTCTTCAAATCCCTCAAAAAGCAATTCAGCCTGGGGAAATTGTTTGGATCGTACGTGATGGCGGTTTGGTGAGCCATAAGCTGCAGCGTGCCACCGCCGAGACTGATTTTGTGGTTGCTTATGAGGTGGAAAAGAGCCTTGCTGCTGGCGACTCGATCGTGATCAGTCCGCTTGCAACGCCCTTTGTCGGTCAGAAAGTGACTGAGGTGGCGCAATGATGCGAGGATTGGTTCGGTCTTCCATCGCAAATTCATCAGCCTTGAACCTTTGCTTGGTTGCTGTACTTGCGGTTGGTTGGTACTGCATGGGTGATATGAATCGGGAGTCTTTTCCCGAGTTTGATTTGGATCGGATCTTAGTCACCGTGCCGTATCCCGGTGCAGCCCCACAAGAAGTGGAAGAGGGTGTCGGACAGAAAATAGAAGAAGCGGTTCGTACGATTGAGGGCGTCAAGAAAGTAACCACGGTGGCCCAGGAAGGTGCGTGTAGTGTCGTGCTTGAATTGGTTCCCGGTGGACGTTCCGCTGATCGTGTACTGGATGAAGTCCGTTCAGAGGTTGATCGAATTCCCAGCTTCCCCCGTGAAGCGGAGCAGCATCAGATCAGTTTGGTCACCAATCGAAGGCCTTCCCTAAGGGTCGGGATTATCGGCCCTTATCAAGCGGATCAGACGGGGAGAATCAGTGTTGACGCCGAGTTGCAACTCCGCGAGGTCGCTGAAGCGATTCGAGAAGATTTGTTATCGCTCCCGGAGGTCGCGCAGGTCGACTATCTCGCTGCGCGTAATTATCAGATTGATATTGAAATTCCTGAAGAGACCCTTCGCTCCTACGGGCTGACTCTTCGCCAAACGGCGGAAATCATTCGGCGAGAGAATCGCGAATTGCCAGCCGGTTCGATTCGAAGTGAATCACAGGAAGTCCTGCTGCGTGGAAACAACAGGCGTACGCAAGGGAGTGAGATCGCAAAACTGCCACTGGTTGCAGACAGCAATGGCGCAGTGCTTACTGTCGGTGATCTTGGGAGGGTTCGAGATGAGTTTGCGGATTCGACCTCGCTGAACTTTATTAACGGTCAGCCTGCGATGGCACTCTCCGTTCAGCGGAGCACCTCGCAGGATCTTTTTGCCATGATTGACTCCGTCAAGGGATTTGTTGAATCGGCTGAATTACCTCAGGGGTATTCGTTGATGACATGGAGTGACGAGTCGGTTGAGGTTCGAGGGCGATTGGACCTTCTTGTTCGCAATGGCGGGCAAGGGTTGCTGATTGTGTTTGTAATCCTAATGTTGTTTTTGGATCCCAAGTTGGCATTCTGGGTGGCACTTGGTATTCCCTTTTCGCTATTCGCTGCGGGAACTTACTTGTATTTAACCGGGCAAACACTCAACCAGATCTCCATGTTCGCATTCGTGATGGCATTGGGGATTGTTGTCGATGATGCCATCGTGGTTGGCGAGAACGTGTTCGCTCACCGGCAAATGGGTAAGTCCTACTTGCAGTCCGCGATCGATGGCACCGTGGAAGTCATTCCCTCGGTGATCACGGCGGTGTTGACGACCGTGGTGGCGTTCGCGCCGCTGCTGTTTGTGAGCGGAACCATGGGGAAGTTCACTGCGGTCATGCCTGCCGCGATTATCGCCATGTTGCTCGCGTCCCTGGTGGAATGTGTAACGATTCTTCCCTGTCACCTT
Source organism: Candidatus Nitrosopumilus sp. (assembly GCA_964225475.1). Lineage (GTDB taxonomy): Bacteria > Planctomycetota > Planctomycetia > Pirellulales > Pirellulaceae > Rubripirellula. Next base: position 12,712 of record CAXQOB010000082.1, on the reverse strand, counting down.
GCGCATGAAAAAAGTCTACTCTTCCGAGTGCTGAACACGGTGTTGTATGCGTTCAAGTGGTTAATGATTCCTGCAATGTACGCAAACCGTTACGCAAGCGGCGCCTTGGATTGGTTCATCGCTCGCATCTATCAACCGACCCTTCGTCTCGCACTTAGCCATCGTTTGGTGGTTAGCGCAGCGTGTATCGCTGCGATCGTCCTGACGTTTGGATTACAAAAATCGGGCATCATTAAGTTCACCTTTTTTCCCCGCGTTGATGGCAACACCTTGAATGCATCGGTTTCCTTTCCCGATGGAACCCCAGCGAGCGTGACCGCAAAAGCGATGAAAAAGGTGGAGGATGCTTTTTGGCAAGTGGCCGAGGATTACGAAAACTCGGGCACTCCTATCGCCAGAAATTCCTTTCGTGTGGTTGGTGCTCAGGTTCGAAGATCCGGCCCTGGCGGCTCTGCGTCGCCAGCGGGGGGAGGTAGCCACAAAGGGAGCGTGGAGATTGAGCTCATCAAATCCGAGGATCGTGGTGTTCCCAGCCAAGAGATCGTTGGTAAATGGCGTGAAGCGGTCGGATTCCTTCCCGGCACCGAAGAGTTGACGCTCGGTACTCGGTCCTTTGGCCCCGGTGGCTCACCGGTGGAGTTCAAACTGCTTGGCACCGCGGAATCAGTGGGTGAGCTGGAGAAAGCGGTTGAAAGGTGCAAAGAGCAGCTTAGTACCTACCCGGGTTTGTTTGACATTCGCGACGATTCTGTTCCCGGCAAATGGGAGTATCGTTTTCGGATCAAACCGGAAGCATTCGCGATGGGAGTTCGTACAGCAGATCTGGCGGAAACCGTGAGAGCCGCTTACTACGGCGAGGAGGTGATGCGTGTGCAGCGTGGTCGTCATGAGGTCAAAGTAATGGTGACGTACCCTAGGAATGACCGACGCTTGCTCTCAAATTTTGATGAGATCCGCGTGAGACTCGCGGATGGTATTGAAAAGCCAATCACCGAGCTCGCCGAGATTGATATTGTGCGAAGTTATTCGGAGATTAATCGGATTGATCAAGCTCGTTCCATTACCGTCTCTTCGGATCTGGACGAGAACGTTGCCAATGCCGAAGAGGTTGTCGCTGATCTTCAGGCTACTTTCATACCGGAGCTTTTGGGCGATTTTCCTTCCCTTCGTGTTCGATGGGAAGGGCAGCAAGAGCAGAGGGCAGAGTCGTTAGGGAGTCTCTTCTTTGGTTTCTCGGTCGCCTTGATTGTCATGTTTGTTCTGCTCGCCCTGGAGTTTAAATCAGCCATTCAACCCGCGATGATCATGTTGATCATTCCCTTTGGTATGCTCGGTGCAGTGATGGGTCATCTATTCATGGAGATTCCATTAACACTCTTCAGTATGTACGGAATCGTTGCATTGACTGGAATTGTGGTCAACGACTCGATTGTATTGATCGACTTTATCAATAACCGTGTTCGAAATGGTGTGCCCATTGAGACGGCGATTGAAGAGTCTGGTTCTCGCCGCTTTCGGCCAGTATTACTGACGACCATTACTACCATCGGCGGTCTCACCCCGATTTTGCTGGAATCATCGATTCAGGCACAAATCTTGATCCCGATGGCGACAAGCATCGCGTTTGGTGAGTTGTTCGCGACCGTCGTGGTTCTTTACCTCGTGCCAGTTACGTACTCGCTTTATTGGAGCGCTGGCGGTCGCATTGTGGTGCAAGAAACTGAGAGTTTGACACAGCAGGAGTTGGCCGTCAGTCACTGACCGATCGGAAGCATTAATCCACCAGCAACGTCAGTCAATGGACCCGCAAGCAGGTCCATGCCGGCTGGCGAATTTATTACAGCAGGTGATGACTCGCCGAGGATCACCGTGACCGGGATTTGTTGACGTTTCGAACGATTAACGCACCACTGCAATGGTGGAGTCATGCTTACTGCAGGACAAGGCAAGAGCTTTAAATGACGAACTCTTTTGATCACACCTACCTTCCACAGGTACGTGCGAACACTTTCCTTGAGAGAACAGGATTTTTCAAGATCCCTGTAGGGCAGGTGCTTTCCTCGTCGCGAAGAATTTTGAGCCTTCCCAAGCTCCAAAAAGGATGCCAGTGAACGCCAGGTCTCCTACCAATGTGTAGCCGTAGAAGGGTACCGCGTTAACGTAGCAGGTGATGAGGCCAGCCATCGAAAGGGTGTACCAACCACCAAGCCAGACACCGAAATTGCTGATGAGGAAGAATGCGGTGGATGCCGCAATCGAACCTGCGGGAGCTTTTAACAGCAAGGCTTTGCGGTTCGCCATCAAGCGACCAATCGGGACAGCAGACACAACGCCAAGATAAACAGCGAGCATCGTGATGGGATTGTAAAAGCCCATTCCGGGGATTTCCAATAGATGACCTGCCACGTCGCTTAGGAGAAGCGCAACCAACGGGACCAAGTAAGCTTTCTTGCCGGTGAGGTAGCAGCCAGCGAACAGGCCGATGGCGCCGATGCAGGCAACGTTCGGCGGGTGTGGAAAGAGTCGAGTGGCTGCTGCAGCAATAATCAAGAGATAAAACATCAAAATCCGTCTCCGCGGGTCATCCAAATTGTCTCACTACACTATGTTCTATCCGCTCAAGATAGTCAGGAAAAGAGCATCCAACTCGAAATGGTACGATACACCGCCGATGGAGGATCCTTTGCCCGGGATTGCCTCGTTGGGAACCGATTTTTTTTCAGTTTTTCTTTGATCCCACCTTCGGCATCATGGCGGCCAAGGGGGTGTAATTCGGGATAGAAAGCCGCTTTTCACGCGTGCAAGGCAGTTTTCCCACGAATCGCGACCGTGCCATCGATTCATTGGGTGCGATGGGATGCGCCGCTTGCCAAATGCTTTCCTCTGGCGAGCGTCAGCTGGAAGATCGCGACCTTTTGTCCGAAGCGGCCTTACGGTCGTTGGTTGATCAAGGGACCAAAAGGAACAAACCTGTTACGACTGCGGCCTCAGAGAGGACCCCGCGTCTCTCGTAAGGCGGACGCTGTCGGAGGGTGGGAACATCTGAGCCGGTGCGGTAGTACCCCAATGTGTACTCCCTCTCTTGCGGTTCACTGACAGCCATCAAGTACGGAATCATAGGAATGGTGGCAAAGAATCTCGCGCCACTCAGAAGCGGCTGCAGTCGTTCCGTGGACTGGTGTCCATGCCGCTCCAACATTCGATCCTCGAAATAACGTGGGTTGGAGAACGTGTTGGGAGCTTTCCACTTCACGGTCGTCCATTCCCAGTGCTTATCGCGATCTTTACCGCTCTCGGGTAACTGGATACTCGGGACTTTTCGTTCATTACGAAAATCTTTAGGAACCTGTCGAAGTTCCGCTAGGTTCTGCGCGGTCGACGGTGCCAAGAGGGGCGGGAGTTGGAAGCTGCCGTTTACGGCTTGAGGGATTTTCGCTTTCTCAATCAGGTCACCAATTCCGTCACCCACCTCAGGTGAGGCCAGAGGCACCGCGGGAGCGACGACTAATACCTGTGCCGCAACCGGAGCATTGGCCTCGGAATCTTGGCTGAAAACCCTTAACGGTGCTGCCGACATCCATGCCATGGTGATGGCAGGTAGAATCAATGTGGATTGAAAGAAGCGAATCATTCGGGCACCGGAGAGCTGCGTGTGAAGAAGCCTACCTATGTTCCTTCGGGCTAATTCGGACAAATGTTCGAAAAATCCGTTGTCGTCGCTATAACCGGAATAAACTAACCCGCATTGATTCAGAGCATGAATCAATGTTCATGTCCGATATTGATCAACAGGTCGGAGGTAAACGGAAGATGACTCAGGATTCGTTGGATCAGATGAGAGACGAAGGTATGTCAGAGGGCAATCAGGAAAGAACGAGGAAAAGAAAGCAAACGCGCGCAATGCTTGACGACTTGATCGTCTTTGCGATGATCGGGGTGCCCGCTGGTTATTTCTTTCTCCAATCCGAAACCATGTCACTTGCTCTTTGGTTGGTTGCGGGTGTGACGGCATTGATCGGATACAGGCTAGGTTTCCTGATACACGTGGTGCTGCTCGTTTCAGGATTGTTGCTTTTTTATGTTGGCGAATCCACAGCCAGGTTGTTTCAGGCTTTTATTATGGAGCAGACGGGGTTAACCGGTTTAGCCAACCGTCTCGCCGGCTGTTTTATCATCGCGATTGTCGTGCCGGTGTTTTTCCTTTTGGTAAGCAACCGAGTCGCGCAAGATTATTTAGATCGTGGGAATCGGCATCGATGGAATCACTGGCTTGGTTTCTCTCTAGGATCCTTTGAGGGTTTTTTGGTGTTGGCGTTAGTTGTGGGGGGCGTTTCCACCATCTCCCAATACCAACGCGACAACACGGCAATCAGTTGGTTTGATGGTATCCGGGGGAAGGAACCGGAGGTTCGTGCGCTCCGTTGGATTCAGGATACCGGTATTCGAATTGAGGAATCACAGGTTGGTAAGGCGCTTGTGGGACCAAGGCCAATCGTTGATGCGAGGCAGTGGGTCGTAGTGAAAAGGATACGAACCTCGTTCGAGTTCCTGTCCAACCCATCTGCTATCAAATCACTGAAAAAGTTCCCTGCCTATCAAGTCTTGGTTGCTGACGATGCCGTCCAATCTTGGCTCACCAATCTCAAGGCGGACAAAGCGATCAAGGAAATGTTCTCGTCCAATTCCCCGCTTCGGGGTAAACAAGTGGTTTTTCTGCTGAATCATCCCTCAATCATGGGGCTGATCGATGAGCCTGTTTTTCGAAAACAGGTCATGGAGCTCATTGATCAATTGGATGCATCCAAAATCGATCCCCCTGGCCCCAAAGCAATGTTCTGATCAGCGTGGCAGCCGACTGATCATTTTGATCGGCGCGATGCCAATGAAACGCAATGTTGGACGCATACTGTACCCCAGCGGCGATGCAATAAGACCGCTCGTAGTGCCGAATGCCGCGACTCGGATTTGTGCGCTTGGGAAGAGGGATTTATGCGCTGCAGGTAATAAAGTTAACGAAGCCAAGCGATTCAATTCACTTTGGTTTTGAACAAGCATTTAGCCAGAGCTGTCGAAGGTTAACGCCTGGACGCAGCGAAAAGGTCGCCAAGGTGATTGGGTATTCGATCGGATCGTCTTGACTGATGATGCGACCAAAGATCTGTATTGGACCTTGGTATTGATCCTCACCCGCCGCATTGAACTTAAGCTTCAAAGACTTGGCGGAATCACCCTTCGGTTCGGAGGTTACCGAAGGACAGTCGAAGCCCTTAGGAAGTTCGCGACCCTCCGGTGCTCGAACCGATACCTCAAGCGTTTGATCAAATCCGTCTTTTCGATTGACGGTGATATCTATCTCCACCGATTCACCTAGATTGACGCTGTAGCTCGGCTTGGAGACACTCAGCGAATAGCTTGGGGTTACTTCATGGATCAGCAGAGAGTAGGCGTGGTGCGGTCCGAATCCATCAACCGTATCTGTTACCCTCGCTTCGAATAACCCATCGGTTTTGGGAGTGAAGTCAACCGAGGAGTCATAATCGCTTCGGCTAAGGTCATCGTTACTCGCAATTGACTCGCCCGACTTTTGATCGATGATGGTTAATGCGGTATCAATGGGGTAACCGAGTCGCTTGGAATTCACTGACGCCCGGTACTTGAGACCCGCACTCGCGGAAAAAACGACCGAGTCGACTTCTCGTTCTTTAAGCAAGTGTCCGGAGAAACTAAAAGGCGGTTTCAACGGGCTTTGCGGCTCGGTTGTTGCGGAGGTTTCGAAGGATTCTGTGACTTCGATTGACAACTCGGGCAACCATTGCCAGCCAACTTTGCCAGAGGCGTGGGTTGTTGGAGGCGAGATGGAGGTAGGTCCAGCAATGACAGGTGATATGGCTGAGGGGAGATTCCAGCCGTAGGGTCGGGCTCGGAAGGACGCCGGTGGTTCCGACCCCTGCGGCATCGACTCGCTTGTTTCCTTCGGGAGATGCAACGGTAAATAGTTCTCGATGAAATCTTCAGCCTTGGCGATGTCAATCGAATAACAGAATGTGGCGGCGCCCGCGTAGCCAATGGTGCTGTTGGGAGTGAGTGGGAATGCGAATACCCTGAGAAGATAGTCCCCATTCTCAGGAGCGTCGAAGCGGATCACCGGGTCAAGGCCACGTGTGTCGTCCTCCTGCAGCAGGACGTTGCCTTGCATGTCCGAAATCTGAATGATTGCGTCCATTGGGCTGGCCAGAATTCGATTGCCCGTCAACGAGATGATGAATCGCTCACTCGCATTCGCTGCAAACTTGAAACCATCGAGATCACCTCCTTTTTCAAGTCGTCCGCAGAGGGTGACTGGCGGTGTAATCGCGTTGGCATTTTCTCTTTGGTTGTTGGGTTCAGATTCACTCATTGAGTCGAGATTGCTGACCAGCAACGGGATCAGTTCACTGGAGGAGGTTTCATCGATCATGCGAAACCAAGCGACCCCCGGATAGGCATCCGAATCAATTGTTAATTCAATTTCTCCTGATTTCTCACCAATTTTCCATTGGATATCAGGGCGATCGCAGACCAATTTTATCGGCCAACTTGGGAATTTTCCCTCGGCCTTGAGCATGGTCGTTTTTCCCGCGCTAGCCGCCGTTGGATAAAATCGATCGAGTTGTACCTGCGCGTGCAAGAGGTGTGCAAAAAAGAAACACGCGATCAGGGGGAAGAGTGGGCGGATCAACAGTTCTTCGTTTCGGGTTTCAGGTGCGGATGGATCGCATCTCTTTTTTTAAAAGAAGAGAGTAAAACTCTTTGGTGGCACGCAGTTTGTTTGCATTGAATTTCGCAAAACGCCTCCGCTGATCGGCAAGCAGTCGCGAGGGACTGGTTCATCCCATGAGTTCTGAAATCGGGTTGGCATCACTGACGAGGTGAACGGGGCGACCGTCTGGGGTGTACATCAGTTGGCCAGCATCGATGCCGAGTTTCGAATAAATTGTGGAGACAAAGTTCTCGGGTGAAAGAACCCGCTCGATGGCCGCGTATCCCTGGCGGTCGGTGGCACCAATGACCTGCCCGCCGGGAGTGCCGCCGCCGGCGAACATGACGCTCATGGCGTTTGACCAATGGTCGCGGCCGCCGCGATCGTTGATTTTGGGTGTTCGGCCGAATTCACCCAGGGCAATCACAAGGGTGCGTTCCAACATGCCTTGTGCTTTCAGGTCCGCAATTAATGCTGCAATGGTGGCTTCGAATGGTGGCACCTTTGTTTCAAACGATTTAAAGATATCGGTGTGGTGATCCCAGCCGCCATGATAGAGGGTGACAAAGGGGACACCCGCGCTGACAAGTCTACGGGCGAGCAGTGCCCTTTGACCAAAGGGGTGCCTTCCGTACGCATTGCGAATGGATCCTTCCTCGCTGTGGATATCGAAAGCCGCCTGTGCCTGCGAGCTACTGATCAGTTGCAGACCTTGAGCAAAGAATTCGTCCGACGCCAGTACGGGATCTCCCGCAGCTTCGTCAGTAATGCGAAGCATCTGGTCGACCTGTCTGCGTATGGATTGCCGCGACTCAAAGCGTCCTTCGCTGAGTCCCTTTGGCAGCGTCACGTCCCTTACGCGAAACGAGCTGGAGTTGGGATCATCCGGGACAACAAAGGGAGCGTGTCGAGCGCCCAGAAAGTGCGGTCCGCCTGAGCGGGACATGTTTGGCATGGAGAAATAGGCGGGGATTCCCTCCGGTGCACCCACTTCCTTGGATACGACGCTCCCCAAACTTGGATGAAAGCTGACGAAAGCCCCGCAACCCACCGGGATGCGTGGCGGTGCGCCGGTCATCATGTAGTGGTTTCCAGCTCCGTGGTTTCCCTGGTCATGGCGGATGGAGCGAACAATTGCCAAGTCATCCGTCATGGCGGCAAGGTTCGTCATCAATTGTGAGAAGTGAATGCCGGGGGTCTGGGTTGAGATGGTGCTGAATTCACCTCGGATTTCGGCTGGGGCATCCGGTTTTGGGTCAAACGTTTCGTAGTGGCTCGGGCCGCCATCCATCCAGATGAGGATGCATGCATCGGCCTGGCGACGACCACTACTGGATGAAGTTTCTGATGCAACCGATTGGGTCGCCTGGATCGCGCCGCTGAGTCCACCACCAATCAGACCGCAAAGTCCCAGTTTGATGCTGTCGCGACGGTTAAACCCCTCGCAATTAAGGTTCCCACTTTTCAATTGCATGTTTCGTACTCCCCGGCTTAAGTCCTCGCGTTGCTTACCCCATGGGAGGTCATGCATCGCGGTGTGATGAGGTAGGTGTTTCGGATTGAACACTGCAAAAGTTCTCCTAATCCTGAATTGAAAATTCAGGTGCGTTTATCATTGCCCACATGAGGTCTTCGATTCCGGCTTGTCTTGTTTCATTTTTCTCAAGAACTTCGACGGCGTATTGAGCTTCTTCTTCACTTGGGAAACGACTGAAAGCTGCGAGGTAAAGTTCCTCTGTAATCGCGTTGAGCGAGAGTTCTGTTTTTGCTAGACGTGCAGCCCGACCCGACGAATCACGGATTCGAGAATCAAGCTCTCTTGAATTCATGAGGTGCAAGGACTGCGTCATGGTCGAGTCCGGTGTGCGTTCACACGGTGGGTCTTGGTTCTCGTTGGGTCGACCAAACGTATCGAGGAAAATCGAATCGACACGCGTTGTCCAGACTTGGTTGGCTCGTGACTCCGGTGGCATCGCCTGCATTTTCGGACTGGTTTCCGTAAAATCGGAGATTGCATCCGACAGGACTTCGGCCCGCACACGGTGTCGATAGTGTCTTGAGTAGTTCACTCGGTCGGACGCGTTGGACGGCGTCGTTGTGGATTGGTGAGCGTAGACTCGCGAGAGTGTGATGGTTCGAAGGATGTGCTTTTGATCAAATCCCGATTGCTGGAAATCTTTCGCCAGCGCTTCGAGTAATTCGGGGTTCGTCGCCGGGTTGGTGCTTCGGAGATCGTCGACTGGCTCCACCAATCCCCGATTCATCAATGCGGCCCATAGTCGATTGACCTGAACTTTCGCGAAGAAATCGTTCTCCGATGAAGTCAACCAATTGGCAAAGGTTCTTCTGCGATCCTCGTCATCGACTTCGTGAGCTGCTTCATACAGGGGCGTCGGAGCGAGTGTCTCGCCGCTAAGAGGATGCGAAACCTCTCCGCTGTTGACAGTTAAGACGATTTCCTCACCGCCAGATATGGGTGGCGAGAGACCGGTGCCTTTGCGTCCAACTCGGGCGAAGTAGGCGGCAAATTGGTAGAAGTTTTCCTGACTGTAGCTCTCGAATGGATGGTGGTGGCACTTCGCGCACTCGAGTCGGACGCCCAAGAAAAGCTGGCTGATCATCGTCGTGATTTCATCCGGTGTGCGTCGGTCCCGAAACATGGTTGCCGCGCCATTTTGCCACGTGCTTCCTTTTGCTGTGACCAGCCTGCGCGCGAATTCATCGTAGGGAATATTGTTTCTAAATTGTTGGCGTATCCAATCGTCATAATTCAGTACCGCTTTGATGCCGACTCGATAGGGGTTTGGACGGAGCAGGTCGGCCCAGTAGCCGGACCAGTGGTCCGCATACTCTCGCCTGTTGAGAAGCGCGTCAACTAAGAGCTCCCGCTTATTGGCATCGTCGGAGAGTAGGTAACGGCGCGCTTCTTCCGCTGTTGGGAGCCGACCGATTAAATCCTGATGAACTCGGCGTAGGAATTGATATTCCGTCACAGTGGGTGAGGGCTCGATATGTTGGCCCGCTAACTTCTTGTAGATCAGATCATCGATATAGTTCTGTCGTGGAATGGAGTCAAAGTGATCAGGAGCAAGCGGGTTGGCTCGGGGGATCATCACACTGGCAACGCAAATGTGATTCATGTAGCGAGCCATGACCGCGGTTTCACCCGGTAGGTCACCTGCTTGAACGTGCCCCGAGGTATTAACCGACGCGATCGCATCATCATTCGATAGGTAGGTGGTGAGACGCGTAACATCACGAGTCGAACCGTCGCTGTAGAATGCAACGGTCTTCAGTTCTGTGGTTTGCTTATTGGCGAGCGTGAAGATGTCCTCTTCGAGTTCGACTTTCAGCAAGGCGGCTTCGTCTTTCAGCCGACGAGGTGCACCTTGATCAATCCAGTGGTACAAGGTTCGATAAGCTTCACTGTCAATTTCAAACCGCCGGCCCCCACCATGAGGCGCAGTCCCAATAGCCTTTTGAAGTAAAAGACTCTGAGCGGGGGAGGACGGAAAGAGGCGCCGGCCCCGAGCATCTTGAGTTAATGATGCATGATCAAAATTAGAATCAAATCCAAGAAGCGATAGCTGAAACCCATTCTGCCCCCGTTGCTTTCCGTGACAGGGACCGGAGTTGCAGCCATAAGCTGAGAGTACCGGTTGTACATCGAGTTCAAAACTAACCGCTGCGGCAGGTTGTTCGCGTGTGCTTGTGACAACCGGCGGCTCCGCACCCGTAGCGATGCATGCGGCGGCAAGGCACAGCAGCAAGACTGTCAGTCGATTCGTTCGCAGCAGGTGGGGCATGTGGCTGCACTGGAGGCGGGTGTGATAATCCGGACGCTACATTTTAGACCCGAGAACAGCAATTTGCCGACATTAGTTGCATGCGAACCACGAAAATCGCCGTGGATTTACGATTTTATTCCCAACGATGCTGGTTATTGGCGGTCGAAATGGGATCAAAACAAGCAGATAGTGCGTCCACAACGAAGAAATCGCCGAGCAGTTAAAGCCTCAGATGCCCTTCGTCGTTACGGCCTTATCACTGTTTTCGTCGGATTTCGGCCGCGACTGCTTTCCGTCAACAGCGTCCTTTTTCGGCATAGCGGCCTCGGATTCATTGGCCGCGAGTGCCTCGGCTTTCTCTTGCTCGCGAAGCGCATTTCGAAGGAAGCCGATTCGTCGGCGTAGGATTTTTGCCTGCAGCTCTACGTCCTCCAATTGTTTTTCCATTCGATCGATTCGTACTGCGGGATCACGACCCGCAATGCGCTGAAAGAACTCGAGCAGAATCAATGCACGCAACGCACGAACCGCTGTGCCTCGTAAGCGGTAAACTCGGGCCATTTTGCTGATTTGTGAAGCTCGCATGACTTGCAGCGTTCTCAGGAACGAGAACAGGGGTAGCAAGATAATGACAATGTCGAGCCAATGAGTCTTGCAGTAAGCGAGCTTTTTCTGAGCCACTGAGACGAGCAGGATAAACTCAAACGCAAAGGCAAACCAAATAATGCCCGTGCTCACGTGGATTGCGACTCGTAGGGACGGGTAGGTAATGACTTGTACTTTAAGGAAGTACTCTACCAACAGAACGGGGAGGATCAGCAAAGCAATCATAAACATCGGCAAGCTGAAGCGACGCTCGAGTCGACGCCGTAGGCGTTTGTTCGGTTGACGCCAACCAATACCCGGCAACCAGATCCGATCATCCATTTCGGGGCTTCTCGCGCACAATCGGAGAGAAGGGCAGATGCAGAAGAGTAGACCGAAGAAATGCAACCGGCGATGCTCCTTTTTCCAGCTTCGAGTCAACCAGTGAAAAATGGATTCCAAGATGACAATTGGCCAAATTCCAATCGCGATTCCTTTGGCGAGCGATGTCAGACTTCTGTCGATGGTAGTGTCCGTAAGCATTCGTTCTGCTTCGACGCGAAAATCCGTCGGCTGCTCAAGCAGAAACGCTCGGGCGCTTTCTGTGAATTGTGGAACGTCGATCCACAAGACAACAAGCATCGCCTGACAGACCAAGAACGTCAGCGCAACACCAAACATGGTGGGTGCCGTCATCTGGGCTACCAATACCAGCAGATTAATTCGATGACTATTCGGTTGCCGCATGCTTTCAGATTCTTCAATCAATGTAATAACAACCTCGCCATTCTAGCGTGACTCGATGCACCCGTTAGTCATCGCTACGTAAAGAAAGCAGTTGACGGCAACGCCTGTGGTACGCTTGGTGTGTCGTTGAGAAAAGGGATTGCTTGGCTCGCAGTCCAGAAGAAATCGTATACAAGGGGATCAGGCTCAGTAGGTCACTCAACCGACACGATAGCCGATTTCCCTAAGTTTCCCTGAGATGCGTTCAACATGGTCGCCCTGGACCTCGATGGTTTCCTCCACCAATGAGCCCCCCGCTCCGCAGTGTCCTTTGAGTACAGAGAGCAGCGCCGGTAGATCGGATTCTTCAGCAGAGAGTCCCCAGACCACCGTGATCATTCGCTTGTGTTTCCGCCGGTCCACTCGGACTTTCGCGCGTTGCTTGGAAGGTGACAGGTACTTAGCCGATGCCGCTGCGGGTTCGCATTGGCAATCTTCCTCTGAAGTTCCACATCGCTCGCAGGTTGGTGGGATGTCAAAGGGAGTTCCGGCGAAAAGTCGTGACATAGGAGCCAATCGGTTTGAGGGAGGGTTGGAGGTCAATTTGCGCCTTACGAAGCGAAGCGTCAATGATTGGCATCACACCGATTCATCGTCATGGCCATTGAGAGTCACGACGGCGAATCGAAGACACCATGATCCAGTGGCTCCAAATGATTACCTCAGAGGGGTGCTCGATGGGGGGGCCTCAGCGTAATCCCTGGCGTGTTTGCCGCGGGGGAGGGCGATTGCACGACTCCAATGGTCAGATGACTTGGTTAATCCAGCAGAAATGAGTGTCAGGCAGGGTGTTTGGAAGTATTCGATTCGCCAT
>CAXQOB010000081.1:0-15946 GCA_964225475.1 Candidatus Nitrosopumilus sp. | reverse complement strand
TTCCAATCAGTGATTTCAGGTACTCAGACGATTTTGCTTTCGTCAACTGATCATTCGCAAAGTCAATCCTTGCTTGTAGGTCGAGCTCGGAAGCGAAATCGTGAGCCAAGGAGTTTTGCTGGTACTGTTGCAAATTTTCAAGAATTCTCTGCCAGTGACCAATGTCAACTTTCTGTTTCACTCGCAGACGCTTCTGATACCAATCGCTTCCGACCAAACTCTCACGTGTGAAGAGGATCCGCAATTCGGGATCATCAATGGCCATTCCATTGGAGGGGCCGTGAGCCATCAGACTTAGAACAGCTTGTAACGGCGGGCACGCGATCTCGTACCCTCCATCCTCGAGATACAACAACGCGACTCGCTGCTGTGCCTCGGTGATGTGAAGAATCCCGTCAGCAAATGAATCTGGGTCTTGCAGTTCTGGCTTTAAAATATCTTCGGTGAAGACTTTATCCGGGTTATCAAATACTCGCCCAAGAAACCGGCGAACGAACTTATTCGTAATCCGGTAACCAAGGCGACTCGCAGCGACCGTTTTCCCGTTCCACTGATAGTCCTCAATCTTTTCTAACATTCCGTCGCGGATCATCTCACTGGGATCCCGCTCCCGGGGTGTCATACGACACCAGACTTCCGGAATGAGAAGTGAGATATCATGCCCAACTTCAAAGCGTGAACCAACGTGACCTGCTGGGGTACTAAAACCACCCAAGCCAGTCAGAATCATCGAAAGCACGGTTGAATTTAAATCGATGGCAGGTAAGAGTGCGTTAAAGGGTCCTTTGGTCAATGCTCCCTCGCTACCAGCACCTGTTGTACTTGGACTCTTACCAGTCAACGAGCAAACATAGTCCATCAGGAGTTCCGGTAATTCCTGATAATGCAACGGCGAATAGACTGCGAGTGAACGGAATCCCGCGACGGGGTCCGGTGGATTGTTACGTCGCCCGCTAAGAATGGCACCGACCGGAACAACCACGGGTTCATCCTCACTGAGGCGTCGCCCCAATTGCATTCCCCGCATCGCAACGTAGCTGTCACGATCATTAACGAGATCAGGTCGATCTTGAAGGTATCGCGGATTCTTCGTTGGCTGTCCGTTCACAATCCTTGGGTCCGCTGTGCTGACAACGAATCCGTCATTTTTCTGAGCAGCCTTACTCAGAAGAGTTTCCATTGGCCCGCTGAACTTATCGAACTCGATTGCATCATCCACAATCTCCTTGACCTTCTGACTAGGGATCGGTTCGAAATTACTGATGAAGTTACCCGTCCTCGACAAATCCCATTCCGTTTGCTTATCCAATCCACGATGCACTGCGTCATCTGGCCTCTGAAATAAACGGTACTCGCAATTTTCAACGAGCTTGTAACTCTCGCTCGAAGGCACCGCTGCTCCTACATCGTTGACCCATGCAGCTGGCACAACAGTGCTACAGCTGATGTCATCCTCGCGTTGCACCTTATCCGCAGCGATAAAATCTTGTCGCAACTTGAAGGTTCTCCAGCGAGAATCATCAAGTCCAACCCTGAGATAGGTACCGACGAGTGTGCGGTCACCCATTTTCAGTTCATGACCAGGTGATCCATTGACAATGTCGACACGAAATAGGTCCTTCCACTGCCCCTCCATCCCAGGCCCAATAAATCGCTTAATGATGAGCGCGAGCGCATAGACATGCTCAGGAATCGTTTGCAACCATGCATTGAATTCGTCACTGTAGTTGGGTTGTGGTGTAAGAAGCTGAATCATGCTTCCTAGACTCCGGCTTGGGTCTAGCACACGACGACTCGGCCGGTCTTGATAATTGGGTTTATCATCCGTTGCCTCACTCCATCGATCTTGATAATCACGACTGAATATCTCCTCCAGCCAAGCAAAATCCTCTGCCACATCTGCAACAAATACAGGCCCGTATAGCATGTAATCACGGAGGCTTTTACTGATTTCGCTCTTGCCGCCGCCACTTACCGTACACGGCTTGTGGCAGAAGACTCCCTCGGCCGTTGTTCCAACCAAACGCCACGACGGTGCAGCAGGATGCTTTTCCAGCCTGACTTTGTAGCCACTGGGCGAAATGTAAACATTCTTCGGAGAAAGCGTGAGCCGTTGCTCGAATCCATCCTTCTTCCATTTCACACATCGCTCTTTCAGATTCGCACTTGCTGTGTCCGGTATGTAGATCACTGAGGGATAACGACGATCGATGCCGTAACCTTCTGGCTTCACATCAATGAATGATGGATATGCATCTGCAATCTCATCGAAGGTTCGCCCGTGATAGAGGCGACTATTAACCTTGAAAACTTCGCCCAGTGAATACGAAGCGAATGCTAAAGCCCCTCCGGCATGCTCCTCCTCAGCATTGCCCATCAAGTTGGTTGCATAACTGATCTGCGTTTTGACTTCTTTCTTGCAATAACCGTAATAGTTATCAGCAATCAAGGTGACGACGACTCCCTGATGATCTCGACAGGTGATTTTGAAAGCGCCTCCATCGTTGTAACGCTCATCTGGATCTTTCCAACACATCGAATCGGCTCGTTGACGTTCAGTTGCATCATCCCAATGCGGAAGCCCCAACTCTTTTTTCGTCATATGAATAAGGTGGGGTGCCAAAACCACACAACCTGTATGCCCGGACCAACCATGCACATCGAGGGCAGAGTCATTCGCAGCAATCAACGAATCGCCAGCATTACCAAAGATGGATTCAACGAAATCCAGATTACTAACCAAGGCACCCGGTACATAGAATCGCACCTCCATGGATTTTGCGTGACTCACACCCGGAATCTCCGGGCAAACTAAGGGGCGGAGGAGCAGTGAAACCCATGTATGAGCAGGCTGATCCGATCCAGCGGTATACGGCAATTGAGTCAGATTCCGTGGCGGACTCATCGCTGCGTCGAACAACCGAACAAAAACATCTGCTGGGACGGCCCGCTTATCCGCAGGTATCGGCAAACCACCTTCTGCAACATGAAAGGTCCCAGCGGTGGTCCGACGATCAGCCTTGGGGTTATTCAAAACACCATTCAAGCAACGATAGGAGGAAACCAACTCATTTTGAAATTGATGCCCGCCAATCGGCAAACTTAATTCCCTTGCCATTCCATGTCGATCAAGTGTCAACGAACGACTTGGAAGCCTTAGCGCATTCTCACCGAGAATCTCATGAAAATGATGATTGAGAAAATCCTCAATCCGTTGGTCAATTGGCGCACGATACTCAGTGAGCAAATGATTCTTCTCACGCAAACTTTCTAGAATTCCAACGGAAAAAGATGCCATCTCGTCGGAGGCGTCATGACTAGGCGGAGCGAGTCCGGCTGAAGCCATCTGAAAAGCGATGTAGCTTCGCAGGCGGTTTTGTTCAAGTGGATCTGCTGAAACATCACGATCCCAACCGAGAGCTCTTTGCATTTTCCCGGTATCAGTAATCAAATTGGCCATGACGTTGCAACTCCCGAACTTAGTAATCGTTGTGTGCCCCAAGATGTCTGTGCACTTAGAGAATTAGAACATAGCAAAAAGAAGCGTTTCCTTAACGCTCACCCCCTCCACAGAGAAATCCAACAATCGGAACACCCGATCTTCCAGAAAGTGATCGCTATCCAGTAAAAATCCGTATCAATGGTCGGGTGTCGACAAAGACACTCGGCTTTTTACTTACCCGGACGTCACATTTCGCTAAACTACTACGACATGCCCCGGTGTTTGAGTTCCTTTTGAACTCTTGAAACGGACAGTCCTATCCTCAGTTCGTCACGGAGCAAAGCAAGAGACTTCTCTACCGGTGGAAGCTACGCTTTATTTAGCCGCATGAATCGAACAATAGTATTTGAACCATTTATTGAGCAATTGAATATGAACCGCTTTTTGACTCTTGTTGTTTGTTGCCTCTTCTTTCAAACCACACAAGCTGATGAACAATGGCTAGTTTTCTCAGGTGGTGATGGAGTAGGAAAGGGAAAACACATTGTCCTAGTTGCAGGCGATCACGAGTATCGAAGCGAAGAAGCAATGCCCCAGCTTGGCAAGATTCTTTCGCGACACCATGGTTTCAAGTGCACCGTCTTATTTCCGATCGACCCAAAAACCGGTGAGATCAACCCGGAGAGTGTGACTAATATCCCCGGACTGGAAGCTCTTGACTCCGCTGACTTGGTGATTCTTGGATTACGATTCCGAAATCTAGAAGACGATCAGATGAAGCGTATTGTGGACTACGCCGAGGCCGGCAAACCGTTAATGGCTTTACGAACCTCCACACATCCCTTCAACATTCCAGAGGGTCGCAAGTACCACAAGTACACATGGAATAATAAAGAGGCTGCATTTAAAGGTGGATTCGGTAAACAAATACTCGGAGAAACATGGGTTTCACACTATGGCAAGCATGGCCGCGAATCGACTCGAGGAATCGTGGCTGATGCAAAGCATCCCATCGCAACCGGAATTAAAGACGGAGATGTCTGGGGTCCAACCGACGTTTATGAAGTCAAACTACCACTTTCTGATGATGGCCATGCCGTCATTTTTGGGCAGATTCTTGACGGCATGTCCCCGGATGCCTCACCGGTTACAGATGCACGAAAAGACAAAATAATGCCTGTTGCGTGGACACGCACCCATAACGGTGGCCGAGTCTTCGTCACAACCATGGGCTCAGCGGATGACCTTCCCAGTGAGGGTGTCAGACGAATGCTCGTCAATGCATCGCTCTGGTGCGTTGGCAACGAATCAAAAATCAAATCGGACCTTAACGTCGCGATTGTCGGTGAATACAAACCGACCCCCTTTGGGTTCGGGAAGCACATTCGCGGCAAACGCCCCGCTGACTACGATCTCAAGTAGCGTGCGATCACTCGCTAAAAGTAATCGGTGGAAAATCGGGACCAAAGATCCTCCATGATAAAAATGGAGTGGACGACTTGTCGAAACCTGATTCAGACGACCAAACGAACTCGGAACCAATGCTTCAGATCAAATTGCAAAGAGCCTTTGATCAATTGGTTCCGAGCCGAGTGCAAATCTGTCAGGTCCGACGGATAAGTGGAGGATGCATCAGCCATGCATTCCAGGTGCGAGCCACATTACCGGTAGGCGATGAGGTGGATTTTTTTGTGAAGTCCAACCATCAACAATTCGTCGACAACTATCGATGCGAATGGAATGGGCTTACTGCGATTGAGAGAACCGGAACGATTCGCGTACCGCGATTAATTGCATCGGGAATTGTGGAAGACGAAGCATGGCTGATTCTCGAGTGGGTACAACGAGGCAAAAAAACAAGCAAGTTCTTTGAAAGCTTCGGCAGGCAACTCGCAACAATGCACCTCACCACTCGTGGGCACGAAATAGGCTGGGAGCAGGATAATTATCTTGGTGCCTCAATCCAGAGGAATCAAGCGAAACAAAACTGGCCCGATTTCTTCGCATCTCAGCGAATTACGATGCAAATAAGAATGGCAAGTGATCAATACGATCTACCGCAGTCGTTCCTCTCACAATTGGAAAAAATCGCCGCAGCAATGGGCTCTGTCTTGCAGGGAAGTGAGCCCGAAACCTCGCTAATCCATGGTGATCTTTGGAGCGGAAACTTCCTCAGCGACGAGGAGGGCAAGCCCGTATTGATTGATCCCGCGGTCTACCGTGGTAATCGAGAAGCAGAATTTGGAATGCTTCGACTATTCGGAAATTGCCCAGCTCTGTTTTATGATTCTTACCACGAATCGTTTCCACTGGCGGACGGGTGGGAAAACCGATGCAACGTTTATGTCCTGTATCATCTGCTTAACCACCTGAATCTTTTTGGGCTTTCCTACTTGGAGGACTGCAAAAGAATGTGTTCAACGATTCTATCAGAGCGATAAGGGGCTGATCTCATTCTCATGCAAAACACGTATTGTTCTCGCAACGCAGATAGGCAACCGGGGAGTAACCTGCCATGATGTGATTTTGAGATTCTCAAGTCTCAGATGGCAACTTCGACTTTTCACGCAAAATTCCTTTTTGATCAATTTTTCCTGATGTTAGCCGCTCGAGTAATTCCTTGCCTTGACGTTCACGATGGTCGTGTTGTGAAGGGCACGAACTTTATCAACCTAAGAGATGCGGGTGATCCCGTTGAAGTAGCGCGTCGCTATGAAAAAGAGGGTGCAGATGAATTGGTCTTCCTCGATATCACGGCAAGTCACGAGAAGAGGGACATTATCCTCGACGTCGTACGGAGAACCGCAGAACAGGTATTCATGCCGTTAACCGTGGGGGGTGGTGTCCGCTCCATTGAAGACGTTCGTGCATTATTGTCAGCCGGGTGTGACAAAGTTTCAATTAACTCTGCGGCCTGTAAAGATCCAGAATTTGTCCGTAAAGCAGCGGAACGTTTTGGCAGTCAATGCATCGTCGTCAACATTGACCCAAAGCGAGTCGATGATCATGGGAAGGAGCGTTGGGAAGTTCATATCAATGGCGGCAGAACCCCGACAGGACTTGAAGCGGTACAATGGGCAAAAGAGATTGAACAACTTGGGGCAGGTGAAATCGTCCTGACCAGCATGGATGCCGATGGCACATGCGATGGATATGACCTTCCAATCACCTCTGCAGTGAGCGAGGCGGTATCGATCCCCGTCGTCGCAAGTGGTGGAGCTGGGTCACCCCAACACCTAGTTGATGCGATACAAAAAGGTAAGGCGGATGCAGCTCTCGCAGCAAGCATTTTCCACTTTGGCCAGTTTTCCATCACGGAAACCAAACAAGTGATGCGAGATGCGGGAATTGCGGTGCGTCTCTGAGACGTACTGAAAACCGTGGTAAATCAAGAATCAACCATCGCGAGTAACAAGCTTGATCAGAGAATATCGTGATTGAATCGACGCATCCCGGGCCACTCAACAAGAACACTTACTGAATAATATCTGCGAACGGAAAACACCTAACCGGTGAAATCAGTTGAAATGCCCGCCAAAAGGCCTTGGATTGGGCGTGCCCCGGTTGACCGTGGGCCTTGGCTCGGATTACACCAAGGGTTGGTCGTGATCCTTTATCTTCCTCGTAACCCCATTGAGCACCGTGTCCGAAATCGTTCCGATTCGAACTGCATTGATTAGTGTCAGCGATAAACTTGGTCTTGCTGATTTGGCCTCCGGTCTTCAGCGGGCAGGGGTGCAGATTTACAGCACGGGTGGAACACGTAGACACCTTGAAGAAAGTGGCGTTGATGTACTTGATGTCGCAGCCTACACCGGTTTTCCGGAGATGCTTGACGGGCGAGTGAAAACGCTACACCCCAAGATATTTGGTGGCATCCTTGCGAGACGAGAACGTGACGATCACATGGACTCGATTGACGAACACGGGATCATTCCTTTTGATCTCGTCGTCGTGAACCTCTACCCTTTCGCAGCGACCGCCTCTCGGCCCGGCACCACTCGCGAAGAGTGCATTGAGCAAATAGATATCGGCGGACCCAGCCTCGTGCGTGCCGCCGCCAAGAACCAGTTGGATGTTGCGGTGGCAACTAGCTCCGAACAGTACGGCGAGATCCTCGCACAGCTCGAAGATGAAGGCGGAACAACTCTGGAGCTTCGTGAGCAACTTGCATCGGACGCATTTGATCATACCGCATCCTATGATCGAGCCATCGCTGATTACCTACGCGGTGACTCTCTGAGTGGTGATTTCCCCTCAAGTCTCCACCTTGGACTCCGTCGTAAAACACAGCTACGCTATGGTGAGAATCCACATCAACGGGCTGCGGTTTACAGTGATCCATCTGAGAGATCTGCCAATCTGGTTTCTGCACGACAACTCAGTGGAAAAGAACTCTCCTACAATAACCTTCTTGATCTCGACTCAGCACTGGAAATTGTGCGAGGCTTTGCTGGTCCAGCTGCCAGCGTAATGAAACACAACAATCCGTGTGGTGCAGCGACCGGTGAGGCGTTGTCTGAAGCGTGCAAGCGAGCACTCGATGGGGATCCACTGAGTGCCTTTGGGTCCGTCCTTGGTTTCAATCGAACGGTTGATAAGGCCACCGCAGAACTACTCTGCACTCCGGGATTATTTATCGAAGCGATCGTTGCTCCTGACTTCGAAGCCGAGGCGTTCGGACTACTCACCACTAAACCGAGATGGAAGGAAAATGTCCGTTTGATGCAAGTCGGTCGGCTCGATACTCCGGCACCGTCTATTCAGCGTCGCTTCATCAGTGGTGGCATGTTGGTGCAAGATGCAGATCGCATGACCAGCTCGCCTCTGCAGTGGGAAACTGTCACGGAGACAAAAGTCTCTGATGACCTTTGGGATGACGTATCTTTTGGCTGGGAGATGGTGCGTCATGTAAAGAGCAATGCAATCGTACTAGCTAAAGACACATCATTGATTGGTGTTGGTGCCGGGCAGATGAGTCGCGTCGACAGCGTTGAAATCGCTATTGATAAAGCTGGTGATAGATCGGAGGGATCGATCTTGGCATCTGATGCATTTTTTCCATTCCCCGATTCAATTGAAGCTGCGTCGGAAGCGGGAATCGTTGCGATTATTCAGCCGGGCGGCTCTCGCCGGGATCAGGAAGTCATCGATGCTTGCGACCAATTTGGAATTCCGATGGTCCTTACCGGTCGAAGACATTTCAAACATTGATGACGATCCTCGACAAAATCCTAGTGGAAACACGTCGTACGATTGAAAAAGATCGTCGTGATATTTCTGATGCGCAGCTGGAAGACAAAATCAAGGACCTACCGCCTTGTCGGGATTTCCGTGCATCGCTGGCTGCTGGAACCGAGGTACGGTTGATTGCGGAAGTAAAGCGGGCCAGTCCATCGGCAGGCTTAATCCGAGAAGATTTTGACCCGGTCAAAATCGCAAAAGATTATCAAACCGGTGGAGCATCATGCATCAGTGTGCTGACCGATGCCCCGTTTTTTCAAGGTTCACTTGACTACCTTCGAGCCGTACGGAAAGCGGTGGATCTACCATTGCTACGGAAAGATTTTATCGTTGATCGATACCAACTCTTGCAGGCCAGGGAGGCGGGGGCGGATTGCGTGCTTCTTATCGCGGAATGCCTTTCCGCAGAGGATTTAAAGGTATTAACAGACGAAGCTCATTCGCTGGGCCTGCAAACGCTGACCGAACTCTATGAGCCGGAAAACCTCGATAAAGTGCTCGCGACCTCCACACAATTGGTAGGCGTGAACAACCGCAATCTCAAGACATTCGAAACCTCGCTGGACCATACGCTTTCACTTCGCCCCGCCATCCCGAAGGACCGTTTAGTGGTCGGAGAGAGTGGGATCAAGACCTACCAAGATGTTCGCTATCTGGGTGAGGGTGGCGTAAAGGGGATTCTTGTGGGTGAGTCGCTCATGAGAAAGCCCGACATTGTGATGGCAACACGAACATTACTCGGTCACTGACTTGAGAGTGACAAGTTGCTTCTACAAGAAACCACGCAGGCAAAAATCGCCTGACCAAGCTGATTTTGGATGAAGCGGTCCAAACCTCCTCCTTGGCTAATCCTCGGGCGGAGCGGAGGGTGGTTCGAAAGCGAACTCTTGCCACTTGACCGCTTTATCCATTGGCTCGATCCGCATCACCAAGTGGCCATCCTGATAAAGCCGCACGGTTCCAGTTGATTGACTCACCACCACAGAAATCGCTTTGGTTTTTCGCGTCACCGCAGCTGCAGCCCAATGGCGTGCTCCGAGTCCCTTGGTCATGGTAAGGTCCTCGTGCGAGACCTCTAACATCTGCCGACTTCGTTCGATCACTCCATCACTGCTGATAATGAACGCACCATCGAGTTGTGCAATCTCTTTCGCGTCTTCTTGGACTTTTGCGTCAAGCAAATTTCGATGCTTGCGATTGTAGCCACGAAAAGGATCGACCCCACTGTCATTGGAGAGCTCAAGCACACGACGAGTGTCACCAACAACAAACAGAGTTCCCACTGGCTTGCCCTCGCGACCCTCTCGACCAATTTGTGCCGCCAAATCCACAACGGTCTTGATGGTCTGCAGAGGTACACGGCTTTCTAACATCTGGAGGTCGCGGCTCGTCAATCTTCGCATACGCTCATCGAGCTGAAGATAACTGATCGTATCGAGTCGCCCCTGCTGAAAACCGCTGTAAACGGCAACCACCTCACCGTTTGTTCGAATCAATTCGTCAGCAGCTGATTCAAGTAACGCATGCTGTAAACGCTCGAGAAGCGGCGATTTATCTTTATTGAGAGCGATGGGCTTGAGTCCTACTTCTGCAGCACCCTCAAGGTCATCGGGGTCATCAACTGCCACAATCACCGGCTTGTCAAATTCCTCAGTGATATCGACAATCCGCTTCCAATCCGCAGATCCGTCTAACAAGATTAGCAGTGCATCCGCTTGGCGTTCTTTAGAGAGACTAACGGCAGACTCAACAATTGCGATATTGTGTTTCGTAAGCCGTTGCGATGCCATGGGCGACTTCAAAAAAGAGAGGGCGTATCTCGAATACCACCCCTTAGCTTACCTCAATCTCCTCAGAACGCCCAGCCAGATGTTCTCAAAATGCAGTGAATGTAGGTTTTGAAATGTGATTCAAGACCGACTAATGAATCAGATCATCACATTCGCTACCACACGCAATCCAATCCGAGCAGGATCGCGGCAGGTCTCAAGCCGTCTGACCTGATAAGCAATGCCTGCGAGCGAGATGGAAACAGAGCCGTCTAACCGGATGAGCTGGGATCAATGATCGGTCAGCTATCGAAGTTCGAGGCCATCCTCAGTTGCTACTACTAGAGACTTCCAAGCAGATCCCTCTTGGTACACTCGTTCGTAGTACATAGCAAGCGAGCGCAGTGCATGACCTTTCGGACCAATTTTCCACTGATTATTACGATTTCGGTTCATCGCGTTGGTCAGGTATCGCACCGCGCTTACGAGTCTCGGATCTTGAAGTCGAGTATCCGGCAACACGCTCAGCAACCATTCCACCATATGACCGGTGGTCTGTACTTTACGATCCATGTTGCCATTGTCTTCTCGACCCTCAAACCAGTCAGTACTCATTGAACCATCTCGATTTTGAAGCTTGAAAACGTATTGAACAAAATCGTCCATATAGATTTCAGCCCGCTTCCACTGACCGGTGATTTCTCGGCTCTCAATGCGACGCTTGCGAAGCGCGTGTGCGAATCCCATCAAACGATGAGTCCCTCCGCAGGCAGAACCAACAATCGGCTGAGACAATTCCTCACGCAAGAGACGAGGTAAATCCCAAGTCTCACCCTGAGCATTGGTCCAACGAGTTTCTGTGTCGAGGTAGTGCGACAAACCGATGAGCGAGAACGTCAACTCTTCGCCGGAACGACAAGCTAACATCTCTTCCTTGACCAAATCCTCAACCGTGTACTGTGTGTTACCTACATAAAGTGGATAGTCCAGCGGTACGTCACAGAGTGCTAAGACGGCAAGGAACTGGGCCTGATGACCTTGCAAACCGACTCCGGTTGTCGCAACCATCCTGCCATTTTCCTGAATCAAGAGAGGTTTGCCGGCACAGTGATTGTTACCGGCAATCCAAGCGATTGCGTTGTACTGCGATTTGCCGACGATAATTGGAGTGTCAGCTCCCCAAACCATGATGGAGTGAAGCATACCCCAGTTGCTCCGAACATTCGCAGACTCAGGTCGTCGGTAATAATATTTCAAGCATTGGTTCATTGCACCCTTCATTTGACGCACCGAGCTGCTCAATTCGATCGGCTCGCTGGGGTATCCGGTGTAATCCAGGCGTGTGACAGTCTCAATGATTTCTTTGGTCGCAGGTGTGTCAAGATCCTGATTCGATTCCTCTTGTTTAGCAACCATATCCTGCGCAGTGGGCTGCTGAGAGGCTGCCTCTTTTTCAGACGAACCTTCGCTCGATGAAATGACTTGTTCTTTTTTTTCATCAGAGACGAGTGATCCGTCACGATTAATGCGAACATCTCGAACCACCACGTTGCGTCGAGATGATGGAAGGGGGTCTGATTCCGGCTCAGATTCCGGCTCAGATTCCATTGAACGATCATCCTCCACTGCAACGGAGGGACCCTCGTTCACTTCAATCGCCTCAGCGTTCGATTCTGGCTTCGAATCAGTGTCAGTCGAGTCTGCTTCTGCCAACACGTCCTGTGGATCACGGAGCGGAATCGGGGCATCATCAGCAGATGCAATTTCAGGGCTGGTTGAGTTACCCGATTCGAGCATCGGAGGATCACTTGAGTCACCCCTGGACTCTTGTGGCTCAGATGAGGCGGAGTCGATTGCTGCGACTTCCGGTGAATTCGTCTCTGGAGCTCTCAACGTGACAACGCTTTGCTCCCCGGACGAATCCGGCGTAGGTTCGGAAATGGGATCAACCAGTGGTTTGGGATCGCCAGAATTGACTGGTAAGAGCCGAATCACACTCGTCGCAGGTTCGAGCTTTCCAGCCGTGCCAAGCTCCTCAATTTTTGCTGACTCAACCCCTGCATCACGCGGTGCCAGCCCGCTCCCGATGGCTAGATCCTGCTTCGGCTTTGCTGCGCTAACTTCCTCAGAAGCAGCTCCACGCTGTGTCCAACCGCTATTCGTTCGCTTCTGCGACATTGGCAAGGAATCGACATTAGGATTCACAATTGCGGCTTTTGGTACCGTCGGTGGAGTCCATATAGCGCTCGGAGGTGTCATTTTGCCCGGATCGCTGGTCAACGGTGGCTTTGGCGGATTGAGCCGATTGGCAGCCTCCGGCACCGATGAGGTAAAACGCTCCCAAAAGGTTGGACGCTTTGCAATTCGATTTTTTGCGGTTGAGTGCTTGGGCGCGGGCATCAGGACCCCGACACCAACCGGTTTCTCACTCTGCTGAATCTCAATCGGCAGAATTGCACTCTCCTGCGCGCCGAGTTGATCGCCGGTGAAAAGGACCGTTCCAGATGCGACTACAATCGCTGCCAAAACGGATCGTAACGGGAGACTTGGGTTCATTTGTCGTCGCTGCACAACATGCTCCGATAGAGGTAGACGTACTCTCTCTATCGGTTATCCGGGCGATGATATTCAGTCTCGTAGGCCGTTCTCCGCAAGTTCAATCGTAGAACTTCCCCCCCACGGGTTTGACATGCAAAGGGAAGCAAACCGGGGTAAATAGGTAAAAAACACTCGGGGAAGTGGCTCTGAATGTACACCTGTTATGCAGACCCGGATGACCACCAGCTGACTCACAAGTGACGGTTGACGTTGAGTTCAGCCTCGCCCCCCCGAATAGAGATCCGGTAATTCTCCGAACACTCCTGAAAGCGAGATACGAGACAGTCACTCACCAAAGCTCCTTTTGGAACTCAGAGTTCTAGCCCCGGAGTGAGGTGGAGGACACAGGAGGGTGGATCACCTGAAACAACAACTTTGCAATTCAGAGATCAAGTGCATCAAGTTCATCGATCAATTGATCGAGACGATCCTTGGGAGCCTTACTGCGATCAGCCTGACGCTTTTTGAGTTGATCATCGATTCCAACAGTATCACGACCCGCGAGTAGAAGTTGCTCGTCTCGCTCGCGTGCTGCCACTTCAATCGGATCCTCACCCTTGGCCGGAGCTCCAAAGAGCTGCGAGAGATCGATCTTGAATCCCTCATCACCCGCTGTGGATGCACCTGCGATGGCAGGTGCTTTGTGCTGCGGAAAGATAATCGCGTTCTCGGGACAAACTCGGCTACAAGCAGGACAACCCTTTCGGCAGTTATCTGGCTGCTCTACGAGAATATTCTCAACGCCATCAACTCCGTAGACACCGAAAAGGCAGAAGTCAACGCATTCCATGCAGTTGGTGCACCGATCAAAATCGATCACAGGGTACCAACGACGGTTGGTTTGCTCTTCAATTTGAACAAGCTTACCACCGACCACAGGTAGGCTTTGTGGTGGTTCTTGCTGGTCGTTTTCATCAACAAGAACGATCCGTTCAATTTCTTTCTGAATCTGATCTGGTTGATCAACCACTTTTAAGTCAATGCAATGGATCGTTCGCGAGGTCCTTGGGTACAGGTCGGTCACCCGCTGTATCGAATCATCACCGTCAGAACCTTCGGATGATCCTTTCGTATCATGAGGAGCATCAGATTCCTCATCAGATTCCTCATCAGACTCCTCATCATCTGCCGACAGCAAGACCTCGCCGACCTGACCTTGGATACCATTTCGATCCAGCACCCAGTGAGCAGCCCGAGAGTAAATCCAAGAAACAACAACAAGATTACCCTCTAGCTCCGCAAGCTTCTTGTAAGAGTCACTCCCTTTGGGCAGATCATACAAGTGGGGAACCACCAAGACCTGCATACCGTCAACCTTTTGACCAAGATCGGCCACGGCTTGCTCAAGTTCCCGTTTCTTCGGATTCCTGGACTGGCCCTTCGAGACGACCAATGTCCAAGCGGAATTATCTGTCGCTGAAATCATGATTCCACGCTACGAGGTTGTGCATTACACGGTTGTGCATTACCCAGCGGATGACAATACCCGCTCATTGAAAGTTACCAATCTAAGGGTCGCTGCCATGCATCAACGGCTTGACTTAATTCAACATCCACCAATGTTGTCTCACCCCGTCGGATACAGATCCTCGGTGATCCAGTAACCGTGCCGATTCTTGAGATTGGCAAATTCTCATCAGCAAAAAGCTTCTCCAGTTCATCGGCATTTTCAGGTGATGCCTCAACGAGGAATCGAGTATTCGATTCACTATAGAGCAAGACTAAATCATCGAGGGCTTGGGTTCCCAAATTTTCTAGATCAAGCTCAACGCCCAAACGTCCCGCAATCGCCATCTCTGCCGCGGCAGTTGCCAACCCACCCTCGCTTAAGTCATGGCAGGAACGGACTAAACCGCTCTGGATTGCTTGATGAATGGTCTTAAAGGTACTTTTTGCTCGCTCTGGATCAACACGAGGCACCGAGCCGCCTGTTAAACCTAGGTGAAGTGCAAGATGAGACCCGCCTAGTTCATCTTTGGTTTCACCCACCTGCAAAAGAACATTCCCTTGCTCTTTTGCATCCATTGTCACCGACTTGGAAACATCGTCGATCTGCCCCATCGCACTGATCAGAAGACTCGGAGGGATAGAAATGGTATTGCGCTCACCATTTTGATCATCGAAACTGAATTCGTTATTAAGACTATCTTTCCCACTAATAAAAGGCGTGCCCAACGCAACTGCTAGATCCTGACATCCGATCGCTGCACGCACGAGAGAACCAAGCGTTTCAGCCCGATCAGTGTAACCCCAACAGAAATTGTCCAGAATTGCGATTTTCTCGGGATCAGCACCAACGGCAACCGCATTGCGAACAGCCTCATCGATAGCGGAGGTAGCCATGTGGTAAGTATCAAAATCCCCGTAGTGAGGATTCATACCACATGAGATGACCAAACCTCGGTGTCCATCAACTCGGGGACGAACGACGGCAGCGTCACCGGGCCCATCGTTCTCAGCTCCAACCAGTGGTTTGACCGCACTGCCGCCTTGCACTTCGTGATCATATTGACGAATGATCCAGTGCTTACTCGCAACATTCCAGCTGCCAAGGATCCCTAACAGAGAATCATTACACTGCTGTTGATTCATCCTGGGTAAATCAATCTTGGTTTCATCAACAGCTTCTAACACCGCGTCACTAATCACTGGTGGTCGCCCATCATGAAGGAATTCCATGGATAAGTCGCCAACGACCTGACCTTGATAGGTCAATTGAAGTCGCCCCGAAGGAACGAACTGGCCAAGGATTGCAGCTTCAACCCCTTCGCTATCGCACATTGGGCCTCTGGAGACCCCAGCAAATAACTAGAGACATTCGCGCACGAATATGGAGGATAAAGCATGGCAATATCACTGAACATTAATGGTAAATCCCATAGTGTTAATTCTG
>CAXQOB010000080.1:0-15152 GCA_964225475.1 Candidatus Nitrosopumilus sp. | reverse complement strand
GTGTATTCGTTCGTTGGGGCACCATCGGCTACCGCCGTGTTCGATGGGTCATTGCCCTCAATGTCTTGGTGTAAAACCACTCTAGTTCGAGTGATATGTGACCCCTCTTCCACCCAGTCGGTAAATCCCATCAGGTTGAGTACATCTTGCGGCCGCAGAGTTGCCGCTTCGCTCGCGGCAAGGGTTAACTCAATGAATTGGTCTGTTGAACTTAGCGACAGAATCTGGGTCCGGGTCTCAAATGTGAGTGACTTCTTTTTTCGAGTCACAGAGACCGTTGGTGTTGCCATTAAGGCGGCGATTGCGTCTTGGATTTGGCCAGCCTCCGCCTTCTCCGGCAGAGTAAATCGATACTGGCTTTTCTGTAATTGCGGCTTTTTAAACGTTTTGGGGACCTTGGACACACTAATGATCTGCAGTCCGGGTTGTTGATCCTTTTCAAGACGTTGCAAAACTTCTGAGGGTGGCAAATCCTCTGAAAATTCGATCTCTACGACCTCTTCCAAGCCATCAACCCCTAAAGCGAGTGCGGAAGGGAATCCGATACGTGGCTTGGGGTGGAATCCTTGTGTCATTGAGAGTGCGAAAGCGGCTCTGCGGAGCATTCTTTCCCAAAGTCTCGCAAGATCTCGATGGCTTATCCAACGAAGGAGTCCAGTCTTTGAAAAGCGAATCCGATAGCGGATTCGGAGTGGTTCCGCGGGCTCGCTAGATAGCTCCGGTGTCGCCGTGGACGCAATCTCCTCTACCTTCATCGAATCCTGCACCTTCCCCGAAACATCGCCGGTTTTCGCGGGCTCTGTGTGCGAGTTTCGTTCATCGGAGGGGACAGTCACGGGGTTCGTTCGTTCAATGGCTTGGGGATTAGGAAACGATCAATTCAGGTACATATTTAGAGAGTCGGTCGAGCAAATACATGTCCACATCACGGGCCGCCTCCAGACTTAATGCTCGTTCAGCGATTTGTTCGCATTGTTCGGCTGTCACACTGCGGATGGCTTTCTTTACCCTCGTCAACGCTGCAGGGGGGACACTAAGGCGCCTCACACCAAGCCCAAGAAGCAAAAGTGCCCTGCCGGGGTTGCTGCTCATCTCTCCGCAGACAGACAGTGGAATCTGGTTGTCATTGGCAACAGCCATTGATCGCTGTATCAGCCTGAGCACGGCGGGGTCGCTCGACTGATATAGATCGGCGACGTATTCGTTACTACGGTCAACCGCAAGCGTGTACTGCGCGAGATCATTTGTGCCAATGCTGAGGAAATCAACCTCTTTTACAAAATGCTCGAGCATAACCACGGCGGCGGGCACCTCAACCATCATTCCAACCGGGATATCTGCCCTGTAGGGAATGTCCGCGTCTTTCAGATCCTCCCCAACAACTTTGAGAAGCATTCTCGCCTGACGCAGCTCGGCAATTGTGGTGATGAGTGGGAACATAACACGAATATCACCATGAACTGCAGCTCGAAGTATCGCGCGAAGCTGTGGTCGAAATAGGTCCAGGTTTCTCAAGGACAGCCGAATACTTCGCAGCCCGAGAAAGGGATTGTGCTCCCGCTCTGTCATCGGACGGCGGCCCATCTTGTCAGCACCTAAATCGAGCGTTCTGATGACGACCGGTCGACCAGCCATTTCTTTGACCACACGGCTGTAGGCCTCGTAGTGGTCCTCTTCGCTCGGCTCTTCAGCACTCGATAGGTAAAGGAATTCTGTTCGATAGAGTCCGATTCCATCGGCGCCACGCTCGATACACGCCGAGGTCTCGTGAGGGAACTCAATATTCGCACTGAGGTGAACCTGTTGTCCGTCAGCAGTTTCCGCCGGCAGTGTACGAAGTTCCGACAAGCGTAAACTAAGAGACTCTCGTTCTTTAATGCGGCGTCGATAACGATCCAGCGTCGCATCGTCGGGATCGATCACCATCACACCGCGGTCGCCATCGACGATCACGCGACTTGATTCCGTGACCGAATCGAGAAAAGGGCCAATTCCGACAACCGCTGGAAGCTCGAGTCCCTTTGCAACAATCGCGGTGTGTCCTCCCGAACCGCCAATCTCTGTGCAGAACGCGCGAACCAGCCTTCGATCAAGATTGGCTGTTTCTGATGGAGTAAGCGTCCGTGACAGAAGGATAACGGGTTCAGTAATATCTGAGAGCGGTTGCTCGATAACAGCGCCCAACTCAGCGAGCAATTGCTTTTCGATGTCCCGAACATCGTCGCCGCGATCAGCGAGGATCGGATTGTCCAGCTTGCGTAACGCTTCCGCGTAGTGACCGAGAACTCTGCTTACGGCATAGTCCGCAGACTGTTTCTCCAAACGCACACGTCGACCAAGTTCCGCTTGGAGCCGTGGGTCGTGTAGCATCTGTGACTGAGCGGCAAAAATGTCCGCCGTCGTGTCGCCTGCAACCTCGGACGTCGTTTTGCGTCGACTGTCAAGCTGTGACGCGACTTTGGAAACGGCCTGTCGTAGGCGCGCGAACTCAGCCTCAACCTTGTCGGCTGGAATGATTTTTTTCGGGATGCGATAACCGTCCAGATCGAGTACGAGTGCTGGGCCAATCGCAATGCCCGAAGATACGGGGATGCCTTGCAGTTCTAACATCGTTGTGGAAACCGACGTGATCGTTCGCTAATCTAGCGGATCCCTGAATCACATTTGACGGCTGTGGTAGGCCAATCAATGGCATGCTGTCGTGTGACAGGGAATCGTCGCTGTGGGATAGCAAACGATCTAACGAATCGGATTCATCTCGTCTTTGTGTTGTTGGTGACGTCTGTTCGGATCATCCGAGAACTCCAATCTCGTGAATTTGCGATATAAACGTCGTCTGTTGCTGTCGAGAAACTTAATGCGACCACACGGCCGCACGTTTTAAAGTCTTTTCGCCCAGCGGTTTTCGGTGAATTGCCCCAATACCGTCGATGGTGGAATTGTGGCAAAATTAATCGGTAATTGAAAAATGTGTTCGTTTTTAGGTGTCGATGCGACCTGCGAACAACCTCCGGCCAAAACATTGGCTTCCGGGAAGGGCGGCTCGCATCGCCATATTTTAGCAATATTTCACTGCCGGTGCGTCTACGCGTCGACTGGCTCGCTAAGTTCATTAAACCCCTGCTCAAACAGGTCTTTTAGTGCCTGAATCGCTTCCTCTGCGTCGGGGCCCTGTACCTGCAACCCAAGTTCCGTACCTTGCGCAGCGCCAAGCGTTAGCAGCGATAGGATGCTTTTAGCATCCACCCACTCGCCCAGCTTACCAATTTCAATCTTCGATTCGTATTGGCTTGCTTGTCGGACGATCAGGTCTGCGGGGCGCGCGTGCAATCCTTGAGGGTTCAGCACGGTAACGGTCGTTGAAAGGGGAGCGTTTGTCATTCAACCGGATACGAACTGATTGTCATCAGACTCCTGGAGGAGTTGTTCGATATCCGAGGGTGAGCGACTCTGCTTTAGGAAACGACAGAAGGTCTCGTCCCTGAGCTGCCGCGAGATATTCTCCAGAGCACGAAGATGATCGCCGGGCCGCTCCGGTGGGCTGATTAGGAGGAAAAACAGCTGGACGCGTTCTCCATCCAACGAGTCAAAATCTACACCGTTGACGCTAACTCCAACCGTTCCGACAAGCTGCTCCACACTTGGATGTTTCGTGTGCGGCACGGCAACACCGCGGCCGATCCCGGTACTCCCTAACTCTTCGCGCTTCATAATCGATGCGACGATGTCCTCTCGTTGATCAGCTTGGATTTGCCCGGAATCCAGTAACGATTGGACGAGCTCTTCGATCACTTCTTCTTTGGTCTGTGCTTTCAACTCAGCACAAATGGCTTTGGTGTTAATAAAGTCGGAAAATTTCATGTCAAATACATGCCTTATGGTAATCTTCGATACTTGGTCTGCGCGGTTCACTGCCGTGTCGCTCGCTCGAGG
Source organism: Candidatus Nitrosopumilus sp. (assembly GCA_964225475.1). Classification (GTDB taxonomy): domain Bacteria; phylum Planctomycetota; class Planctomycetia; order Pirellulales; family Pirellulaceae; genus Rubripirellula. The sequence goes on along the minus strand of CAXQOB010000080.1, from coordinate 11,219 downwards.
TTGCTAATCCAGTGGCATAGAACGATTCGCTTTTGCTTCACCTCACACTGCGTCGTGTGTTCTTTGGTGATACAGCAATTCGTTTATGAAACAGAAACCAATTCTGGAGCGGAAGGGCAGTTTCACCTCGCGGTTTTTAAGGTATTGATTCCTGCTAGGAATCTGTAGGTTGATATACGAGTTTTTGAGAGGATGCATGCGAAACAGAATGGTTGATTCGACAGATGCATTCAACTATCAGTTGGACAACGATTCGTCGCTCAGCGATTCGAGGTGCTTGTGTCCTGTTGCGCGATGTTCCGTCTTCTTCTCTTTCAGTTTTCGAAGTTGCTGTTCCACCTTAGGAATCACGAGGTCTAGGGCAGAAATGACGGTCGACGAATCACTGGTAGCCACACAATCGTCAGCGTGCTCAGCGGAAACTTGAATTTCCACGCTAGGCTTATCTTGCTGCTGCAGATCTACGGTCACTTCGATCGCTGTAATTCGGTCAAAAAGCCGGCGTAGCTTTTCTGTTTTTTCGACGATCAAATCCTGATCGCCTGGCTGCAAATTGCCATGTCTCGCGGATACGTTGACTTGCATGCTGTGTTTCTCCATCCGTTGAAAAGTGCACCGCCTATGATTGCACGAGCCTGAGCGATCGCTGTGTTGTGGGCGATTGCCAGATTGTGCGGAACAGACGCTACACAAGCATACGCGACAATCCAATTCTGGCATAGCGATGCTTTTTGCATGTCTCGACGGAACGAGATTGATTATCTCGACGTCCCCATTGGAAATCCTTGCTTATTGTGCAACTCAGGGTGATTTCTGTGAATCTAGCACCCCGAAACGGCGTATAAGGGCCGTTTTGTGCATTTCGTTGATTAAGTGGGTCAGAGGGATTCTTTCAGGTAGGACCTAGCTAGATTCCCTGGTTCAGGGTCTTTTTTTCACGGAGCCGGTCAAGATTGGCCCCTTCGTTTGCGGTTTTAATGCAAATCCACCAATACCTGCAGCCTCAGAATTACGGCATTTTCAGGGTATCAGGGACAAATCGGAGTACCACCGGCTTACAAAAGGTAACCTGGGTAGGACTGTTTCGGAGACTACACGGAATAGCCGGAAATCTCTGTTACACCCCATTTGCAGGCGGCGGAAGATCGTCAGGGTGCTGCCCCGATCCACCCACCACCGAGGCCGCACGACAAAAAATTGATCCTTTGGCCGCATCGGGAGCGAGACACGCGGGTACCGATGACTGAGTTTATCCAGCGAATGATTCCCGAGTGGAGGTCGTTTGATGGTTTCCCTCGGCCACCCGGCGTTCTTTGCAAGTACCCCTGACGAAAAGCACCGCTTGTGGTTAGAATTTGTGCGAGATGGACTTGATCTAGCACTCGTTGTCGGATGATGCGAGGTTTATCGTCAATCCAAATTTAACCCGCCCAAAACCTTACAACCCCCTCTTGCTCCTATGGCCCGAAAGGTCGTCAGCCGCAAGGCAAAAGCCGAAGAAGCGGAAGCAGCAGAAAAGCAAGTAGCCACGAAGAAAAAGGCTACCAAGAAAAAGGCCGCCAAGAAAAAAGCGACCAAGCGGAAAACCAAGAAGGCAGCTGCTGAAGTCCGCATGAAGTTGTACTGGGGTGTCTTCAGTCAGAATCTCAAACGCGTTGCTGTTTTTGAATTCGATCAGAAGGATGAAGCGGTTAAGCGTGCCACCGAACTTAGCAAGGGTGGCAAATCGCCTCACTTTGTTCAGAAAGTCAAGGAAGAGATCAAGCCTGAGTAGGTTATTCCAACCGCTCCAGTCGGTTTCTTTACAAACCGGCCTAATCACACTGCTTTCTAGATCGTTGCCTCAAGCGTAGGTCAACGGCTTTCACTAACTGGTACGGGGGCTCGTGTACCGGTAGTTGCATATCGAGACGCTTCAGGAGCGTACAAGTCTTCCTTAACGCCGCACAGATTGCCGAGGTGACGTCGAGTCTGACGTATGCTCTATGGTGTAGTCTAAATGAGCGCCTTCGGTCAGTGTGCAACCGTTGGAACTCATTACGGATGGTTGATTTTCCGAGATTGAAATACCAATCATTTGTTTGCCTCAAGGCACGCGATATAATTCGGACCAGTGGTGATCGTCATCGGCTCATACGATGGCAGGGAAGACAGTTGTTGAAACGGTTCGATGTCAAACCAGTCTATTCGCGGTTTAAACCGAAGAGGTTCCGATGAAATTCACAGCAAGGGTATTCGTAGGGATTGCCGCATTCAGTCTGCCCTGCGTGTCGATCTGTGGAGCAGAGACTCCAACAACAGGTGGTTCCGATGTCGTCACTGTCGCATCGCCAAAATTGCGAGCCAGACCAAAGGACGACGATGAGTCAGGCAATGAAGCCGTGAATGCTGAGGACCAATGGCAGGATTTATACCAAGCAAAAGTATTCGTTACTCCCGGTAATGTGAAACTACCTTATCGGATCCTATGCCCGAAGAATTTCCCGGTTGAATCCCTTGCTGATCACTTGGATGAAGAGTCGAAACGGAGCGGCGTGGAAGAAACTCAACAGACGTACCCCCTGGTGCTATTTCTACATGGTGCCGGTGAGAGAGGTGATGATAACGTCAAACAACTCGTGCATTGTGCCGTTGAGTTTTCCAAGGATAAACGTCGCACAGAATACCCTAGCTTCGTGGTATTTCCCCAGTGTCCGGTAGGAAAGCGCTGGGTCGAATCCGATTGGAGCTTATCGTCTGGGAAAGGTGCCTTTCCCGCACAGGAATCTGAACCGATGGCGTCAGCCATGACGCTTTTGAGCCGGCTATCGGAGACGTTACCCATTGATAAGACAAGGGTTTACATTGCTGGGTTATCGATGGGCGGAATGGGCACTTGGTATGCCGCTGCCCGTGACCCTGAGCGCTTTGCTGCGATGGTTGAAATCTGCGGCGGTGGCGATCCATCTTGGGCGCAGAATTACGCCGGCATTCCGATCTGGGTCTTTCACGGTGGCGCCGATACCGTAGTGCCGGTTTCGCGCGGACGGGAAATGGTCAATGCGCTTGTCGAGCACGGTCATTGGCCAGAGGTACGCTATGTTGAATACCCAGGGGTTGGTCACAATAGTTGGACGCGAACGTTCGCAAGGGATGACGTCTTTGCATGGCTGTATTCACACCGTAAAGAACTGCCGTGAGCGACTTTTGCGAAGCAAGGCGTGTGCCTGCCGAATGGGAGGCACAAAAATGCATCTGGTTGTCATGGCCGCACCAAGAAAGCACCTGGCCGGGACGGTATGAATCGATTCCTTCGTTCTACGTAGGTTGGATCCGCATTCTGGCTGAGACACATCCGATTAAAGTGCTTGCAGCTGGATCGGCGGAGCGGCTGTGCTCCAAGATGCTTCCCAAAACCAACAACGTTGAGGTTATCCCGATCCAAACAAACGACTGTTGGATTCGAGATTACGGCCCGACATTTATTCGTGATGAATCTGATGGATCCTATGTGGGTTTGGATTGGAGGTACAATGCGTGGGGAGGAAAGTATCCGCCTTGGGATGACGATAATCAGGTAGCTCCATCCATCTGCACACATCTTGATATGCCGCTGCAACGTAGCGAGTTGTGCCTTGAGGGGGGAGCGTTGGAGTTCGATGGCAATGGACGGCTTCTTGTCACCAGTAGCTCGATTCTGACACCCACGCGAAATCCCGGCTGGACGCGACAGCAAGTGGAAGACGAGTTCAGACTTTTGCTCGGTGTAAAAGATATTATATGGGTTGATGGCGGCGGTCTATCAGGAGATGACACCGATGGGCATATCGATCAGTTAGCAAGGTTCATTGACCGTGAAAATATCGTCGTGGCCGTTAGCAATGACCCATCAGACAGTAATCATCGAGGGCTAGAGGCGAACTACCAACTTCTTACCGCCTGGGTTAAACAATCCGCTCCCAATGTAAATGTGCATCGACTACCAATCCCCCCAATTCGGAAAATCAATGGACGTAGGTTACCTGAAAGTTACTGCAATTTTTTGCGTTTAGGATCCCAGCGTCTCCTCCTGCCAACCTTTGGTGCACCTACTGACGCAGTGGCGAAATCGTTGCTCCAGGAAATCACAGGTGCAGAAATTTTACCGGTGGACTGTCGAGAGATGATCTGGGGTCTAGGAGCGTTGCATTGTGCTAGCCGCGATCAGCCGGCATGAATCTGTAAATGTCGCGAGGGCCTTTCGGCAACGCCGTTCTACCGTATACGACCCAGCGATTCGCCATCGCCAATTCATGGTGTGTTCAGCTCACTCGTAGCTCTACCATTACTTATAACCCGCGATATCAAACACTTCTTGCCAGGGTGTAATAGTAATGAGTAACGCAACGGTACCGATTGCACAGCCGGACTCACGCCGCAACCGCCGTTAGTATTTGGGTCTTCGAGACACGGGTGACACGTTCATCGGTAAGCGGACCGGGAACTGGCTTCGTCGGAATCGATTGACAAATTGCGAGTAAAACGAAGTAAAACGCAGGCGAAGGGCTCTAAGGACTTACCCGTCAGTTACCGAAGACGAGACGAGAAAACTCCAGCCTTTTATGAGTCATCAGTCTGAAAGTTAGCAAATCCGAGGGCACCCCTGCAGAGAGGGGTGCTAATCTGGCTTTGGTAAAAGCGCGAAACCAATTAGCGACAAGTCGGTTTAAATAACAGTGTGGGTCCCTTCGGTGCTGCATCCTCCAACTTGGTAACGAGAACTGCCATGGTTAAAGAAATATTGAAAATCACCTGTACCTGCCCCAACGGTCATCGTGTTCGTGGTGAGGCCAGACTACGAGGATCACGTGTCCGTTGCCCTAAATGCCGCGTTGCTTTCGTGTTTCCAGCTGCACGACAAGCAGCGGGTGACAATGCAGTGAGTGACACCAGCGTTATGCGAATTCTCGGTGATCTCAGTCACACTGGAATCCCCGTTGTGAACAAGGGGATTGCTGTTACCGGGGAAATCAATCGTTTGAGAACTTGCACACGGTGTGGCCAAGCTACATCGAAGTCACTCGCCATTTGCAGTCATTGCAGTTGTTATCTGGGGATCATTGAGACCGGTGAGGGCACCTCCAACGGTGGTACCGGGAACCTAACAACTTCCTAGGCCATCGAGCGGTGGCCTAATCGTCACCCTTGATCCTTAGCAACTCTTCTTTAAGCTCCGCAAATTTTTCTGGATATTGCCTAGCAACGTTGGCGGTCTCGCTTGGATCGCTGCCTAGGTTGACAAGTTGCCAAGGTTCTCCAAACGGTTTGCCTTTGGGTATTTCCCTGCCACCACTTCCGTTCCCCGCGATCAGCTTCCACGCACCCTTGCGAATTGCAAACATTCCACCTGCGGAATGGCAGATAAGTGCAGAGCGTTCGAAGGCGCTGCTTGGGTCACGCAGAACTGGTGCGAAACTCTCGGAGTCAGGTCCAGCGCCCTCGGGTAGGGTGATCTCCAACCAATCTGCCAACGTCGCCATGATGTCGACCAAGCCGACAAGATTTGTAACTCTCGAACCAGCATGTAGCGATTTTGGCAAACGCACGAACAAAGGGACTCGATGTCCCGCTTCCCAAATGTCAGCCTTGGTTCCACGCCATATGCCATTAGCTCGGTGAACCTCGGGGTGAAACCCCTGGATCGTATTATCGTCAACATGGTCCGGTTCATCAGCAGGAATGCGTTTCATGAAGGAGCCGTTATCGCTAGTCACGATCAACACTGTATTGTCCAGCTGACCCTGTTGTTTCAGTGCGTTGATCACCCTCCCAATCGTATGGTCAACCTGGCGAATGAAATCACCATAAGGTCCTCGGGTAGTGCTTCCTGAGAATAACACATTCGGTAGGACGGGCTTGTGAGGCGCTGTCAGGGGGAAATAAAGAAAAGTTGGTTGCGAACTTCGTTTCATTTTTCTGACGATACTTATCGCCTCGTCGGTCAAGCGGTCCAAGCAGGTTCGAAGTTCGAAATCTTTCGCCCTTGGGCCCCGTCGTGTATAGGCCGGAAAAGCGATGGAGCTCTGCGATTCAAGGTCGCCTGAGGTTGCGATACCGTTCTCAAAATAGACATACGGAGGAAAGTCGAGCGAGGCTGGGATAATAAAAGACCGAACGAACCCATGATGACCGGGATGATTACGAAGCGGTGCCGCAAGGTTTAGATTCTCTTCGTTGCCATTGAGGCCGAGCCCCAAGTGCCACTTGCCAACCACGTTAGTCGAGTATCCAGCGTTCTTGAGCATGGAGGCCAGCGTCAACCGACCGTCCTCGATGAGCGGCTTTCCGTACCCATTGAGGACACCCCGCTTGAGGCTTGTCCGCCAACAGTAACGTCCTGTTAATAAACCATACCGCGTCGGCGTGCAGACAGAGGATGGTGTGTGTGCGTCGGTGAACGTGAGACTTTCGCTCGCCAATCGATTGAGGTGGGGTGTTTGGATTTCCGACTGTAGATTCAGTGCCTGAATATCGCCGAATCCCAAGTCGTCTGCCATGATTAAGACGACGTGAGGCGCCGTGGCGTCATCCGCGTGAAGGCTCGGGCAGGTTAAGGAGCAAATGAACAGGGTAACCAACCTGATGCACCACGATTTTGATAACCATCGGTGAAGGTGCGGTGTTGCCACCTGCTTTGAGCCAATACTTATTCCCGCTTTGATGGCAACCATGTCCAATCCAATGTTCGTTTTATTATTGCTGTTACCGTGTTTAATATTGGCGAACGATCGGGGCATTCGCGCATGATGAATACTCAATACGCGTCCTTCGACCGTCGCATTTCTGACGCAAGGATTTTCGCGTCACCAAAATCAAATCTTAAACAGAGGACATGTGTTCATGATTAGGACACTCCTCCGTTTGCCCGACTTGTTGTCTAAGTTCCCTAAAACGGGAAACAAATTGTTCTGTTAATACTTTGGGAAAATATCAGCGTTGGGAAAGCGGTTTTCCGGCGTGTTTTGGAAAAGGTACTCCTCGCGTGGTATTTGCGTCTTTGGCCATGCATTGGGACGCACTCGCACCACCCTCCCTGGCCTAATGCCTTCGATGATTAAATCCGTTTCAAACTTCAACCGAACTCCACTATCACCCAACGCGACCGGATCAACGATCTTACGCACCTCCACGACCGTTCCACTTGAGGCCATATGTGAGGGGCCGTAGTGGCCCGCGGTATGCTTCAGGGTATCCTCGGCAGCATTCACCTGGCCGCTTTCACCTTCCTGAAAGGCTGCATAGAGGGATTTATCCATGCCGCCGAATAGTGCCAATGTGACCGTCGCACTCCCGAATTTCCCGTACTCTACCGAATCTACCCACGCCGGCATCCAGCGACTTCGAATAAATGCTTTATGCGTCTCATTCTGAAAGTGGCTGGCACTTTGGATTGACTCGTTGTCCAGCCATATATCAGACACATGAAATCGCGTGAAATCCCCACTCAGTCCGTCCCCCGGGCCAGGCTTCCATGTTACTCCCAAAAGAACGCTAAAATTATCAAACTTGCGTGTGCCGTCTGCGGGCCATTTCCCCTCGGCGACAAGCTCGCCGATTCGAAGTCTCTCGCGACCCCTCCATAACCGAGTGGCACGATCGAACGTTAAGCTCTCAACTGGGGCGTCACTATCAGGATCTATCTTCCGCTGCCGACTGGCGATGATGGTCCCCTTCTCTTCTCCAGTCGTGACCTGACGTATTGTCCATGCCAAGCCATTCCTCAGGCAATAGCTCGGCTCATCTTCCAACAGAAGCAAATGATTTTCAGCGGGAAAGATACCCGTTCCGCGGTAATGGCCCGCATCCTGCTCTTTACTATCAACGTTCAACACCGGGACCCTCGATCTGGATGGATCCGGTGGAAGGTAGCCACGTGCATGCATCACCGTGCCGAGTGGCACATCCCGCAAGTCAGCCGGTGCATTGTGGTACCGCACGATGCCGTAGGGCAACATCGCAAAGGGATGGGGGTCATTCCGGTAAAACTTTCCGTCGCCCTGAACTCGGATACTACCACGACGATTGGCGTGATCCACGAAAATCAGCTCTCCGCGATATGAGTATGATTTGTCCAGAGGGGGGAATTTACCATTCGCTGGCCGATACGGTTCCTCATGCTGCACCGTGTCATTCGCCGGTTCTTCCACCCCAAAAAGAGGCGAATCAAGGCACGCACTCAGGAGCAACGCGTACACAAGTCTCACAGCATGCAGTGCCCCGTTGCTCTGCATGAGGTTCTTCGTTGATACATCGACAAGATTCATACCTGGATCGCCTCGTTGCTATCACCAAACCTGTCTATATCCACGCCCATCCGCTGGGCCATCGTCAGTAGCAGATTACTCATGTGCGCGTTTTGATTCGCAGGTCGACTGCAGAGTCCGTAGTGCTCACTCGGCTTATTCAGCTGGTATCCATCAAAATGCCCTTGGTTGAAATCGAGGTGGTTTCCATGTTCCAATCCGAGCGCAGATCCACCCGCTAAAACAAGTGGTAGGTTAGCATTGCCGTGGCTGTGCCCATACGACATGCCGCTACCGAATAATGACATTGTCGTGTTCAGCAGGGGCTTTCCGTTAACGTCTTTGGTTTCCTCTAGTCGTGATAGGAAGTAGCGAAACTGCTCAATCGCAAAGGTATCGTAATTTGTCAGCTTCTCCATGTAGCCTTCATCGCCACCGTGATGACTGAGTTGGTGGCGAGATTCGGTGATCCCGATTTCGGGGATCGCAAATGCGTCACCCTCACCGCCCAAACTGAAAGTGGCCACCCGCGTAACATCCGTTTGGAATGCGAGTGTGATGAGGTCATAAACCGTACGGAAATAATCACCAGCTTGCGTTTTGGGGATGTCCCGATTGGTTCGCTTACGGTCCGCGTCGGCGATATCAGGAAGTGGAGTGTCTAGCCACGCATCAGCGCGTCTCGTTCGTATCTCTGCCTCACGGACTGAATTCAGGTACTGTTCCAATCGCCCTTTGTCGGCAGCACCGATTTTTTCTTCGAGCTTCCGCACCTCCGCAAGGTTTTCGTCCAAAATACTTGCTTTGCGTCTAAGTTCACGCCGCCTGACATCAACCCCTCCTTTCGGTGCCTCAAAGAGCGTTGAAAAGATCTCCTTGCATCGTCTCATTGCGGGTAACTGAACGCCGTCGGCGGTCCATGCGAGCGACCCCTGTGTTAGCGCGATTTCCATCGACGGATAGCGGGTGTACCTACCGGTGATTTGTGCGATCTGTTGATCGACGGATATGGTATTTTTCTCCGATGGCCCTATCCTTCCGCCAGTGAGCCAGATGTCGATGCAGTTGTGATGATGGCCCAGACTTCCAGGATGGTGAAGGCCGCTGACCGGTGTGATAGCGTGGCGGTATCGCTCCAGCGGTTTTAGCGAACGTGAGAATTGATAATCTCTACCTGAGGTGGTGACTTGATAATTCAGAGAATGGACCCCGTTCGCAAGATAGATGAATGCGCTACGACGCGGGGATTCCTCGGGCTCCGCCGCATTGAGCGGGATCATGCATTCCAGTAACGGGAGGGAAATGCACGTCCCCATCGCACGGAGTGCGTAACGACGATCGATCAGCCAGGATTGAGATAAGAAGTGACTCATGAGCTCTCTGTGACTTTCAGGGAATAATACAATCGGATCGATAATCAAAATGTAAATTCAGTAAACGCGTGGTCAGCGTTTCCTCAACAGCTCCGACAACGCCACCTCGCGAACGATATCTTTAAGGCCGGAGTCGTTATCGGATAGCTTCTGGCAGATTTCCAAAATGTCATCTTTGTCGTCGATCGTTAATACTCGACGGAGCGCGTAGATGCACAGTTTCTCAACGAGCGCTCGCGTCACTAACGCTCGATCCTCCAGTATCAGCTGTTTAAACTCTATCGCACCATCGAACTGTCTGCCGTCGGGCATTTTGCCCGAAGCATCCACCGGCGGATCTTCACCGATCCCACTCGGTACATATTCGCGTTCACGCCACTGACCAATCGCGTCGTATTGGTCAAACGCAAGTCCAAGTGGGTCGAGTCTCTGATGACACGCTGCACAACTCGCGTTCTTTGCGTGAGATTCAATGCGCTGACGAACCGTAATTTTACTCCCCTTGGGAGGGACTGGTTCGATGGGGTCAACATTGGCAGGAGGAGAGGGGGGCGTTTGATTAAACATTGTTTCACTCAACCACACTCCCCGGTGCACGGGACGATGCCGTGTACCGTCGGAGGTCAGACCAAGAATCGCTCCCATTGTCAGTATCCCACCTCGATGATCCTGGGGTGCTAATGCGACACGTTGAAACTCGCCAGTGGCAGGTTCGGGTAAACCATAGAAATCGCAAAGTCTTGCGTTTGCCATGGTCCATTCAGAATCGATGAGCTGGTCGATTGGCAGGTTTTCCGTGAACATTCTTCGGAAGTACTCAATTGGCTCTCTTTGCATACTCGCTTGAAGCCAGTCGTCGTAATTTGGAAACAGCTTTCTATCCGGTGGAAACATTCCAACACGGTGTAACTGTAACCATTGGCGCGAAAAGTCCTCAATGAAGTGATTAATTTTATCGTCGCTCAGCATCCGATCGACGTGTCTCTTTAATTGCACACCAGTCATGCCACCGGAGTTCGCGGCACCAAGCAGTGATTCGTCCGGCGTTGTACTCCATAAGAAGTAAGAAAGACGCGATGCCAACTCCCATTCACTCAGGTGAGTTCTCGATACGGGTTCCCCTTCAACAAGGTAAATGAAGTGCCTAGAAGTCATGATGCTTTGTAGCGTCGCTTTGTAGGCGTTCTCAGGCAGCTCGCCCGCACCGATGTCGCGGCGATAGCGGGAAAATAAACGCTTAAGCTCATTTTTTTCGAGGGGTCGCCGCCACGCAAGCTCCGCGAATTTTCTTAGGTGTTCTTCCACAACCTCTTCAGTGGCATCCTTCGACGGAAAAATCGCGAGACGTTTCGATTTTTCGACTTCCGTAACGATGGGGCCTTCCCATTCGATCCAGTCAAGGATCACGGTTGAGAAAAGCCCATTGCCTTGTTGATCAAACATCTGCGGTGCGTTTGGGTTCAACAGGGTCGTCTCGCTACTATGAGTGAAGAGGTACTCGCTGCTGGCAATTGCATTTCGAAATGCTCCTCCACCCCGTCGGTCGATTTGATCCGTTGCGACGACGCATAGGTGCAAGTCTACG
>CAXQOB010000079.1:0-99583 GCA_964225475.1 Candidatus Nitrosopumilus sp. | reverse complement strand
TAAATCGTGCAAATGAAGGCCTTCGAACCTTAGAGGATGCAGCGAGGTTTGTGCTCAATCACGATGCACTTGTATCGACTTTAAAGGAATTGCGCCATGAATTAGCGACGATGATGGATCTGCTACCGCGGAAAGAGCTGCTAAGGTCCCGTGACACGGGTGCCGACGTCGGTACCCGTATTGAGGCAGATGCGGAGTATGTTCGCCAAAATATAAAATCCGTCGTGGTCGCAGCAGGTTCGAGGGTTCAACAATCGGTGCGAGTGATTGAGGAATATAGCAAGGTCATTGAACCGCAGATTTCGAGAAAAGTTGAGCAACTGAGGTATCAACTCTATACCGCTTGCTCTGAGCTAGAGATTTTGTTGGATACAAATCGTTTACACCAAAGATTGCAGCGGGCGCAGCTATATCTGCTTATTGATGCTGGACAGAGCGATGAAGATTTCAAAAGAAAGATAATTGAACTCGCAAAAAGTGAGGTCGACATTTTTCAGCTTCGTGATCAAGCAGTTAGTGATCGAACACTCCTGGAACGCGCAAAGTTGGGTGTCCAAATCGCTGAGGAAGCAGGAAAGCTTTTCATTGTGAATAATCGACCTGATATTGCTGTTGCAGCCGATGTGCATGGGGTACATGTTGGACAGGATGATTTACCGGTTGATGAAGTTAGAAAGGTAGTCGGAGGAGATCGCCTGATCGGTGTATCGACACACCAAATTTCCGAGGCGAAGCAAGCAGTGAGCGATGGAGCGGACTACATAGGTTGCGGTCCTGTGTTCCCCAGTGTGACTAAAGAGTTCGACCATTTCGTTGGACTCGAATACCTTGCAGGGGTCTCTAAGCTGATTCGGTTGCCGGCATTCGCGATTGGTGGCATTGGTCGATCGAACGTCAAACAGGTTGTGGGTACCGGGTTCAGCCGAGTGGCAGTGGCCTCTGCGTTGAACTCAGCGAGCAATCCATTAGAGGTGGCAGCCATGCTGAAGACCCAGCTAGCTCATGCTGGCCCCGAGCTTTGAGTTTGTGGGTGGAGTTGAATTGATTCGATTAAACGGAACGGAGGAATGCAGGTGCTTGAGGTGGAGCAGAAGTATGCAGCCAGTGAAGAATTGGATCTGACTAAACGCTTGCTTGGGTTCAATGCAGTTTTGGTCGGCAAGCACGAGCATGAGGATACGTACTACGCACACCCCTCTCGTGATTTCCGCCTAACGGGGGAGGCCTTGCGCGTCCGTAAAATCGATGGGGCGCCGCTGATTACCTACAAAGGTCCCAAATTGTCATCGGAAATCAAAGTGAGGAAAGAGCTTGAGTGGGGTCTTAGTCCTGGCGACGAAGATGGGTCCAAGACGATGGAAATGCTCGATTTATTGGGTTTTCGTGTGATCGCAACGGTTCGCAAAACGAGGGTTGAATTCCGTGCTTCTGATGCGGAAACTTCGGTAGTCATTGATCAAGTGGATGGCCTGGGGTGCTTCGTTGAAATTGAGCGTCTTATTTCAGATCAGTCTGAGCTGACTGCTGCAAGAGAGGCGATTGAGAAGCTGGGTATCGCTTTGGGACTCAAAAAAAAGGTAAATCAAAGCTATCTGGGGATGCTTTTACGGTTGTCAGCTCGTTAAACTAGAGTGATCGCGAACGTGTTTGGTATTGATATCAGCCAAGCTTGGACCGGTTGGTATGGCCTCTTCATCAATTGTTCATACTTGCCTCATGTTCATTCGCAAGTTGTACAACTTACTCCCGTGGGAATTTTTTCATGATCAGAAAAGCATTTAGCGGCTTGGCCGTTATTCTTATCGCGGCAGCAACCGTTGTTGCCGCTGAAGCAAATCTTGAAGGCGTAAAATGTGTCGTAGCTCCAAAAGCTGCCTCTGCCGACAAGGCTGTTGATTACAAAGGCGGAAAGGTTTATTTCTGCTGTGGCGGATGCGTTGGTAAATTCAACTCCAACACCGCAAAGTTCGCCGAAAAGGCAAACCATCAGCTGGTTGCTACCAAGCAGTTTGTTCAAAAGGGTTGCCCTTTCAGTGGTGGTAAGCTGAATGAGAGCACCGCAGTTGAGTTTGCTGGTACCAAGGTTGCTTTTTGCTGCAATAACTGCAAAGGCAAGTTCACCGGTGCTGCTGACGATGCAGCGAAGATGAAGTTGGTCTTCAGCGACAAAGCTTTCAAGAAAGGCTTCGCAAAGAAAAAGTAGGTTTGATTGATGCGTCTGGTGTTCGTGCCTCGACGCATTTTTCGACGACTACACACCGGCGGTTGTTCATCTGTAGCAACTGCCGGTTTTTTTATCGTTGTGTTAAGCGTGGGTGAGAATTAAATTCTACTCACGGCGATTTTCGCTTCGCTATCGGTCGGGTCTGTCATACTGATCAAGGAAGCACAGCGCACTTATTCAACGACCGTTTGATGATTAGAGCTTCGTTTTTGATGTCATTTTTGGTGGCGTCCTGTCAACTCTTTATTGCATGATTAGCAGGTATTCTGATCCATGTACTTTAGCCTCGCTCGCCGATTGATCACCGAGACAGACAAGCGTTTGTTGCTCAAAGCTGCATGGACTCTCGGAGCGAAAGGTCTGTGGAGTGTTCATCAGCATAAGCGTCGCTTGAAAAAGGGTGACTTCTTTCCTCCCTTTCTTTACCTGTCAGTGATTAATAGCTGCAATTTGCGCTGTCAGGGTTGTTGGGTTGACGTCGGTGCAAAACAGCATCGCATTGAAGTTGAAGCTGCGAATCGAACCATCGCTCAAGCGAAAGCGATGGGAAATAGTTTCTTTGGCATACTCGGTGGTGAGCCGTTCATGCATAAGGACCTGTTGAAGATTTTCGAAGCAAATCGTGATGTGTACTTTCAGGTTTTTACAAATGGGCATTTCATCACGGATGAGGTCGCTGCGCGTTTGAGGGAGTTGGGGAATGTTACGCCTTTGATTAGTGTCGAGGGTACTGAGATTATCAGTGATACTCGTCGCGGTCGGGACGGGGTGCTTAATCAAACCATGCAGGGCTTGGAAACTGCTTTGCGGCATAAACTTCTCGTCGGGGTTTGCACGAGCGTTTGCAAGTCAAACCTCGATGATCTCGTTCAAAACGCTTGGGTTGACCGCTTGATTGAGATGGGGGTGATGTACTGTTGGTATCACATCTACCGTCCAGTCGGACCAGAGCCAAATCCCCAATTGGCGCTTTCCAGTGAAGAGCAAAAAAGAGTGAGGCAGTTTGTTGTCGATACGCGGGCTACAAAACCCATTATTGTGATTGACGCTTATCATGACGATGCTGGAAATGCACTCTGCCCCGCCGCGACAGGTTTCACGCATCATGTTGGACCTTGGGGTGATCTCGAACCATGCCCGGTGATACAGCTCGCAAAAGAATCGATACACGACGATCGTCCATTAGCTGATACCTTTAATCAATCTGAATTCCTGAGAGATTTTCGTGAATTGACTGCTGAAAACACACGAGGTTGTGTGATCATGGAACGTCCTGACCTCTTGGTAGATTTGGCAGAGAAACACGGAGCAAGGGACACAACGGCTCGTGGTGAGGTGATCGATGAATTGAAAAAGGTAACCCCGAGGCGCAGTCAGTTTCAGCCAGGTGACGAGATTCCGGAGCGTAGCCTTGTTTATCGTTGGGCTAAACGTTACGCATTCAATGACTTTGGTACCTACTCCAAGCATTTTAAAAATGCAAATTATCGTGATCCAGATCAGTTGGTAAATGACTTACCGGATTCAAATCACCCCGTGATGGCAAAGAGTGATTTGCCAGTTGTGACGCGAGATGCAGATTAAGCCGTGATGTCCGTCCACGGCTATGTCGTTGTTACTTCTTGCTGAAAAGTCAGAGTTGAATCACTGCTTAAGTTCAACCTCTTTTCTCATTCAAAGCAATAATTTCTCTAAAATATTATTGTGGTTTTGGTAATGGATAACGTCTTCATTGTCCCTTCCGGTTAACAGGTTTTTTGGAGGGGCGGAAATATCAGGAAAGCGAATCGTTTTTCTTGAGTGTTTGCTGAAATCAAACAAGTTCTAGCTATGATTAGTCCCAACCATTAGCTCGAAAGAATCGAGTTGAGATGCGTTACTTGAATGGGGGGTAATCATGTGGCACACCAGTCGCGGTGATCGCGTCATTGTCGGTGAGGAGTCGGCATTGATTTGTAGAGCCATTGACGAGATGGTCTCTGCTCTGGTGATGCGCGTGCACGATGATTTTGAAGAAGTCGCGGGTGACTGTTCCTCCGGTATCACGATTTACGATTCGTGTACACTCACTCAACGAATTGGTTTACTGCACCAAGTTGCAGTTGCTCTTTTAACAGCTGACCAAGAGCCGCCTCGGTTAAATGCGCTTACAGACGCGACGGTGGCTGCGATCTTTGTAGAAGTACGTGACCAGGTGGCAATTGAGATTCGATTGGGGAATCAAGAGGATGGCTCGGATCCGTATGCATGGCGAAAAATGGTTCAAGCTGCACACTTGAATTGTTTTGATCTACGCTCTGATCTTGATGACGCTGATCTTGATGAAACGGATCTGATTCCATCTTCTGACTGTGAAGAATTATCTGTCTGGGAGGGATTAATTAACGACCTCTCCGAGTTGATTTTATGGGATCGTGATTTTGAGATGGCTGATAGTTTCCTTGATCTTGATCCCGGAGTCTCTCAGCACCGACGTCGTCTGCTGGGAATCGATGATCATTATTTCTGCACCGTACCCAGTGATCCAAATCCAGATTCTGTGTTTGATTTGGTCTGTACTACCCAGCAATTGGTTCGCTCCAAGCCTCGTTGACTTCCTTTTGCTGATTTTTTAGTCGATCGAGATCTTTGGGGTTTATTCTTGGTCGCCGGCCAAAGTTAGCGTCCGTCGCAGATAACGCCTTGCAAATGCCTTATCATGCTGTGTGTGACCGGCATCAATTGGCGCCGTCAGGTCAATTAGAGCCGTCAGGTTGATGAAAGCCAGTTCAATGGCTTTGCAAAGACCAATCTCATAGCGTGTTAATCATTGGGGCAAGAGATGAAAGCATTTGAAGCAACCACAAGGTACTTTGAGGTAGCCGCAGAACAGCTAGGGATTGATCAAGACATACGTCAAACGTTGCTGATGCCCAATCGAGAAATGCGGGTTCAAGTAACGATAGAGCGTGATGGCGGGCAGCTTGAAAACTTCATCGGGTTTCGGGTTCAACATGATTGTTTTCGAGGGCCGATGAAAGGTGGCTTACGCTACCACCCTGAGGTAAATCTGGATGAAGTCCGAGCCCTAGCGAGCCTGATGACATGGAAAACGGCAGTCGCTAATTTACCCTTCGGTGGTGCGAAAGGTGGGATAGGTGTTGATCCGAGCACCCTTTCTGAACATGAAGTGGAGCGATTAACTCGCGCTTTTGTTGATCAGATCCATGAAATCGTAGGGCCCGACAAGGATATACCTGGACCAGACATGGGAACGGATCATCGGGTGATGGCTTGGTTCAGAAATCAATGGGAGAAATATCATGGTTTCAATCCATCGGTTATTACGGGTAAGCCAGCCGAGGAGTATGGTGCGACAGGACGTGAAGAATCAACTGGGCGGGGAGTCGGGTTGCTTACTCACAAACTGATTAAACGACTTGGTTCAAAACCTGAAGAGACAACCATCGCGATTCAGGGATTCGGTAATGTTGGAACGCATGCCGCTAAATTTCTTTGTGACGCGCAATTCCCCGTCATCGCCGTCAGTGATATTTCTGGTACTTATTACCGCGAGTCTGGATTAAATGTTCGAGAGCTTCTGAAGCATAAACACGAGCACCCCCGAGGCTTACTCGAGGGGTTTGCGGATTGTGAGAAATTGCCAGCGGATGCTTTGTTGGGCCTAGAGGATGTACATGTGTTGATTCCCGCTGCAGTGGGTGGCGTAATTACTGAGTCAAATGTGGACCAGATCAAGGCGAAGGTCATCGTTGAGGGAGCCAACGGACCTATCTATCCAATCGCGGACGGTATCCTCAAGGATCGCGGAGTGGTGATCCTACCCGACATTTTGGCGAACGCCGGCGGCGTGACCGTGAGTTATTTTGAATGGGTCCAGAATCGCCAGCATTATCGATGGACGCTGGATCGAGTGCGGCAGGAATTGGATCATACACTCATCGAGGCTTTTGAGAACGTTTGGCAGACTGCCAACCAGGAGGATGTTTCACTCCGAACAGCGGCGTACATGATTGGGATCAATCGTGTCCTTCGAGCTGGTGAGCTCAGTGGCTTTGCCTAGGGGCTCTCGGGACTGAATACATTCGAGGCTCCCAGTGTCCCCGTTGGGCCGGGTCACGCATCGTTGGGGTAATGATTGCGGGAAGATGCCGGGTGATCGGATGGTCATCTTCCATCGCATTCTGCATAAGGGGTGCAATTTGAGGCACTTCTTGTCCTTTTTTGACTCGAAATCTGGCGTTTGGGCGATGCGTTCAAAAAACGCCAGTTTTCTCGCGCAACGCTTTATTTTTTTGATCCCTCTCCCGGTATCGGTGTGTTTAGGTCTCGCTCGGGATACAGAAGCACCTCAAAAGTGGCGTTTTTGAGGGTGTTGGACGATCTAACGTCGGTGGTCTCGACGAAATCCTGCCAAAGGTGATAAATTACGTGGCTCGTTTGGTTTTGCATGACCCATTTTGACCTGCTCGGCTGCCTTTCAACCGTTTGTGACATCTGTGATTTTGATTTTGAAAAGTAGTGCGACGGAGCAACAGATCGAGCATGTGTTATCACGCGTGCAGGAGATGGGTTTGCAACATCATCTGAGTCGCGGGACGCACCGAACGATCGTTGGAATTATCGGAGACGAAGAACAGTTGCGAGAAGATTCCTTACGATCCATCCCAGGGGTAGCCAGCGTTATACCGGTTCTCCCTGCATACAAACTTGCTTCCCGGGACGCTCATCCTGAGCCGAGTGTTATTGATGTTTCCGGGGTCAAGGTTGGAGCTGGGCACTTGGGAATGATTGCTGGTCCCTGTAGCGTCGAGGACCGCGATCGTATGTTTCGGATCGCAGAGGCTGTTTGCAATTCGGGAGCTAATCTCTTTCGAGGTGGCGCGTACAAACCTCGGACGAGCCCCTATGCCTATCAGGGAATGGGCGAAGAGGGCTTGAAGTTGCTTCGGGAGGTCGGAGATTCCTTCAACGTACCTGTGGTGACGGAGGTGACAGATCCTCGTTTGGTGGAAACAGTTGCGAGTTACGCTGACATGCTGCAGGTTGGTGCTCGTAACATGCAGAATTTTGTCTTACTGACCGAGGTTGGCAAGTCGCATCGACCCGTGTTGTTAAAGCGTGGTATGAGCGCAACGGTCAATGACTTGTTGATGTGTGCTGAATATATTCTTTCACAAGGGAATCCCAATGTGATTCTTTGTGAGCGTGGGATCAAAGGTTTCGACCCGGCAACGCGAAACGTCTTCGATGTGGCTGCTGTGCCGTTACTACACACACTTACGCACCTGCCCGTTATTGTCGACCCCTCACATGCAACCGGCCGTCCTGATCTGATCCCCTCATGTTCCATGGCTGGCCTGGCTGCTGGTGCCGATGGAGTACACATCGAAGTACACGATTGCCCTGAAGTGGCAAAAAGTGATGGGCCGCAGGCATTACTACCCGAACAATATAAAGAGCTCGCCAATCAATTAAACCGATTGGCGGGTATTCTCGGAAAAACAATTTCACCCCTACCGGAGAAGAAGAGTTGAGCCGTCGTCGAATCATTGCTGGAAACTGGAAGATGAACATGCGCCGCTCCTCGGCTACCGATTTGGCATCTGGTGTTGCCGAGGCAGTTGGTGAGAGTCCGGCTGTCGATGTCGTTCTTTGTCCACCAGCCGTCTATCTGGCTGCAGTGGGTGACGCCGTTGCGGGAACTCCCGTGGGTCTGGGAGCACAAAATCTGTACGCTGCTAGCGACGGAGCTTTCACCGGGGAAGTTAACGCTGATATGTTGACCGATGTTGGTTGTGGCTATGTCATTTTGGGACACAGCGAGCGACGTGCTCTCTTGGGTGAGACTGACGAAATGATCAGTGAAAAGCTTCACAGTGCACTTGCGGGTAATTTGACACCGATCGTCTGTGTGGGCGAAACTCTTGAGGACAGGGAGAGCGGGAGAACCGAAGAGGTAGTTGAAGCTCAGGTTCGTGGTTCCCTTGCTGGGCTCGATGAGGTTCGAGCAGCATCAATCGTTTTAGCTTATGAGCCAGTGTGGGCAATTGGCACTGGAAAAACAGCGACACCAGAACAAGCTGAGGAAGTTCATGCTTTTATTCGAAAGTTACTCAGTGACCTCTTCACTGCAGAGGTTGCAGAGCAGATTCGAATCCAATACGGCGGCAGTGTAAAACCATCCAATGCAACGGAATTACTTGGTCAGCCGAATATTGATGGGGCGCTTGTGGGTGGCGCAAGTTTGAAAGTAGAGGATTTTTCTGGCATTATTAATGCCGGATAAATCAGCTTTGCAATCCTTCCAAATCACTTTGAAATGAATTGAAGTTATGATGATCTTACCTTTGGGTGCTTTAGCAGGCGTTTTGCTCGGTTGGTTGATGGCCTTTTTGTCTCTTTTCCTGATCATGTTGATTCTGGTTCAACGTGGTAAAGGAGGTGGCTTGACCGGGGCACTGGGCGGGCCGGGCGGACAAAGCGCCTTTGGCAGCAAGGCGGGTGATATGTTTACCGGCATCACGATCGTTGTTGCCTCACTTTGGGGGCTAACGTGTATTATCACCATGTTGGTACTCGGCGATGGCGGTGGAACTTCTGCGGCTGCTAACCCATCGCAGGGCGTGCAGCAAGACGCCGCTGAACCAGCTGAATTAGATGATGCTGAGGAAATCGTCGTTCCCTCCTCGGGAGCCGCTACAGAGTCATTGGGGCTTGGTGGAGTTGAAACCAGTGACTCTCTCGCGCCACCCTCCGATTCAACCGAAAGCGAGTCAGTCGGTGAGGATGCTGCAGACAACAGCGGTTCTGCCTCTGAGCCCGCAGAAACGGTTCAACCTGCAGCGGATGGTGCTGCGGAGGAGTCGGCAGGGACCACTGAGAAAGCAGGGACCACTGAGAAAGAGGAAGGTTCGGAGTAACTCTTAACCGCAACCTGAGATGATTCCTGCGAGTCATACACGTTATTCAAACGAAGACGCGTATGACTCTTGTTGTTTAGGAGAGCTGCCGAAGCAGGTCATAAGCGCGTCATGAGATTTAGGTCGCTTGCTTTCTTTGAGGTATCTCGCTTTATCAAATCGATTACCAACGTCATCGAGTAGAAGTTTCTTTGTCAATGTTTGATCCGACGATTCGAATGCTTCAGCTTTGGTTTAGTGTTATCCGGAAATTCCCTTTCTAAAGGTTCATGCATGACCAATTCGCGGATATCCAAAGTTCGGAGTATGACGGGGCAAGGTCATTCAAGTGCTTCCGGTGAGCTAGGTAGGGTTCAAGTTGAAATTCGTACTGTGAACAGTAAGGGATTTAAGTGTGTTCCCCGGCTTGGTGAATCTTTGTTACCTTTTGAGAGCAAGATTGAATCCCTTGTGAGAACGAGGGTGCACCGTGGTACTGTGCATTTTAGTATGACCTTCCGACATGCGTCGGCGGAAGAGATTCCCGCAATCAATGATCTGGCTATTGATGCCTATCTTGATACTTTGCGCAAACTTCGGGAGCGAAATTCCGACCTTCTGACTCAAGTGGACTTTGCTTCGTTGCTTTCTTTGCCCGGAGTTTTGAATGCATCGAAGGTGGATCGAACAGATAATGTGGACCTTTGGTCATACCTCGAGACGGTTATCTATGAGGCGATCGACAATCTGGATGCGATGCGGGGTGTTGAGGGAGATCGGATGGCACAAAGTCTGTTAACCGACTGCGAACAGATTGCTGATTATTTAACGAAGATCGAAAAAACCTCACCGCGTTCAGTCGAGGTCTATCGTCAGCGATTGCAGAATAAAGTTGAGCGGACGTTGACGGAACATGGATTGCAGGTGTCAAACGTCGATTTGCTTCGCGAAGTGCAACTCTATGCTGACCGAGTCGATATTCATGAGGAAGTCGTGCGTCTCAGTAGCCATCTCAAGATGTTCAGCAGCGTGATTTCGGGTGATGATGAGTCCAGTCAGCCGACCGGTCGTAAGCTGGATTTTATTTTGCAGGAGATGTTTCGTGAGACTAATACGATTGGAAGCAAGGCATCCGATGCCGAGATCTCCTCGTATGTAGTGGAAATCAAATGCGCAATCGAACGGATGAGGGAGTTAGTTCAGAACCTTGAGTAATCTCAGAGGGCTCGGGGTGAGGTGAGCAATTGAGCAATTTTAGGGAATTCAGTAGTTTAACCGTAGCATGAATGGAACCGTGGGCATCAAATTGTTCCATGGACTGTCCCTCTGGAGGAAACCCACGTTTGCTTGGACCTCAAGGGGCTGAGGCGGGTTATTGAGTCGATATTCGGCAATGCTCACTGTCTGGATTGCCACGGAATTCGGTATGTCGATTTTGTCTGGATTGGGTTTTTGGAGATGAGTGAGAGCAAAGACGGCCGATTGGTCATTATCTCCGGTCCTAGCGGTGCCGGGAAATCGACTGTGGTCAGACACCTGCTTAACCGATGTAAATTACCACTAAAACTCAGTGTTTCCGCCACAACTCGCCTTCCACGGGCTGGAGAGATTGACGGAGTTCACTATCATTTCTTGGACCAGAGCCGATTCGATCAACTCCGAGAAGATGGAGAATTCCTCGAATGCAAAGAAGTTTTTGGATTAGGCTACTGGTACGGGACGCTTCGTTCGCAGGTTGCCACTGGTCTGGCGGAGGGGTCTTGGGTTATTTTAGAGATCGATGTTCAGGGGGCGATGTCGGTTTTGGAGCAGCCTGAGATCGACCCGATCACGTTTTTCATCCATACCGGTGGGCTGGATTCTCTTGAGGCTCGGTTACGAGGAAGGGAAACCGAGAGTGAGGAAGTGATCTCAAGACGGTTGCGTATTGCGGCCGACGAGCTTGAATCCATGCATCGATATCAGTATCAAATTATTAATGACTCGGTCGACCAAGCGGTCGATGAGATTTGTCAACGATTGAGCGAACACAGGGAGCATTAAAAATGCTAGAGGAATTAAAAGAAGAAGAGATCGTGAATAAGGTTGGCGGTCGCTTCAAGTTGAGCACCTTGATTCAGAAGCGTCTTGTTCAGCTTAATCAAGGTAGTCGCGCTCTTGTGAACGTTGACACCCATGACAAAATGACAATTGTCCTTCAGGAAATCATGCAGGATAAAATCGTTTTGAATATGGACAACGAAGTTGAAAA
Source organism: Candidatus Nitrosopumilus sp. (assembly GCA_964225475.1). GTDB lineage: Bacteria > Planctomycetota > Planctomycetia > Pirellulales > Pirellulaceae > Rubripirellula. The sequence goes on along the minus strand of CAXQOB010000079.1, from coordinate 88,206 downwards.
GGTAATGGATTTGGATGCAACCATTGCTGCAGCTGAAGGGCCTGAGATTGAAGCTGCTGATCTATGAGTGCGACACCCGCTAACATTTTGTTGGCAGTGGGTGGCGGCATCGCGTCGTACAAGTCGGCTGTACTCTGCAGCCGGTTAGTTCAACTTGGGCATGATGTACGTGTGGTGATGACGAAGTCAGCGGAGCAGTTTGTTGGTTCTGCGACTTTTTCGGCGCTTTCTGGTCAACAAGTTGCGACGGCAACTTTTGATTCAGATCATTATCCAACCGGCGCGCACATTGAGTTGGCGAAGGGATTGGATCTGATGGTCGTGGCACCTGCGACCGCGAATCTGTTGGGCAAACTGGCACATGGGATTGCTGATGACCTGACCAGCACGCTTTATTTGCAAAGGGAGTGTAAAGTCTTGCTCGCTCCAGCCATGAGCAGCTCCATGTGGGAAAAACCATCAGTGCAAAGGAATATCGCGCAGTTACAGCAAGATGGTTGCCACTTTGTAGGACCTGACGAAGGCTGGTTAAGTTGCCGCGCGAAAGGAAAAGGCCGAATGAGCGAGCCTGAGGCAATTTTATCAAATGCCATCGCGTTGATTGCTTGATTGCTCTCTCGAGTTGCGCGTCCTCGATTGTAAGAGCAAAATCTATTAATCTTTTTTCTCACTTATTTATCTTGGAGGTTCGGTCTGTCTCCGTCCCTCCCTAAGTGATAGGTTGAGGGTGAAAAAGTTCTTAGCCACTTTCGAGAGTCTCGGTCCTATATTTAGGTGCTCTCGGAGTGGATTGGTGAGGAATGACGAAAGCTTCTTGCTGGTTTCCGATTCGGATTCTCGCAATAAGGGATTTCCTTTTAGGCGGGCTCTAAGTAACAGAGAGTCTATGAGAATGGGCTCCAATTGTCTTTGAAACGTTTTTTGTAACGCTTAGTAGAACGATCCATGCCAGTTTACGTCTTCGGTCATCGCAATCCGGACACTGATGCAATCTGCAGCGCGATTGCTTATGCAGATTTTCTCCAAAAAACCAGTCGCCCTGATGCCATCGCAGCTTGCTGCGGTACACCCAATGAGCGAACGGAGTTTGTCCTTAGGAAAGCAAGCTTAGCTTCTCCGAAAATCATGATGGACATACGTCCCGAAATCGAAGATGTTTGCAATCGCGATCCTGTTGTTGCAAAAAGTGGTGACGTCTTCTTTGAAGTGTATCAGCGGATGCTCGATCATGGAGTGCGAGCGATCCCAGTGTTGGATCAGGACGAAAAGGTCATCGGGATTGTGACATTGTTGAATTTGTTGCAGCTGATGCTTCGAGGTGGGGTTGATCCCATTAAGTCTCGAGAGGTTCGTACAACGCTTGACAAGGTTGTTGAAGTAATAGGCGGATCTTATCAACATTCGGTGGATTCCAGCCGAGTTGACGATCTTGTGGTTACGGTGGGAGCCATGAGCGCCGATGGATTCACCTCTCGAGTGCGCGCATTTCCTGCTGAGCGATTACTGGTTGTGAGTGGGGATCGTCCAACAATTCAATTGCCGGCTGTCGAGACCGGTGTGCGAGCACTCGTTGTGACGGGGGGTTATCAGCTTTCTAGTGGTTTGTTGCAACTTGCTGAGGCTCGAGGCGTCACGGTCATTAATAGTCCGTACGATACAGCAACGACTACGATGCGTATCAAGGCAGCTCACTTAATTGATTCGGTGATCGATCGTGACTTCATGAAGCTTCCTGGGAGAATGCCGGTAGCAGATGCAAGGCAGCAGGTATATCGGTCACCACAAATGGTGTTTCCTGTTCTTGAAGGCGAACGCCTGAAGGGTGTGATCAGCAAGAGCGACCTCGTGCACCCTCCACGACCGCAATTGGTGCTCGTTGATCACAATGAAATTAGCCAAGCTGTACAGGGAGCTGATGAGGCTGATGTTATCGAGGTGCTGGACCACCATCGATTGGGTGGGTCATTGAAATCAACAAATCCAATTCGTTTTCATATGGAACCGGTTGGCTCGACGTGTACGTTGGTCGCGAAGATGTTTCGTTCAGCGCAGATTGATCCTTCCCCGAGCATCGCATTGTGCATGGCATCCGGAATGATCAGTGATACTTTGAATTTGCGCTCACCGACGGCGACAGATATCGATCGAGATTTGCTGCGTTGGTTGCAGAAATACTGTGATGTTGATCTCGATCAGTTTGCCAGTGAATTTTTCCAAGTCGGTTCGGCGCTCCGCTCCTGCGATTCTGATCAGGTTGTTCGTGAGGATTGCAAAGAATTCGAGGAGTCGGGAATCAGATTTGCGATCTCCCAAATCGAAGAAATTGGGTTCGATCTCTTCTGGAATCGTAAAGATGAACTCTCAAAATCACTCGAGGAGTTTGCTGAAGCTTCGAATCTAGAATTCGCTGCACTATTAGTCACGGATATTTCCAGTAATGGGAGTCTGTTACTGATGAGCCGCGAACCTGATGGATGGGAAGAGATTAATTACCCGCAGCTCGAGGATAAACTATATAAACTTGATGAGGTTGTCAGTCGAAAGAAGCAACTTCTACCACTGATCTGTAGCTTAATCGAGTCAACCGCTCCCAGGCAGGATGGTTGAATCAACGAAAGAATGAGCTTTCATCTCATACTTGTTTCATCGTGACGTCTCCAGTAAGCGGCATGCTAATTCTTAGTACAACTACCTGCACCTAAAACAAGCCCTTCGAGAAAGCAAATACGCATGAGCGACGGCATGACTATTTCGTTCGTCAGTTTTAAAAGAAGTTTACTTTTGAAGTTATTTTTAATTTTGGTTTCGTTGGGGTCTGCCTTAACGACCATGACGTCCGCGTATGGGCAGCATGATGGGGCAAGGGATTCGGTTAAGCAAATCGCGCTCGGGAATTACGATCGAGTGGATTCGATTTTGGCACAGAAAAAACCATTTGCAGGCGAAGCGGAATCAGCTTTTGTAAAGATGCTGAAAGCCGCGGCGCAACGCCAGTATGCTGAAGCTGAAAAGCAGGGAAAAAGAGCTATTGAGCTTGGTTTACCCGCTGAGCGTCTTATCGTCGGGCCACGGGAGTTACTGGAACCAGTATCCTCCAAGTCCGATCTAAGGACTTGGCTCGAGGAACGTATCCCTTCCAAGTTAGTACACGGTCCGATGGTTGGATCTGTTACCGATCGCTCAGCGTCCATTTGGTTGAGAACGCTCGGTGATGCAGAGGTTACTTTGAGATGTGTGGAGACCGGCCAAAGCATCGAGGTGCAGACCAATCAACAAACGGATTGGACAACCGTTTTGACGCTCAGCGGATTGGAGGCTGAGTCTCAGTACCACTACCAGATTCAGATTGATGGCGAGTTGTGTGCGAAGTCACTATTTCGCACTTACCCGGACGAAGGTCGCTCAGGCAAGTTTTCAGTGGGATTTGGCGGAGGTGCGGGCTATGTTCCGGAATGGGAGCACATGTGGGACACCATTCTAGATCGTAATCCGCATGCATTTTTGATGATGGGTGACAATGTTTACATTGACCAGCCCGAGCATGAATTAACACAGAAATACTGTTACTATCGAAGGCAGTCTCGACCGGAGTGGAAACGTTTCACCTCAAAAACAGCGATCTATTCAATTTGGGATGATCACGATTTTGGAACCAATGATTGTGTTCCGGGTCCCGATATCGAGTTTCCTGTTTGGAAGCGACCTGTCTGGGAAATCTTCAAGCAGAATTGGGTAAACCCTGGATATGGTGGTGGAAGTGCTCAGCCTGGATGTTGGTACGATTTTCACGTTGGCGATGTTCACTTCATCATGCTGGATGGACGTTATTACCGTGATTTGAAGGGTGGTACGATGCTAGGACCTGCCCAGAAAAAATGGTTGCTGGAAACGTTAAAGGAGTCATCGGCAACGTTCAAAATCATTGCCTCTCCGGTTCCCTTCACGGTCGGAATCAAGAAAGGCAGTCGTGATCCCTGGGATGGATTTCCGGAAGAAAGGGAGGAGATCTTTGATTGGATTGAAAGTCAGCGAATCGAGGGAGTATTTTTGATCGCTGCCGATCGCCATCGAACGGATTTGCGGGTCAGCAAGCGATCCAATTCATATGATTTGTACGAGTTTGAAAGCTCCCGATTAACCAATCACCATACCCATCCAGTGGTGAAGACTGAGGGATTAAAGTGGGGCTACAGCAAGACATGCTCATTCGCTTTGATGACGTTTGATACAACACTTGATGATCCAACGGTTGAGCTGGAATGTGTTGATCTAGAGGGCAAGACGCAGCACCAGTATGTACTGAAACGCAGTCAATTAGAGTTTGCCCGTTAAGTTTATCGGGCAATACGTCGTGAAAATCCAACGCCGCTATTTTGATTTAAGAACATCATCTGTCGCGAGGCTTACTGCAACAATCTCCTCGTCATTTCGAGTGAAGAGTGTGCGTTGCGCATAAGCGGGATGACTCCACACAACAGACCTGCCAAAGCATTCTGAAGTCGGTTCAAGCACATGAAAACGACCTTCTTCCTTGTATCCTTTTGCACTCAGGTTAGCGAGGATCAAGTCACCAGATTCACTCATTAAAAAATATTGATTGCTATTCCTGATACGAGTGATGAAGGCCGTGCCGTGGCGAATATATCGAGTTTCATCAGGTTTGGTGGGTTGGAAGGTTGTCCAGAGTTGGTTCCCGTTATCGCCGTCGACTGCGACAAGATCCCCATCATTGCAATCGGTTCCAAAAATGACTCCGTCAACAAAAAGCGGTGTTGAATTTGCACAATGCACCGCATTCTTGGGTTCACCTCTCCAGAGCTCTTTCACGGCTGGCTGTGAGGCATCAAGTTCCAGCATGACGGCTTCCGTTCGAATACTGCTGATGTACATTCGATTACCGTCGACCACAGGACTGGCGATCGACATTTCGTAATCAGGTTTAACTGGTACTGTCCAATAGTGTTGTCCGTTATTCGGGTTAAGACTTGAAACACCCTCTGGATGAAAAAAGATTAATTGTTGCGTTCCGCCTGCTGATAGCATCGTGAGTGGGCAGTAGCTTGATTTTGAATCTAGTGCTTTCCATTGAATCTCGCCGTTACTTTTGTTGAAGGCAACAACACCCTGCCCTTCACCTCCAACGGCGGTGTAGAGAAGATCTCCAACAATCAGTGGATGGGAGGAAAATCCCCAAATCGGTGCTTCGATTGCGAATGTTTCTTTGAGGTTCCTTTCCCAAATGATCGACCCATCCTGAATGTTCAAGCACTTAAGGTCTCCCTCAGCACCTAAGGTGTAGACATTTGAACCATCAATGGTCGGGCTGCAACGCGGTCCTGCAGGGTAAGAAATACTGTAAGGGCAATCATAAGTATGGCGCCATAGGGTTTCGCCTGTTTCTGAATCCAGAGCAGTCACCCGCTCCTTTCCTTGGAGAGTTGCACGCTGCCCTGGGTCATTAAACGCATCACCTGATTGTTTCACATAATCGAATAGAAACACTCGATTGCCTGCTACTACAGGACCTGAGTATCCTGAACCCGCTGGTTTTCTCCATTTTACCTTTAAACCTTCGAGAGTGATCTCGTCGATGATTCCTGTTTCGCGGTAGACTCCATCTCGATGGTTCCCCATCCAGCCTTTCCAGTCATCTGCCGATACATTGTTTTCAAAGAAAACGAGCATCACGATGGCAAGGATGTAAATGGTGGCTGATTGTCTTGTGTGCATCGAGGCTAATCCTATTGATGAATTGGGATCCGTTTTCCATTCGAATGGTAGGTATAGATTCAACGGAGTCATGAGAGGATTCAGTATTCAGGCCGATTTTAGCGGCTCGGCCTCACGTGAGGGAGTCACCATGGAAAAAAGACTAATCCGTGGTCATGGACTCAAGAGAAAGGTAATCATGCCCAAGTTGATTCTAATGAGACATGCCAAAAGTGACTGGAGTCACGTTGCTCAGGCAGATCATGAGCGTTCTCTGAACACTCGTGGAATTCGCGATGCACCACTGATGGCAAATTGGTTGGAGGAACAGCAATGGATACCGGATCTGATATTGTCGTCGACTTCTCAACGAACGCTAGAGACAGGACAATTGATGACCCAATGTTGGCAAAGGCAGGTGATATCCACGGCAACCAGTGAGCTTTATCTAGCAAGCCCTGAGTCCATCTTGAGAACGATCAAGACAGATGCTTGTGGGTTCGAAGTTGTCATGGTTTTAGCGCACAACCCAGGTGTTTCTCACTTTGCATCTTCTTTGGCAGATAAGATAATTCAATTGCCGACCGCGGGACTTGCCGTGTTTGATGTCTCAGTGAAGGAATGGAGTGACTTTCGCATCAGTAGCGAGGTTCAGTTCCTTGAGTTCATGAAACCAAAATCGCTTCAATGAATATGAATTCAATCATTCCTTTTCTGGTCGATCTTTTATTTTTGATCGCGCATTTCGGCCTTTGGGTTGCGCTTTACAACCGAGTGAATGCTTTCAGTTTTCCACGCCGGTTCACCAAACCCATCTTGAAGGTTTTGCTGCTGCTTGCAATTTGCCTGCCCATCTACCTTCTGTCGAAGCAAGGTGATTCTCTGGGTCTCGTGAAGTATCTGGCTAGTGATTTTAAACCTTCTCTTGGTCCCCTCAGAGTTTACTGCCTTTTTGTTTTCTCAAGCTACGCTTGGCTTGGAATTCCTTGGCTGTTGTCTCGACCAATTTTTGGGTTTTATTCTCTATCGACAAGCAAACTAATAAAGTATCTGGATCTAGAAGCGGAACTCAATCATCAACTATTCCTGACCAATCGATGTCGCACTTTTTCCTCATTACCGTTTAATCAGATATTCCATTTGTCGGTTGAGGAAATTGAATTACCGATCCCGCAATTGCCAGCATCACTCGATGGTTATCGCATTGCACATTTGTCAGATATTCATTTGACGGGAGATGTCGCTCCTGAGTTTACCCGGCATGCAGTGGATATAGCCAACAACTGGCGACCTGAGATGTTTGCTTTAACCGGTGACATCATTGATCATCCGTCTTGCGTAGATTGGCTGTCGGGAATTTTTGGCCAAGCGCGGGCCAGTGATGGATGTTATTTTATTTTGGGGAACCATGATGCAAGAATGGATGATGCAAAGCCGATACGCAGTGCGATGATTGATGCAAATTGGATCGATCTCGGTGGGAAACATCTTTCCAAACAAATGCGAGGTCAATCAGTCACACTGATCGGCAATGAAGCACCGTGGTTTCCCGCGCCTGCGGAGTTGGCCTCCTCAGACGGCTCGTTTCGAGTAATGCTGAGTCACAGCCCTGACCAAATAACTTGGGCACAGCAGAACCAAATTCAATTAATGCTTGCTGGTCACACCCATGGCGGGCAGGGCCGATTACCGATGCTCGGCCCCGTTTTGAGTCCCAGTGTGTATGGCAGTCGGTACGCTTCCGGTCAATTTTTTCGACAACCCACCACAATGCATGTAACGCGAGGTCTGTCAGGGACTAGGTTGATGCGGATCAACTGCCCACCGGAATTATCCTTGTTGACTTTGCGTGCAATGAATTCGTAAAGCCGTCGAATGGTCTTGGTTAAATCTGCGTGGCCGGATTCTCAAGGGTTCTTTGTGACATCTAGCTCTGCTAAGCAATCATGATTCTCTGCAAGTCTCGTTTTTAAGACTCATAAGCTGTCGGTAGTGTTGTGTTCCGTTTTCGCCGGCGGGCGTACTTGTACCCGGGGACAAAAAAGCAGATGGCGGATGTGATGCCAAAAATAAGATGCGCGTGATCGGGAATGACCGCCATCGCAATGGAAGTGATGAGCAGAATGGCAGCCTGGACATAAAAGACACCGTGAAGCATGCTCGCTTTAATAACAAACACCATGGCGCTGATAACACCTAGCAGAGGCGAGAATGTCAGAACCGGTAATCCCAGCATCGCTTCAATGGGAAAGAGCATGGCGATTGCGACCATGCTTGCACCCCATACATGAGCGACTTGTCGCTCAATAAAAGTCACCGGTCCAATGCGTTGTCGAATCTTCCAAAAAACACCGGCCCATGCACTCAGACCTACCGTCCATACCGCGCCGTAGATCCAACGATCAGAAAACCCTTGCAGGTTTAATTGCCAGGTGAGTAATCCAAAAACGAAAAGTACCATTGAATGCCAGATCCAGAGGTTTCCCCAGTTCTCGAGAACACCAGCGTGGTGAGTTTCCCGAAACATTCTCGCAATCACTTGCGTGAATCGGCCACTGCTTGCACTGACCTTTTCGTCTGCGAGATATGCCTCCAGATCTTCTGCTAGAGCATCGGCTGTCTCGTAACGCAAATCAATCGGCTTTTGAAGGCATCGAATCACAATCATTTCGAGGTCACGATCCAACCTCGGTCGCAAAGCTCTGGGAGAGACAGGGTCTTGCTCAATCACCTGCATTACCAAGTCCATCGGTGTATCGGCGATGAAAGGATTCCGGCCCGTCAGTGTGTAATAAAGAACACAACCTAACGAATAGATATCGCTTCCTGGACCAACGAGATGCGTGCGGCCACTTGCTTGTTCCGGTGACATGTAAGCAGGGGTTCCGAGCAGCATTCCAGTGTGGGTTACATCAACTTGACTATCGATCTGTTTGGCTAAACCAAAATCGGTGACGAGAGGCACATCATTGGAAGTCATCAAGATGTTGCTTGGCTTTAGATCACGATGCAGTACACCTTGTTGGTGTGCGTAGCTGATCGCTCGTGCAATTCTGGCGACGAGTTTTGCAGCATCGCGTTGCTTCAATGGTTCCGCCGCGACGTAATCGGATAGCGTGGGGCCTTCAATCAGTTGCATGCTGAAGAACGCTCTACCTTCGATATCACCCGCTTCGTACACGGGCACAATGTTTGGGTGTTCGAGTTTCGCAGTTGCTTTGGCTTCAGAGAGAAAACGGTTAGTATCGGTCTGGCTGGCCAATCGGCCACGTAGAATCATTTTAACCGCGACCACTCGGTTTAGGCTGATTTGCCGCGCTCGGAAAACGACACCCATTCCACCGCGACCAATTTCTTGCTCGAGCCGGTAGTCTCCTATTTCAACAGGTAGTTTGAGGCTTCGCCAACGACCTTGCGATTCAGGAGCGGTTACACCCTCATCCATTGATGCTCCAGCAGTGTCAGTCACTAGCATGGTGCCGAACAAACGTCTTAACTCATTCTCCAAGTCGGGGTGATCCTGATACATCGATCGTAGATCCATCAGGTCACCACGACAGACGGCATCAGCTGCTTCAGACAAAACATCGGCGAGACGCTGATCTCGTGCTACGTCTTCATCAATGGCTGTTCGACTCACGCCTGAGCCCCGCCGGCTATCGAATCAATCGGACTCTCTTCTAGCAGAGCTCTTAGCCGTCGAAGCGCTCTAAGGTATCTCATGCTCGCCGCTGGTGGATTGAGGTGTAGTAGTTCAGCGATCTCATGGTTCGAGAGGTGTTCATAGTGCCGCATCAAAATGATCTCTCGATCTTGATCATTCAGTTGCTGGATGACTCCCTCCACTTTCAGGGCTATCTCCCGCTGAGCGGCAGCGGTGGCAGGTGTCATTTCGGGGTCACAGATCTGTGCACTGAATTCGATCGTTGAGGGATCTGGACCGACCATGGCAGTCATCGGCCGTTCGCGGTCCATGTTCCGCTTGGCGCTAACGCGGTGGCGACGGTACGTATCAATGATGCGATCCCAAGCGATCTGTCGCATCCAAAGATGAAATGCCATTACGGGGTCATTCAGATATCTATCAAGCCGCCCACTCGCCTCTACCAAGACGTCTTGCACGACATCGCTTACGTCAATTCGCTGCTGGACTTTGCGATCTAACCGCATCTCAACGAGGCGGCGAACGGGTCCGCGATGTTCCTCCAGCAGTTGATTCACCGCCTGATTATCCCCGTTTCGGGCTGCTTCAAGAAGCGATAGCGTCTGATCTTGGGATGGCCACATATTGGAATTTGCCAGTTCAGGGGAGAAAAGCTCCGCCGCCGCCTTGCGAGGGTGTCAGTTAGACGTGCCACTGGCATAGTAGCGACAGGGGAATAGGGCCCTGATTTCTGCCTGATTTGCCGAATCAGGCGGTATTTGAGCATTATTTTCCAACCGATTCCGTCATTGACACATTCCGATGTCAGAAAGGTCTCGTTTCATCAATGACCTCATTCTGGATGGACTGACTTGCAGAAATTGGTTGTGCCTCTACGGATATTTGATTGTGGAAATGGGAATGCGGATCTCAGTGTTGGTCGGTGAACATTAAAAAAGCCGATGCTGTTTGCATCGACTCTTAAGGGATCCATCTGCCTGAGAATGCAGTCAAAACTATTTGATTTTTCGAATCATGATGTTTTTAAAGCGAACGGTCATTGGAGGACCTTGGTGAATCTGCAAGGCAATCACGCCATTTTTCGCTGCTTTATCTGATTGATTATCGATTACTTCTGCAGTCAATGTGCCGTTGATGAAATGCTGGAGGTGATTGCCATCGGCGACGACTCGGAAGTCATTCCATTCACCGGGATGAATTGCAGATGCGAGACCCGTCTCGTCTCCAAATTTGTCTGCATTCTTTTTACCGCCTTCACCAATCGTCACTTTCTGGCCTCGCTTTGCAAGAATTCCCCTGCCTTTTTCTTCATAAAGGATTCCCGCAAATCGGTTTCCAAAATCGATATCTGCTTGATAGCCACTTACTACAAAGTCTTTTTCGTTAACGACACGACTCCGGTATTGAATTCCCGAATTGCCGGATTCAATTTTGAACTGAGCAGTGAGCTCAAAATCATCTGGTGTTCCACCTTTCCATATCAAGAACGTGTTTCCCTTGATCGGTTTTTCGGCTGTTGTGCGACCAACGATCTGCCCATCCTCAGCTGACCAGAGATCAGAGCGTCCCTTCCAACCACTCAAGTCTCCTCCATCGTAGAGCACCGTTACTGCTGAGTCTTTTGGCTTTTCAGCAAATAGAGAGGTTGTTGTCAGGCAGAGTAAGAATGTAAGTCCAGTAGATATTTTCATTCGCTTTATTGTCCAGCTGAGTGCCCAAGTGGTTAGTAGAGATTTTCAGAACGCCAAGGATTATTCTTGTCCGAGTGAAATCAAGCAGAGTGGAGAGTGTTTCAAACGAAAGTTTCCAATCGCTCCGAAGCGTCTGAAATACCTTTGTGACGAAACACGCACAGTTGTAGGCAAATTTAAAACCCGCTTGAGACTATCTTAATGAATTCCGATGCCATCGGGTGTTGCCCAAAAACCTCCTCGAGAGTGATCAAAGGAAAGTTTTTCACCGAACCTCTCTGAGCTAAACCCATCGGCTTTGCTCCAGACCTGCCGTCCCTGCAAGAATGTGGCAATCGGCCAACCGGTCAGACTTGCACCGTGCCACGGCGACCAGCTTGATTTTGTTAATTGCTCAGAATCTTGTATGGTACGCTGCTCCTCCAGGTCAACCAAAACGAGGTCAGCATCATAACCTTCCTCGATCCGCCCTTTTCCAACGATTCCCCATACTCGTGCGGGTGCATCCGACATCCACCTCGAAACCTGACTAATTGAGCAATGGCCTTTGGTAACCTGATTGAGAAATAAGGCGAGACTATTCTCTACCGCGGGTAGACCCGAGGGGCTTTGAGGATACGGTTTTGACTTTTCCTCCTGCGTATGAGGAGCGTGATCCGTTGCGATGACTTGTATAGTTCCATCGAGCAACGCATTCCACAACGCTTCGTTATCCGCCTTCGTTTTAATGGAGGGGTTCATCTGAATTCGACTACCAAGTCGACTGTAATCATCCACATTAAAGAACAGGTGATGCGGGCAGACCTCAGCCGTGATGTAGGGAGATTGATTTGCAATGATTGGTAGTTCAGCAGCTGTAGAGACGTGAAGTACGTGGAATCGATGTTTGTGACGATTTGCTAGGTCGATTGCTCGAGTGGTCGCAATCACGGCTGCATTCTCATCTCGAATCCGCGAGTGGTCGTGGATGTCGTTTGTTCCGCTCAGCCTTTCTGCGTTGTTGCGAACGGTGGTCTCATCTTCGCAGTGGGCACAGATTGGAAGAGTTGTTTCCGCGAAGATTCTTTCAAGAGCTTCCTGTTCGTCGACAAGTAGGTTACCGGTGCTACTACCAATGAAAATTTTGATGCCCGGGACATTCTTTGCGGCATTCAGTTCGGTAACGTTGTCAGGAGTGGCGCCAATATAGAAGCCGTAATGAACATGGGATTTCTCCGCTGCGATTGTTTCTTTCGCTTTTACACCCGCTGCGGTCACTGCAGGCGGTTTCGTGTTTGGCATCTCAAGAAAAGCGGTGGTGCCTCCGGCGGCACAAGCTCGTGAGGCTGTGTATAGGTCTTCCTTATGTGTTAAGCCTGGCTCGCGAAAATGAACCTGGTCATCGATGACTCCTGGCATCAAATGATTACCACAGCAATCGATTATATGATCAGCCGTTGAGTGAGTACTTGCATCGATTTCAAGGATGCTCCCATTCTCAACCAGTAGGGAGCCCTGCCGCACCTCATCGGGAAGAACGATGGATGCATTTTGAAATAACGTTTTGCTTGATGTATGGCTCATAGAATCCTCGAGTTCATGGGCTTTCTCAGGATAACCCATCTCAACGAGGTCGCGAACCCACGGCACAGGAATGACGTGTGACGTTGTTACTCTGACTGGCTCATTGCTCTGCGAAACGCATTGAATGCATCACGATAAGCTGCCGGTACAGGTATTGAGTTGCCGGAATCCTTGATTCCTCCGAGTGAATCCGTCGTCTCCCCAATCCGTGAGGAAATCGAATTTGGAGCTTTGATCCCCAAGCTTCTGAGACTTTCTTCTAGCTCACGTGTCCCCGATTCGCCATCCGTGGTCGGTAAATCGCGAATCTGACGCCATCTCTGAACAAAATCTGCAAGCTCCTCTTCTGTCCAATTCAGGTTCTCTAACAGATCTGGATTTGGGTTGTCTCGCGTGCTTTCTAAATAGTCGAGAACCAGATCGGTAGCTTGTTTGGCATAGTCAAGATTGACCTCGTCGGGTGGCTGTGGGTTATCAAGTGTTCCGTCACCGAAGACTTCTTCGCCATCGGTTGCAGCAGTATTGGGTTGCCCTGTGCGGGATTCACTGTTTGCACCAGAAGATGCTTCCTGATCTGATTCTGGCGGTTTCTGGTCTTGGTCTGTTTGTTGATTATTGGGTTCGTCGCTGAGGTCTTGTGGCGAGGAAGATGTCGACGCTTCCGACTTTTGGCCACCGGTGTCAGAATCGCCAGAGTTGGATTGTTCTGTGGACGACTCATCTACCGAGGATTGATTGCTGGAAGTTTCCGTATCCGGGGTCTCACGCTGGGCACCCTCACTGGTTTGATTATCGGTCTGATTGCCGGTAGGATTTGGCTGACCGGTTTGGTCATCTCCCACCTGTGGTTGCTCTTGGTCAGCGGTGTTATTGGTGGCATCCGTGCTGTCGCTGTTTTTATTCTGCGGACCACCACTTTGACTCGGGTCGTTCCCTTCAGCGTTTTCTGATCCGCTATCTGTTGTGTTTTGATTATCGGAATTTGAATCGGAGTTTACCTCATTTTGGCTGGCAGAATTCTGTTCACTTGCTGCAGAGTTATTATCTGAGTTTTGATTATCAGACTGCTCCCCCCCTGAATGAGATGAGTCATTGGAGATGTTCTCGTCAGAATTCTGAGTTTGACCTTCACGGTCACTTTTTTGCTTCTGTTGATCCAAGAAGTCCTTGATGCGTTCAAAAGCCTCTCCGTCGTGGGTTGGCTTGTCGCGGTTCGTGTTCCCAGTCTCGGGTTCGGCCTCTGTTCCGGCTGAGTCATTGCCGGGCGAATTATCCGATTGATCCGTCATGGTAGAGTTTTGATTTTCTACACCATTGCCAGATTCCTGATTATTCTGAGCACTCGTTTGATCGTCATTGGCGTTGTTCGATCTCGGCTGGTCGTTGCTCGAGGTATTTTGAGCCGAATTGCTGTCCGTCAGATTCCCTTCATTTTGATTGCGATTGTCTGATGGAGTTATTTGTTCTTGCGTGTCTGAGCCGTTGGATGTGCCTTCAGGCTTTGTGGTGTTGTTGTCACTTTGGGTAGGCTCATTCGGATCTGAATTGCTTGGGTCCGTGGTATCGTTCATCTGTGAATCTGATGTCGATGATTCGCTCTCGCTGTTTTGCCCATCGGGTCGTGAATTATCTGATGAGGAAGAGTTCTGGTCGTTGGAGCCTTCATTTTCCGATGAGCCGCCATCCGCAGAGCTTTCGGAACCCTCCTGGTTCTTTTCATTGTTGTTTGAGGATTCGGAACTCGAAGAAGTCTCCCCATTTTGACCGTCCCCTTCTTGCGAGGATCTGGTGTCCGAATTCCCTGATCCACCTGAACCAGATCCACCAGAGTCTTCAGCACCGGTTTGATCTTGATCGGAAGCCTGAGACTCTTGCTTGGAATCAGGAGCTGAGATTCCATCCGACGTGGGGTCCTCGGGATCCGGTAGTTCACCTGGTGCTGTGATGGTGAGTTGAATTGGGTCCGTTCTGACAATATTTGGGCGAACGAGATCGGAGTCAGGGTCGTTTCGATTGTCGGTTGCTATCCCAATAATTCTGACTCGATCTCCAATGCTGAGTCGTAGTTCTTCTGGTCGGATGGGAATACTTGCTACCTGATGCCCCAGAGCGCCATCTGGGTTTTCCCATAGGATTGGTGTGAGTGTCTGGTTATTTCCGTACCGAATTTCAAGCTCGATACGGCTTAGTCCGAAATCAGGATCAGACGCGTGGATTTCTACAGTTTGTTGCGCATTTAAAGGCAAGTCTTTGGGGGTTTGACTTGGCACCGTGATACTGATTTCCGGTGGTAGATCTGGGATGATTTCGATGGGGTAAATAATTGGATCGATATTTTGCTGATCGATCATATCCCAAACGACGATTCGGTAGGAATCTTTCTCCGGGTTGCTCGCCACACCTGAACCAGAGCGCAAGGTAAAACTTGCGGAGAGCTGCGCACCGGAAGAATCGATTGTCAGTTCCGTAGTACCAGCTGTCGCTTGTATTCCTTTTCCAACACGCTCTGGGTTGAATTCGATTCTAGCACGCTTCACGGGTCGATTGACCGTCGCTTTGATCTGGATTTTAGTTCCGTCAATCGCTCGAATGGCACCACCACTTTTTGGAAAGCTTCCTAGCTTCGTGTAGGCGGGTGGTTGATAATTAACCGATTCAATCGTGACGACAGGAATGTCCTGAACCGTCAGTTCAAAGGGACCCGCGGTGCTGTCACCTGCAACAAGACGATAATAAAGGACACCCTTGGCAGAGATTGGCACTGACAGCTGCCCTTGGTGTCTCTGAGTATCTGATTGAAGAGATAGAGCGATCTCTTCCTCTTTCTGCGTCCAGCGCCAGTAACACATCACCGGCTCATTGGTGTTAAGTCCGGTGATGCGCGCGGAGATTGGAATGCTGCGCCCAGCGGTGACCTCGGTGTTTCCGGGAAGAACATCAACAATCGAAACTCGTTTGGGCGCATCAATGTCCGCGAATGGAGCTCCTAAACGCATCATTGCCTGCACACTGCTCTTCGGGGACAAAAGCACATAGGCAGCCAAAATCGCAATGCTGAAGATTGCGATCATCCACCAACCCACAGTGCCTGTTGCTTCCGAGGGTAAAGCGTCATGGTGTTGAAGCTGTTTGCCCGATGCTGAACCCAGACTGCGGACGACGCCCCCACGTAGACCGTTCTTATGAGAGCCTTCTCGTAGTGTGAGGTAACTCAATAAAGATTGTCTTGAATCGGGCAGATCTCGTTCAATTGATCTCGCAGCGTATTCCGGCTCAATAGAACTACCCAGAACCGGTAGCATGTAGCGCCAAGCGTAGGCCGCGGAGAAGGTGATAAAAAGAAGCAGGGCAACGAAGCGGGTAGCAGGCCCTGGTGAATAGACCCACTGATCCAAAATCAACCAAAGTAGTGCAAAGCAGTTGACGGTAACGATTAGTCCCAAGGTTTTGCGAATAAGTTCCGCCCGCCAGAGAGCGCGACAAGATTCCATGATTCTTGAGTCAATGAATTGATCAAGTCGATTGACTTGATTCTGCTGGACCTCTCCCGTTGGCAATTCCTCAGTTCGATTGGGGGATGGAGCAATGGACATGTCCGCCTCTTCGTTAAGCGTCAGATCAACCTATCTAGTATAGATCCAATCAAAGAGCCGACATTGAATATCGTGCAGAGTTTCACGCTTTAAGACGATTCATCTTCACGGTCGTGACGTTCAAATTCCAGCTCTATTCCCATATATCGGCAGAGATGGTTTGACATCAACGAAAAAACTGATGGACCACCGGATCCAGCCGGGGGGCGTTCGGCATCCGTGAAATTTGATCTTCCACCGAAGATTTAGCGGGTTTTCCGAAAGGAATGCCCTGTATGAAAATCCTCCAACGCTCGAATTTCCATATTTTAATGGGGTCAGGCTGGTGTGTTGATTTCCATGAATTTTTCAATCGATCCGCATGAATAGTGACCAATTTCGTATGGCCAGCTCGCAGAATCGGGCCTTATTCAATGGCCCTGTGATGCCGGAACATCATCGACATTTGTCCTTTTGAAGGGGCGGACACAAATGCTGGAAGTATTCGAGATTTGACTACTCCGAGGGCTGTTTGAGCACCTTTTTGCGCTTCGAAGCCGTTGATTATCCGTTGTCCAAGTATCAAGTAGTAGAAAAATCCTGGCCGTTTTTATCCACACAGGATCTCGACTTCTGAAGCATTTGACCCATGTTCGGATAGTTGATCCCTCTGCTAAACTGAAGTATCGGAGAGACTACACACCAATAAGTTGAAGATGCCATGAGATACGCATTTCGTTTGGCGGAGTTGCTAGGCCACACTCCCGACCGTCGCAAACGCCCTGGAACAATTAAATCGATTGTCGAGCATACAGGTCTGGATCGCCATCAAGTTGCCTCCTTGTTGAAGAACGAGGCAAAGTATATCCCGCTTGATGCATTATCACGGATCTGTGACTACTTGATCGATCATGGCTATGCCACGGCAGATCAATTGCCTGGTGCATTGTTTGCCGTTAATGCTGAGAATTTTTGGGAGTTGTTGGCACGTCGAGGCGAAATTGAGATCGTCCTTGGTGTGCGGCAGGCACCATCCAGTCAGTCCGCCGACAATGCAACCGTTGTCGCTAGCGACGCGGTTCTGTTTGGAGAGCTTCTTAATGGTGTTTCCACTCTTGGTGGGGTGGCAAAACATCAAAGCACCGGCGAGGAGGACGAGGGTAAAGTCAGCCAAACGTTGATGCCCGACCGAATTCAGCAGTCGCTCGTGTGGAGTCCCGGCGAAGTTTCTCTTGATGATGCTCGAGCCAGAGCAAGTGAAGTGTTCGAGGGATTTGTCGATGCACAGGGTGATCGTGGCATGGTTTGCATAGGAAGTGTGAAAAGCAATCCTGCAGTTGAATTGTTGTTCGCCGACGCTTTTGGCTGTACGCCATTTGTAACCGAGGATGACGTGGACGATGTTTCTGCGCGTTCGTGTCCATTTTTTCTCAGGTATCGAGATAATGACCCCAAGCCCGACGGCGCCTCGGCGGGCACAAGACTGAGTAAGAATGAAGATGCTCCAGAGCCCGGTTTTTACTACGAACAGGATGACGGAACTTGGGCTTACGCGGGAGGTAAAGACCAAGATACCGCGTTAGTCTTCTATCTCTTTCGGGAGGCGTTGGGCCGACTCGATATGGTGCTTAGCGGGTTTTCTGGTCGAGCAACTCGTTTGCTTGCGAAAACGCTTGCGATACGTGGTGAAGAGTTTTGGCCTCCTGTATACGAGGAAGGTGGTTTGCAAATCGGTGCGTATCTTGTTCAGTATGAGAATGCAGATGCCAAGCCAAATCGTGATGATCTGCTCTATAATTCAGGTGGAGCTGTAAAAATCATGCCTCTACCGCGAAATGCGATTGCACGAAGAATGGCTCGCCGTTAGGAAGCTTGCGAGAGTTACAAACTTGGTTGATGACGCCATCAACGCGTTGAACTCTCGGAATGGTTGTCTTACAAGACTACAGTGCAACTTACTTTACTTGCCATTGCTCATCAAAGAATCCGTCTTGCACAATCTCGCCAGCAAAGATTCCGTCATCTCCTTTATCCGTGTTGATGATCGCCCAGTCCGGTAGCATTGCGATTTGACGTGAGTTACTAACGTTGGAGAATTCTCGGAACGTCATTCCACTGTTGATCACCAAGTATTTTTCTGGGTTTTTAGGGTTGGGATAGCACATTGCGACCGCATGATGACCAGCTTTCGCTTTGTAATCTCCAACGGTAATGGTTTCCTGTTCCCACTTGATTGGCAGTTGAGTATGAACGTCTTTGAGAAAAGCATTGCTGTTGAAATCGCCAAAGCAGATCAAATGATTGTCACGTATCATGGCTTCTGTGAGTTCGTCATCTCTGATCACTCGGATCTCACCTCGCATTAGCTTTTGCCAACGTTTCTTCGCATATTCAAACTCTCGCTCGATCCAACGTTGTGAGGAACTGTGTAAGGTTCGTTGACTCGGAGCGACAAACAAAAAGCGATCACAGAAGGCGTCATCGATGGGTCCTTGGATACCGGGACGTTTTCGAACGGCAGAGTCTTTCGTTTGTATTTGTTCCCATTGCTCAGCCTTTTGCAATTCAACCTGCAGGCCCGGAGCGTCACTCCAGTCGCGGACTTTGACTGATATGCCATCGATTGCAATGGTGACGGGTTTGGAATCGATGGGCCAACCTGATTTGTGAAAATCAAGTTTGACGCGTGTTATTCCGTTCGTGATCAAATTCACTCGATGATCATTCTCAATTGAGGCTTGGATTCGACTTGGCGTCCAGTGTTCTGTTAGCCCCGTAATCTGCAGCCAATCAGCTTCAGAATACCGTAGGGTGTATGTGGTGAAATCAATGTTTTTTCGAGGCGACTGGGTGGGTACTTTGGCAAGATCAGCAAGACGCGTTCCGATTTTTTCGAGACTTGGAGGATCGATTTTATGACCCATTTTTGCGCCGATAACATAATCAATTTTTATCTTTAACTCCTCAGCTCGCTCCACGACGCGATCAGCAGCCTGCCTTTGCTTATCAACCTCCCCACTGTAGGCGACCGTTGGAAGATTCCGTAAGTTTCCAACCCACGGAAGCACGTCGTACCAATTCAATAATTTCCGACGATTCTTTGTGATTGGAAAAGGAGTTGAGTCTTTCCAACCCTGATACACGATGGTGTCGACGAATCCCGCTCCCGGATTTGCGGCAAACCAATTGCACGGTTGATGAACTGCGAGGTGCCAGCAGCCTGCACCGCCCATGGAGAAACCGCGAATTGAGGTTTGGGATGGGTGGACATTAAAGAGGCTCTTCACATGATTGATCGCTTCTGCCACATCTGTCTCACCAGCAAATTTAAATGCGTTGCAGTGCCGACCAAACGGATGGAGGACCAGTGTGTCTTTGGGGGTGTACTGACCTGCTTTGCTTTTTCGTTCGGTGAGGAACGCAATTTCGGTTTTGCTGTCACCACGACCATGAAGCCAAACATCGAGTCTTCGCAGTTCATTCGACTTGATGTCGAAGCCACTCGGTAGTACCACTCCGTATGGCTGAACAGAGTCGTCGATTTTAGATCGGTAACCACCTATCAGCGGTGTTGCAGAGTCGGGAATGGTTTGAGTGATTCCTAGTAATTGGAGACCTCTTGCACCCCTTGCTACCGCCTCGAGTCGTCTTTCAGCTTCGTCGAGTAAAGCATTGGCATCATTGAGTTCACGCTCTCTGAAGAAACCATTCAATTCAAGTGCGAGATCAACTGCGCGAATTAAAACTTCGATGTCTGGCAGCCATTGTTCGCGGTCTCCTACGCTGTTAGCAAGAAGTACAGAACGAGTTCTTAGATCCTTCGTTCGTTTTCCAAGAAGCTGCTTTGTTGCGTCATCAACATGTATGCCATCCGGTGGCAAACGTTTGTAATCTTGCGCAAAAACACCAATCGTTGACGTTAACAAGAGGGGCAAACAGACTATCGACAGAACATACAAACGGAACAACTTGGCGATCTCCTAAACTACGTGTGAGGGTCCGTTATCATAAACTTTTTGAATGAGCTTAAGGGCGATGGTCAAGAAAAAGCAGTCACGCAATTTGGTTGTCGTACTTGGGGATCAATTAAATCACGATTCTGCAGCTTTTGATGGATTCGATCCGAATGTCGATCATGTTTGGATGGCTGAAGCTGATGACGAAGCGACGAATGTTTGGAGTCACAAGTATCGGTTGGTTGGATTTTTCTCCCCGATGCGACATTTTCGAGATGAAATGCGTGCCAACGGAAAGAATGTCATCTACCACCAATTGTCTTCGGAGGTGACCGCTGATCACGCAGACTCGCTGTCAGATTTACTAGAAAAAACCTTGAGTGATCACTCTTTCGAACGCGTTATTTATGTTCAGCCAGGCGATTACCGTGTGCGCACTTCCTTGCACGAATGCATTGCACGATCCGGGGTAGTAATGGAGGAACGTTCGGACCGGACCTTTTACTGTTCAATTGATCGATTTGCAGATTGGGCACAGGGACGGCAGTCCTTCGTCTTAGAGCAGTTCTACAGGGTGATGCGTCGTGAGCATCAGGTGCTCATGCGAGATGAAAAGAATCCGATTGGCGATGCGTGGAATTTTGATAAGGATAATCGGGGGAAGTTTGGAAAGTCTGGGCCCGGTGATATTCCTCAACCTCCGTCGTTCCAGCCTGATGAGATCACCTGTGAGGTGATTGAATTGGTTGAATCGAGATTTAGTGATCATCCAGGAAAAACAGAGGGATTCAACCTTCCTGTAACGCGAGTTGAAGCATTGCAAATGCTGGATGATTTCGTCGTTCATCGCCTGCCTTCTTTTGGAACTTACCAAGATGCAATGTGGTCGGGAGAGGAGTTCCTCTACCACTCACGTCTATCACATGCACTTAACTTGAAGCTTCTTTCCCCACGTGAAGTAGTTCAATCCGCCGTAGAGCGGTACGAACAGGGGCAATCACCCATTAATTCGGTGGAGGGTTTTGTTCGGCAGATTTTGGGGTGGCGAGAATATGTGCGAGGGATCTATTGGACCAGGATGCCGGAATACGCTTCTCTAAATTCGTTGGAGTGTGATGAAAATCAGAACGTTCCATCTTTCTTTTGGGATGGAAAAACAGACATGGCTTGCGTATCTGATGCGATGCGACTCTTGATCAACACCGCTTACGCCCACCACATTCAACGATTGATGGTTCTCGGTTTGTATGCACAACTATTGGGCGTTCATCCGCGTCACTTCAACGATTGGCATCTCGCGATGTATGCGGATGCGATCGATTGGGTGTCACTGCCCAATACATTGGGAATGAGTCAGCATGCCGATGGCGGCATCATGGCGACGAAACCGTACTGTGCAAGCGGTTCTTATATCGATCGGATGGGTAACTTCTGTAAGACGTGCAAATATTCACCCAAAAAAGCGGTTGGTGAAGATGCCTGTCCATTTACGACCCTGTACTGGGATTTTCTTGATCGACATCAGAAGCGTTTCAAAGGCAATCATCGAATGGTGATGCAATATAAAAACTTGGAGCGGAAAGATTCCGACGAATTGGTGCAAATCAGGAAAAGGGCGCAACAAATCAAGACGAACGAGTTGTCGGTTTGAGCTTCGCACAATCAGCCGGTTTTTAGGTCACTTCTGCTAACCATGCGAGCAGTGCGGTCACGCGTGATTTTTTATCTCTCGTATTAGATCTGGCTCAATGATCAATGCATTTTCAGATTCGGCATCAAGGAGAATACCGTAATTATCAGGTAAGTACTCTAACAACGACGGTCCATCGATGAGGATTCCGTCAATGGATTCATCTTCACCCGTTGGGTCTTTCATGCCTTCTACAAATGATCGAGCAATTGCATCCGTGGAAAATACGATGAGAGCTTCTATCGTATCGATCTCGGCAATAAAGGCACCCACGTTTTGGTCTTCGTCATCAACGGAGCTACTGAGTATTGTGAACTCACCACTGATAATCAGTGATTTCAGTTGGCCGGCGTCACGTTCTGCCACGGCTTCATGGATTGATTCATTCAGGGAACTCATCGGTCGTCTCTTTTGAGTTTTGGTGTTGATGCTCGGTGCTTAGATGACCATTCGATGATTAAATCGTGTTAGGCAATGGTTTGTTCATGACTTCGAAAGCAGATGTATTTCCCCTAGTTTGGGACATCCGTTGGTGATGAAGTATACCCGCAAAGTGAAGATCTCGTCAGTCACAAAGCCACGCGTTCTGTGCCAGTTCTTATCGGAGTTGCTGTGAGTTTAGGCTGCGAGGGGACGTTGATTTTTTTTATTATCTTGCTGGTTTTGATTTGATGATAGCCGATTGGAATCATCTTCTTTGATGAACCTGTTCTCGCATTCCATGGGTGTCGTTGTAACGTCACCTGATTCATTGGTTTTTTTACCTTCCTCTTTATTGGTGAAGATACTCAGTCCCCAGAAAATCCAGTCGGTGGACTGGATGAGGGCGATTTCCATACGGCTATCTTTTCCACCATAAATTGGTAGCTTTTGACCCAATTGTGAGGCAAAGTCTCGAATTAGAAATCTAGAAACTGAGCCGCTCGATGCGTACATCTGAAATGGAAATGCAAGTGTTCCCAGTACCGGTGTCCAGCTGAGTATCAACGCAAGTCGATGAGGTATTTGGTCCGATCTGGATATCCATGCGTTGCACGTAGTTAGGATTGCACGCGCAATAGGCATCGCAATGAGCGGAGCGAGATAGATTAAATTGTTTGATTCGTAAAAACTGGCTAAGCCGGCAATTTTCAGAGGTGTCATCAATGGGGTTAGGCATTTAAGACCGAGATGTAACCCGAAGCCCCGCAAGTAATGTCTCATCTGTTCGGTGGATAATTCAGTCCGCAGGTGATTGGCTTCGCTGCCGTTCATTCGCCCTGTTTTTTCCCAGCAACGTATGGTTCGCCGGATCCTTCGCGTTCCATAACGTACCTGGTAGCGATGGTTATTCATCAATAACAAAAGTTTTTGATTGCAGTGATTGCGGAATCTCTTGTCGGACAAAAACCGGTGTAAGGTGATTGGTAGCAGTTGGCTCAAAAAACGATGCCCATGCAAACTGGACCACGAGGCAGTTGCATTTACTTTGATTCGCCCCGTTGTTTTTAGTTTGTTCCATCGTCGATGCAATGAGAGGTAGATCGTTCGCTTGCGAAATTGTGGTTGGGCAATAAAGTGTTGCACTTGTCTTCGATAGCCATGGTTTCCGATCAGCTTTGCGAGGAAGCGACCAGCTCTTCCCGGGATGAGTCCCGCAATCCATATAAAGCAGAATCGAGTAACGCGGTGATCGTTTAATTGTTGATAAGGTTCTTTAAGAATCCGATCTTGTTTCCACCTGCGAATACACTCCTTGAAGTATTGTTTACGTCGATCTTGGCTGAGCCATTTTTGGGGAGTACGGAAAATTGCAATTTCGGATTCTTTCCAAGCATTGTGATGATTCACCAATCTTGCGATGTCCTGCTCAAGTTCGTCTGTTTTGGTTTTCCCTATCTGATCGGTAATTGCGTAGCGGTTGTTGTTGAACCATTGGTTTATTCGACGTTCATTGATTTCATCAAACGGCGGAAGCTGGAATTGTTTGATTCCATCAACGATATATTTTGGGACCAAGACCGCCGGAATGCCTGACTCAAGGTCGATGACCGTGTACTGGTTGGATTCTCGAAGAAGGTTTGCGGTCGAAACCATTGCATTTGGCGAAACTTGCCACCCAGTACCCATCAAACCGCATTTGCGAAATACAGCTTCCAGCCGTGACATGAGATTAAGAATCTCCGACATTTCCGATGAAGCATTAGCGGAATCAGGTGTATCAATGCCAAATAGTCTGCGTGTGATCTTTCCGGGACGCGTGGGCATTGCTTGTGTAGGGCGAATTCCTCGACCCTGAATCCATTCTGCTGCAAGTACCCAAGATCGGGTGGGGCGATCAAACCGAACATAGAGGGGGGCGGCTATCGATGACGGAAAATTGAGTCCTACCAGGATCTGGCTAGCCACTAACCGGCGGTAATAAGCCGTCAGGATCGCATTTCGATTCGACTGGTAAGCAAATGGCGATTGGAAACTGAGCCGATAGATGCACCGAGTCAGCCAGCCTGGGGTGAATCGTTTTTCAACGCATCGTACTTTCTCCCCTGACTTCATCGTCGCTTCAACCAACGTGGCGACAGCAGCACGGCCCTTGCCTAATACCCTGATTGTTTCAACAGCAATGGGCTCCGATGGCAACCGTGAATCCATTTCGTCAGTCTCTTCACAGAGTGGGGCTGTCATGGGACCAACTTGTTCGCCAAAATAAATGGGAGTCAGCAAGGCTCACTTTGGAAAGGATTGTTCAAAGCGAGGGATCTTGCTTGAGCTTCGGTCAAACTGGAAGTCAGATGCATCTAGAAGACAACCTGCACGTTATCGTTCCTCTGCGTGGTCAACAAGATTAATTTGGATTCTGACCCCCGAGCGTATACATTTTGACATGATCGCCTATCATTTTGGTCGGTTGCCGCACAGAGCCTTCAAGACCGGACTTTTCCCGTGCCTGAATCAAACGCTATCAAATTAGCCACACAGGTGCAGTTCTTACAGGGTGTAGGCCCAGCTAGAGCAGAGCGACTGTCTAAGCTCGGAATTTCAACTGCTCAGCAATTGCTTTTTTTATTTCCGCGAGATTATGAATTCCCTGCGCCTTACCGAGAGATTGATGAGATTCAGGATGGAATCAGTTGTTCCCTCATTGGGCGAGTCGAAGAAGTTGATCTGGTCACACGAGCACCAGGGAGATCAATCTGCAATGTGATCGTCTCGAATGATTCAGGTGCGGTCAAACTCCTGTTTTTTAATCAACCCTACCGAGCCGATCAATTGATCAGTGAGCAGCGTATCCAGATATCTGGAGTGCCAAAAGTAGCTGGCTTGCAAATTGAATTTACCCATCCGAAAGTAGTCATTCTCAGTGACGAGGAAGACTTACCCTCGCCGGAGATATTGCCTGTGTATCCATTAACCGAGGGGGTTAAGCAGGCGGACATGCGCAGGATGACTCGTCTTGTAATCGAAGAGTTGTCCGCAGACCTTGTCGAGGTAATGCCCGAATCACTTCGCCGGCAGGCAGCGGAGGCACTGAATCGAGTCGATCTATCAGCAGGTGACGTTTTACCGAAAATTAATGAATCCATTCGTGATTTACATTTTCCACCCACTGAGTCAGCATTGATTCGAGCGAGGTCTAGGCTAATTTTTCAAGAGTGTTTTGTTCTACAGTTAGCACTCGCGATTCGGCAGAAACGCTTATCCGTTGATTTGAAGTCTCCTGTTTTATCTGCGACACCAATCATTGATGCGAGAATTAAGAATCGTTTTCCGTTTCCATTGACGAGTGACCAACATCATGTGATCGAAGAAATTAAACACGATCTCTCTCGTTCTTTCCCCATGAATCGGTTGTTACAGGGAGATGTAGGTAGTGGAAAAACCGTCGTTGCCATTTACGCGATGTTACTTGCCATTGCTAATGGCCAGCAGGCTGTATTAATGGCGCCAACTGAGGTGCTGGCTCGTCAGCACTTCGAGACACTTACTGATCTCCTGAGTGGAACAAAGGTGCGTGTCGGTATGCTGAGTGGTTCGTTAAACGCGAGTGAACGGAAGAATGTGCTAAGTGGGATTGCTGAGGGAGAAATTGAATTGCTTGTTGGTACGCAAGCACTTTTGCACCAGGGAGTAAAGTTCCAAAAGCTGGGTTTGTGTGTTGTTGATGAGCAGCACAAGTTTGGAGTTGCACAGCGGGAGATGCTTCGAAGTGGTGGTGAGGACCCGCACTATCTTGTCATGTCAGCAACCCCCATTCCGCGATCAATTGCGATGACTCTTTTCGGTGATGTGGATCTGAGCACGCTTCGCGAAACGCCACCGGGTCGAGGGACAGTTCATACGTACCTTTCACATCAAGGATGGAAAGAGCGTTGGTGGCAGTTTGTGCGTCAGCGACTAGATGAGGGGCGGCAAGCATACGTCGTTGCGCCTATGATTCATGCGCCGAACTCACAGCAATCGGGGGCAGAGTCAGAGGAATCAAGACCAGAAGACACCTCTTCTGTGGAAACCGTTTTTGAAGAACTCTGTAACGGGCTTCTCGAAAATTATCGCATCGGTCTCCTGCATGGACGCATGGACCAAGCTTATAAGCAGCGAGTTATGGAGGATTTTCAGTCAGGTAAGTTGCAGGTTTTGGTCTCGACCACGGTGATCGAAGTTGGAATCGATGTTAGTAATGCCACCATCATGACCATTTTGGGTGCCCAGCAATTTGGCCTAGCGCAACTGCATCAACTTCGTGGTCGGGTCTCTCGGGGAATACATGATGGACACGTTTGTGTTTTTACGGATGGTGATGCTGACCCTGAAGAAAATGAGCGGCTTCGGGTTTTTTCTGAAACCCGAGATGGTTTTGAACTAGCTGAGGCCGATTTTCGTTTGCGCGGACCCGGTGATTTTTTTGGTAAGAGCCAAAGTGGATTGCCACCAATGCGAATAGCAGATTTGCAACGTGATCAACAAATCATGGCCATTGCTAGAAGCCTCGCAAAAGTAAAGGTGGCCGATGAGGAGTTCCTTTCCTCTGATGATTGGTCGGAACTACGTGGGCAAGTTTTCAGGCGTTATGGATCTCGTCTCGATCTTGGGGATCTAGCTTAGAGACAACACTTCTCGTTCGATAAGATTCGAATGGGTTGAACGAGTGGCGAAAATGCGGTGTCTGCTGCGTTATTGATCAGAGAGTGGGAAACGTATTTAAGTCGTTTCAAGTTTTCCATCGATGAGTTCTAATCGTTGCTGAAGAGATTGAGCAAGGGATTGACTATGTGTAACCGTGATTAGAATCGCACCGTGTTGTTGCGGTAATTCTTTCAGGACCTCGGTTACTTGATCAGCCGTTTTTCTGTCTAGGTTGCCCGTTGGCTCATCCGCAAGGATCAAAGACGGTTCCATTAAAAGAGCCCTCGCGATTGCAACGCGTTCTCTTTCGCCTCCAGAGAGTTCTTTGGGGAGGTGGTTGAAACGTTCACTTAGGCCAACCGAATTTAAAAGATCTTTGGCTCGTTCGTAGCCTGTTGAGTCGATTCTTCCATGGGCGAGAGAGGGCACTAGAACGTTCTCGATGACATTTAGATGCGGAAGCAGATGGTGATCTTGAAAAATAAAGCCAATCTTTGAATTGCGAAATTTAGACAACTCTAATTCATCAAGTTCGAACGGATTGATCCCATCAATTTTCACAGTTCCAGTATCGGGTCGGTCAAGCGTACCGAGGATTTGTAGAAGGGTGCTCTTTCCTGTGCCGCTCGGGCCAACGATTGCCAGCGAGTTGCCCGATTTCAGTGACAGCGAAACATCACTAAGGACCTGAATCAGATTGTGTGGAGTTTGAAAGGACTTGGCCAGATGCATCACCTCGAGCGTGACACTGCAGTTCTCATGCGTGTTCATAAACGTTATTCACCAATTAGTTTTGACACAAAGCAAGGGTGGCAATTCCATAGAATGAGTATTCCACGTCCGATATTTGATCCAGTGCGAACCCATAGAAACCACCTTCGGGACTTTGCATTGATTCAGCGTATCGGCGAATTGCATTTTGATCGATCTGATTGGCTGCTTGCAGATCAATAAGAGTCAGTAATCCTGTGAAAGAGCTAAGAAGATCCGCGAAAGGGATGCGGGTATTTGCCGTTAATCCGCCTTCATCACACTGCATTTCAGCCAGGAATTCAATCGTATTACAGTGCTTGGCTGGGTCGAGTTGACCCAAGGCTTTCAATGTACCGATTGCCGCAGCAGTTGGATTGACACCTGCCCGTTTCGCTGCTCGGATCTCAAGGTACCCACCCTCGGGATGCTGCTGCGCAGTAAGAAATGCGGTAATGCGATCAACCTCTGGAATTGGTAAATCAATGAGTTGATAACAGAGGACGGAGAGGAATGTTTGGTAGGTGCTGCCCGCGCGACCTTCTGGTGTTTTGGCGTAACCACCATCCTGTGTGCGTAAGCTTTCAAGCAAGTTCGCTACATTCTTCCGCCAGTTCGATTCACTGTCGGATTCAACATCTGGAATTACGACTTCACCAACCGACATCTCACAAATCGCAGCTCCGAAAATCAGCGAAATCATGTCGATAATGGACTCTCGCTGTCCGAGTCGAGCCCGCAGAAACGTTCCTGCTTGAGCCGCAATCTCGGCATCCAGTGCACCGGTTACCCAGAGTGCTCTCAGGGCGAATGCGGTGTAGTAGGGATCACACCCCCCCTCTCTTCCTGCAAACCCGCCATCTGTGGCTTGTTGTGAACGCAACCATGATTGATGGAGCTTAACAAGTTTGGGATCGATGTTGGAAGCGCCTAAGGCAAGACGCAAGGTCAACTCGTGAAGGTAGGGAACGCTCACGAGGTACCTTGTGGATTGAAGTATTGAGGCTCATTACCTTCTTTCCACTTGATATTGCAACCGAGGGATGGACGCTGAGTCTCCGGTGCACTTTCCCCGGAAAGTACGGTGTCGATGGCATGTCGGAGATCCTCGCCCGTCACCGGAATCCCACTGTTGGGGCGACTACTATCAAGTTGGCCCCGATAAAATAACTGTTGATTTGAATCAAACAGGTAGAAGTCTGGAGTGCATGCAGCTCGATAAGCCTGGGCGACACTTTGATCTTCATCGAAGAGGTACTCGAATGGGTAGCCTCGCTCTTCTTTTTCTTTTGCCATCGCCTCGGGTGAGTCATCTGGATATTTGTCCGCATCGTTGCTGCTGATCGCAACGACACTAACGCCCTTTTGGGAATAATCATCCGCAAGCACTTTAAGTTGATCCGCAACATGTTTCACATAGGGGCAGTGATTGCAGATAAACATCACAAGAAGCGCACGGCAATCAGAGTAGTCAGCTAGTGATACTTGATTTCCATCGGTATTCGGTAATGTGAAGTCAGGAGCCTTTGTGCCAAGGGGTAACATCGTGCTTTCAGTACGAACCATCAGAGTCCTCGCGGGAGCAAATTCGGGTAATGTGTATCAGCGTCGGAACTGGATTGTTTCAATGTGGCAGCGACTGCCAAGCTGCATCAGTTATTTTGGGAAGGTAATCTACTGATCAGGATGACTGATTTTGAAAGTGATCGAGTAGACGACCAGGACTTCCCATGGCGTGATAACCGCCATCAACGTGCAAGATTTCTCCGGTGACACCTTCGCTTGCATCGCTCAAAAGGAAGGCTCCGGTTCGACCGACTTCCTCGTGACTGACATTACGCCCAAGAGGAGCCATATGTTGGTAGAGCGTCAGCATGTCTTCTACACCAGCTGCTCGTCCTGCAAGGGTTCTGATCGGACCCGCAGATAGTGCGTTGACTCGAACTCCTTGAGGTCCCATGTCATAGGCAAGGTAACGCACTGTTGCTTCAAGCGCCGCTTTGCAGATGCCCATCACATTATATCCAGGCACACATTTTTCACCACCAAAGTAGGTCATTGTCGCTACGGCTCCGCCCGGCTTTAGGATCGGCTTCGCTGCTGCGGTGCAAGCTAAAAGTGTGTAGACGCTAACATCCATGGCCAGTTTGAATCCGTCTCGACTCGTGTGAACCGTATCACGAGACAGGTCATCTCGGTCCGCGAACGCGATCGAGTGAAGAAGGAAATCGATTTGGCCAAATGTTTCTGCGGCGTGATCCATCACACGCTGGATGTCCTCATCTTTTTGGGCATCCATGGGGATGAGGAATTTGGCATTTTCGTGTTTATCAGTGAGCTGAGCGACTCTTCGTCGGTTCCGTTGTCGCTCATCGTCCTCACGATCAGGCAAGTGCGTAAATCCGCACTCACCGCCAGCGTCCATGATTTGCTTCGCGATTGCCCAGGCGATGGAATGATCATTGGCCACTCCAAGTACGAGCCCTTTTTTCCCCTCAAATTGCATCTTTGCTCAATCCTGCTATGAATTACAAAAAATCGCTGGCTGCCTCTTTAGTCGATAAGGCGTGCCTCTGAATATCGATGTCCTACCGGATTCTGTGGTTTGCTGTCCACCGGGGGGACCTCACCGCCTCATTCTAGCGATACGATGGTTGTTATTGTTAGCCGTCATTGGTTGAGATTGCCACAGGCGAATCTGTCGTGTTTTTCCAAGTGCGAGTGTGATTTTGGATACCAATAATCTATCGGGTTCCGGCGACTCCCCTCGATTGAGCCTATCCAGCGAGATTTTGCTTAATATGCGGCAATCTCCCACCGCAGGCGATCTTCTGAGGGCTGTCTTACCTCGTTTTCGTGATTTTTTCGCTTTGGAGTGTATAGGGCTAATCAGTCAGCAGGATGGTCAGTGGCAAATCAGGGCATGGGACGGGGTTTCTCGATCTCAACCTGAGTCTTTGGTGCCTCGGGCTGTCGATCAGAACCAAGTGGTCACTTCGGGGTCCTGGATGGCAATTCCCCTTGTTAAGCCGTCAGCTGCTGAGCCATCGAGCGGAAATCAGGGTTTTGGGTTTGCTTCATCTGCTTTTGTCCTCCAAGCCAAGGAGGTCAATTGGGATGATGACTCCGTCAAGTGTTTACAGGCAGAGAGAGGCATCCAATGTCTTCAGGCTGCAATGGATCAATTAGTCAAATCAGATCTCGCTTCACAACGGTTGATTCAATTAACTGCGGTTCTTGAATCAGCTGCTAGCTGGCAACGACTTGATGATGACGAATCTCTCCTGGAGGCGATTGCAGCAACAGCGACGGAGATCCTCAATTGTGAACGTGCGAGTATTTTCCTATGGGACCGAAAGCGAAAGAAACTCATTGGCCAACCAGCATTGGGTGTACCCGGTGGTGTGCTTGAGGTGGATGACTCAGTTGGCGTTGTAGGTGAAGTTCTTCAGAGTGAATCTTCAAAAATCTGGAATCGAGGCAATGATGAAGAATCCAGAGTTAATCGAAAAGTTGACCAAAGCTTGGAATTCGAAACACATTCATTGGTCGCAGTTCCAATGTTTGGACAGCGAGGACGCGTGATTGGAGTCTTTGAGGCAATCAATCACACAAGTGCCAACTTCGATGAATCGCATGCTTTAGTTTTAGATGATCTTGCTAATCATGCTTCCGCTGCGATCGAATCACAAAAAGTCCGCAAGGATCTGACTGCGACACGCGATCGACTCATCGAGGATGCCGCGGCCAATTCACCGCTCATTGGAAAGCATCCGCTCATGCTTTCCATTGGAGAAACAGCCACCAAAGTAGCCGGTACCGATCTGGGTGTCTTGATCAGGGGTGGTAACGGAACGGGTAAAGAGGTCCTCGCCCGCACGATTCACTACGAAAGTAACCGTCGAGCGGGGCCATTCATTGCGGTTAACTGTGCAGCATTGGTCGAGACACTTCTGGAAAGCGAATTGTTTGGGCACGAAAAGGGTTCATTCACTGATGCACAGACCACGCGAGTTGGAAAGTTCGAATTGGCAAACCAGGGAACGTTGTTTTTAGATGAAGTTGGTGATATGAGCCCAGGTGGTCAGGCAAAACTTCTGAGAGTGCTCGAAGAAAAGGTTGTGGTTCGCGTCGGAGGATCTCAGCCAATCCCCGTTGATGTTCGAGTCATTGCAGCGACTAATCAACCACTCGAGGAGTTGATTAAAAAGAAGCTCTTTCGAGAGGACCTTTTCTTTCGACTCAATGTTGTCAATTTAACTCTCCCTAATCTAGCGGATCGAGGAGAAGACGTTCTCGTTTTGGCAGAACACTTTTTGAGTCAGTTCTGTTCTCAAATTGGGCGGCGTGTTCCCGAATTTAAGCCTTCTGCCAGGCAGGTGTTGTTGTCGTATGCATGGCCGGGAAATATTCGAGAGCTTCGAAACACGATCGAGCGTGTGGCCTATTTATGCTCAGATGATGAAATCGAACCCCATGATTTGATGCTGAACCCGTCAAGCCTTGCTTCAACCAAGCGACCTTCATTAATGAAGGGGACGCTCAATGACGCGACTCGAGAGTTCCAAGTTGAACACATTCGCCGTGTCATCGACTCCTGCGAAGGGAAGATGACCGAAGCGGCAAAGCTGCTTGGTCTTCATCGTTCCAATCTCTATCGAAAAATGCATCAACTCGGAATGTCAACGAACGAGGACTCATTGGACTAGATGGTCAAGCGAACTCAATAACGTTGACTGTTAGCAACACCATCGCTTGATTATTTCGCTAAAGCGTTGAGTTCCCTCTTCCAGTTGCTTCAAGGCAATCCACTCATCGGTCGTATGAGCTTGAGCAATGTCCCCCGGGCCGAATACAACTCGATCTCTGAGGTCGTGAAATTCGCCTCCATCGGTCCCGTAGCACACAGTGATTGGCTCGCTATTGGTGATGTCACACAATTCCTTGATTGCAGCAGATTCTGGGTCAATCCACATCGGCGGACCTTCCCCACAGTGGGCGACATGCAAGCCGAGGTCATTGGCAAGCTGATATACCTCGTCTAATAAATCAGCTCCATCAATCTTGGGCATTGGGCGTAACGAAAGCCAAGCTGTAGATTGTCCGGGTGTGATGTTCACCGCGGTGCATCCATCACTGAACCCAAAATTCCATGAAAGAATCGGCGGGTTGAATCGTGAATCTTGGTAGCGGGCGTCATTTTCGGTTCGCCGGTTGATATCAAGCAATCTCTCAAGCAACGGCACCATTTTTAAGTTGGCGTTAAGGCCGTGATTTGTACTGCTATGCGCAGCTTTTCCATGGCTGGTGATACGTAGTCCGACAATCCCTTTGTGGGCGTGCACCACGTTTAGGTTTGTGGGTTCCCCGATGAGTCCCAGAGGCTGGCGGTCAATGATCTCTTTGTAACCTGGCGAGTGTTGAACTAGATTTTTTGCACCCATGAATCCAACCTCTTCATCGGCGGTACAAACAATCCATAATGGTTCCGTTTGCTCGGATGCAGGAATGCTTTCAGCCGCTGCGAGCATGACTGCCAAGCTGCCCTTCATATCACAGGAGCCTCGGCCGTAGATTCGATCATCTCCTAACTGGGCGACGAAGGGATCGTCGCCTGGGCCATTCCAGCCTTGAGTCGGAACGACATCGGTATGGCAGAAGTATGCGAGACCACTCTTTGGGGCTGATTCACGAGTGCTTGATTTTCTTGTTCCTTGACCGAGCGGATAGCGCTTTCCCAGAACATTAACTTTCTCGACTCCGGTTTGATCGACGTAATGAGTCTGCTCTACCTCAAAACCAATCCTCTCCAGTTGTTCACTCACCCAGTCAGAAACCTCGCGGTTGCTACTGGAACTTACGGACGGGAACGAGATCAGTTTTTTGGTAAACTCAACTGACGATTCGAACAGGGGCATTTGCTTGGTTGGTGATGCGAGAAGTTGCTGGACGTTTGCAAATAGATGATTGGTCTGAAAAAGAAAGAAGTTTAGTTATCTTCGATGAGCGATCGAAGTGTCGATCCAATCATTTCTTTTTCAGTTCCATCGAGATCGATCTGAATTTCATCTATCCATTGTAGGGCTTGTTCCCTTAGGCCAGCATTGGTCTTTGGGGCAATGAATTGGTAAACAGATTTAGCAGCCGTGCTAAATGCGGCGCCTGATACCTCAAAGCTCGCGAGTTTGTGCGCAAGCGGCCATGGTAAATCATCAATCGTGTAGCTCTTGTTCTGTGTGTTATATCGAACAACGATACTGTTTGGAGTCGTTTCGACAACAATGACACGAAAGTCATCGGTCACTTCAAAGTCATTGCCAACGTTTAAATTAGAAATCGAGTCAATGATTGCAGTGCGGTAGAAGATTGCTAGATCAATGACCTGAAACAATTCTTCTGCTCGTTCTTTTTGTTCTGCTGACATCTCTTGGTCTAGCATGCTATTGGCAATTGAATTCATCTGATCCCAGTCGGCATCAGCGATTGCTTTCGCAGCGTTTTGAAGTACTTGGTTAGCCTCTTCCAGAACTTCAGGGCTCAAAGCTTCCATTGACGGATCTTGCGGTTTCGTCAGGTCGGGTGGTGGATCTCCCTGTGGATTCTGTTTGTCCATCGAATCGATGGGCTTGCCATCTGGGGGTGTAACGGCGCCGTCGCCAGAATCTGTGTCTGACATCTGTTCTGGTTTTTCTGGCTTTTGGTCATCAGCGTCTTTCGGAATCGGGTCGGAAAGTTTTGCGTTGTTACCGATTTCTTTTCCCTGTTTGGAATCGGGACCAAGACTGCCCATTACGGGGTCTGCTGGTTTTGGTGGATCAGCATTTCGAGGTTTCTCAACTACTGCCGGCGCTTCGTCAGCATTTGCTTCATCGTTCGCTGCATTGACCGAGAAGCCGTCATTAGAAACGGTCACGACGACGCCTGGCTTGTTGATGATGAAATAAAGAACCAAGCCGACAATTCCGAAGCACGAGACCGCAAAAACCGCCGGGATCATCATTCCTGTTTTTGATCGACGTCTTCGATTTGTAACGGGTTTTTTCAGTTTCACATTGCCAGTTGGTTCCGGACTAGTCTCATCAAATCCTGGTATCTCTATCGAATCTGCATCACTACTAACGTTCTCGATGGAATCAAGTAGGTCTTGCGGTGAGAAAGAGTCATTGGATGGAAGGAGACTCTCCGATAGAAGTCCCTGCAACGATTCCACATTGAGAGAAGACTCGGTTTCCGCGGTACTAGTTTCTTCATTCGTCTCATTTTCAGTGAATTCTGAATTGAGAGCAGAGTCCATTTCGTAGGCAAGCAATGGGTCGCTGTCGGGGAGTAAGCCTGCAAGTGGATCATGATTCGTGATGACACTGTTAGGTTGAGCGGCGAAGCTTTCAGGAACGGAAGATGCCGCGATTTTGGTTCGTTGTTGATCCAGTTGTTCTTTGCGACCTGGATCGGCTAACAGGTCCTTGGCATCCGTTGCTAGTCTTGCAGCGGCTTTCCAACGTTTTGAGTCACTGTTGCTCTTTTGTGCCTTTAGATTTGCAATGACCGTGCGTATGGTCGACTGAATGATCTCATTGTCCTGTTCACCAAAATTCAGTCCAAAGACATCGTATGCATTTGGTTTCGTAACACCCGGAGGTATCGGAAGGAGGTCAGAGAGTGGGTGGTCTGACATGATCATTAGATCCGTTCGAAGGGCATTGTCAGGATTCAATATCCGTATCACGGATATTTGAATTGTATCTCAGGCCTGTTCCACGACAGGCAGTTCCATCAGTGCTTGGCATACCAAGTTTGGTGCTATTTGATGGGTTATTCGCAAGTGAGTTGTAATTGCCGTTGCGTTTCCACCGGTAATAACGATGTTAATTTGTTCAGGGGTTGTTTGATTTTGTTCGGCAAATCGATGAACTAAACCATCGATCGCGGAGGCAAGGCCGAGGAGGATACCACTCCGGATTGCCGATTCCGTATT
This sequence comes from Candidatus Nitrosopumilus sp., assembly GCA_964225475.1. Taxonomy (GTDB): domain Bacteria; phylum Planctomycetota; class Planctomycetia; order Pirellulales; family Pirellulaceae; genus Rubripirellula. The sequence continues at coordinate 52,533 of CAXQOB010000079.1, read as the reverse complement.
CTTTCCAGGGATAAAAAGATCGTCTTCGCTTGTCCATTGTATTTTGGGTAACGCTTCCGCCCCAAGTGCGAGGGAGTCAGCCTGTAATTGTATCCCAGGTATTATCAGACCCCCACAAAAAATCTTGTCGGAATTGACCCAGTCGACAGTGACCGCCGTCCCAAAGCTCACCACAATCAACGGTGTGTCAAAGCATTTTGCAGCCATATACCCGCTGAGTAATCGATCAATGCCAAGCCTTTCAGGGTGGTCAACGGAAGTTTTCATTGGGACGTGATGATGTCCCACCCGATGAATCAATGCGTTGGGATTCTCGTCGAGAATGCATGTTTCCAATTCGGCACTGCGATTCTTATTCACACTGGCGATACGCCAATGCCTGATTGGGGCATCATGTACTGATGCGGGATACCGTATGGCCAATTGACTCCAGCCATCTTTCTGGTAGCTGAAAGAGCGTACTTGTAATTCGTCCTCCCGCAGTGTGGCCACTTTGGTCGATGTATTCCCTACATCAACGACAGCGATGGGGGAAACGGGGTTCACTTCATGTCCCCATTGGGTAGGTCGGTTTCTAGGTCCCCTTGAAAATCTTTCGCCTGCATATCATTTGAGAGGGAAGCAGTCGGGCCATGCAGGTGTGGTGGAAGCCGTTTCTTCTTGACCGCATTTGCAGGCTTCTTTGCCGATTCTCGTGCCATGATAATTTGTTCGCCTGCTGCGATTAGTTTTTCACGGCGACGGTCAACACTGTTCATGATCTCTTCAAGTAGATCGGCAATGCCTGTCCCTTGCATTGCACTGATAAGATGCACGGGGTCACCCGTCTCTTCTCTGAGCTGTTTTTGAATATCACTAGAGTTCTCGAGCTCCGCCTTTGTAACCACGATGATCTGGTCGCGTTCCGCAAGTGATTGATCGTATTCTTCAAGTTCCATTCGAATCGCCCGATAATTGTCGAGCGGATTTGTATCATCTACCGGACTTGGTTCGACGAGGTGGATCAGGAGGCCAGCTCTTTCGACGTGACGCAGAAACTCATGCCCAAGTCCGACTCCCTCGCTTGCACCCTCAATGAGACCGGGGATATCTGCAACCACAAAGGATCTTTCACCACTGAGGTCAACGATGCCAAGGTTAGGGTGTTTGGTGGTGAAGGGGTAATCAGCGATTTCGGGTCTTGCGCTGGTGATCCGACTTAACAACGTACTCTTCCCAGCATTGGGTTTACCGATTAGACCAACGTCAGCAATGGACTTCAGCTCAAGAATCACTAAACGTGTCTCGCCCTCTTCCCCAGGGGTGCATTCCCGAGGGCTTCGATTGACACTGCTTTTGAAGTGAGCATTACCCTTGCCGCCTTTGCCACCTCGAGCGATCACAAATTGCTCGCCATGATGTTTCATGTCTTTAATGACGAAATGTTGATCGGCGTCAATCACCGTGGTGCCCGGTGGGACGAGAAGCTTTTGATCTCGACCTTTTTTCCCGTGACGCAGTGAGCCTTGTCCCGGTTGTCCTTTTGTCGCTCGAAATAGCCGTTGGTTTGCGTACGCTGCAAGGCTGTTCACACCCACCTTTGCTTCTAGGACAATGCTGGCACCATCCCCGCCATCTCCGCCATCAGGACCTCCTCGAGGGACGTACTTTTCTCGCCGCATACTCGAACAGCCATCGCCGCCCTTCCCTGCACGTAACTCGATAAGAACTCGATCTACAAACATTCAAAACCAGTGATTGATGAGCGGTTCGGGTAAATTGATCACGAAAAAAGTGCTTCGCGGCAGCTGCGAAGGCCTACTCCATCTTAGCGAATACATTCATTTAGCAAGGCGGTGTTAATAAGCTTTCACGCTGATTCTTAGCGGATGAACGTACGATCAGACGACACTGATACGATGGAAGTAATAAATAATTAGCCGAGAGTTCCGAAGGTATTGGCTAGCTGAGACTACATCGAAGCTCGAAGGATGGCCAAAATTCGGACTCCTTGATGGCGAGATGAAGCAGCCCCGAGGACGCATGCCGATCTGATGAAGACCAGATCCCTTATCGATCAACACCATATACGGGCTTATTCAATCAAGCGATCATGCGCTTGGTTCTCCGCGAGAGCTGAGGAGATTGCGGTAGGCCAAGTTGAAAACCCTTTTTGATTTCGTTCGATTCAATTGTTCATCGAACGAAATCATCATTGAATCAGACCTTTGGACTACCTGAAAATCCACTGGTAGTCCAGTCGCTCGGTAAGACCGTAATGCTGCAAGACATAGCTTTGCTCACGCTCATCCTGATAAGCAGGTACACCGAAGCGAATTTCGTCATCCGTTTGATTAATCGCATCACCGGGACGGAAGAAATTGAGTTGCAGCGATTTTCTTTTAAAACTCGCTGTTTTTCCTTCGCCTTCTTGCTGAAAAGCGTTTGTTAATCCAGCTACCTCAACCGAGACAAAGTCCAATTGTGGGTCGAGGTCAGCCCAAGTCGCTACGCCCCAAACGCCAGAGGCGGCATCATCATTGCCGTGAGGGATTTTCATTCGGGTGATTTCGACCGAATTGTGCAGCGGGGCCTGAATCTGCTCTCTAACTTTAATTTTGCTCAATGCCGTGGGTAAGATTTGATCCACTGAGCGCAGCCCGGAAATGTGGTCGTTAAGAATCATCACGGGGAAGAAATGCCTCGAGTCGTAATGAATCGACTCGAGACGCTTATAGATATCAACACCAGCAACTTTGTCGGCGGCTGGCCTGAGTTCACCACCGCGATAACGAACTCGATAAACCATGTACCAAACCAGCTTCCGCTGCATTTTTCCATCAGGACGCGGAATATCGATATAGATATGTCGAAGCGGTTTGAAGGAAAACTCCAAACAGTAAATCTCCCGACGAAGGATCACCTCTTTGGCCATCTCCACCAAAGTTCGGCTCCGTGGGTCAAAGTGAGGTTCTCCGCTTGGGTGACTGTCGCCACCAAATTGGATCTCTGGATGGGCGTCCAATAGCGACTTCAACGTCAACGGGCCCTGGAATGTCTCCTCGGGCATCGGCGCTGGCGGAATCACCGTCATGACACCTGGCGCGAATTGAGTTTGCTGTTGCGACGATGGATCCTTTCGCTTTGGTTCTTGCGCTATTGCACTCGTTGTGGTGGCGATCAGGATCAGAGCCAAATAGTGGAGACGTCCGTTGGACATGGCGAACCGTGCTTTAGACTTGGTTGGGAATTCGTTCAATATGACCGGAATTAGCAAAAACGCTCGGTCGATGCTACCTGATTGTAGTTTGAGATCGGTTTTTTCGCTGGTTTTTACTTCACTAAACTACCCAGCTTCTGGTTTCTCTTGCAATTCCGCTCCGTTTCCTTCCGAATGGTTGGGATGGAGCGGGGAAAATCGTACAGTCGAGGCGATTTGGGTGTCCGAGAGAGCAAATCTCTCACTCAGTCCCGATTCCATCGTGAATGTTGCGATCAAACGTCGCCCGAGGGTGTCCGAAAAATGCAGAAAAACCCATCGGATTGGGATTCCTGCAGCCCGACCCTTGGCGACAATCCGAAGCGTTTTGAGACTCGGATTGCTCGCGAGATTCTCGATTTCATCCAAACTTTCGAGTTGATCCCCCAGTTTTTGGATGATTTCAACCTGAAAATCCTCAATCGAATGTTCTTTTCCAGCCGCTAGGCTGGGCGGTGTTCGAAAATCGCATTGAGCGATGACTTGAGTCTTGTCAATCATTCGCATCATCGCGATACCGGGGGCATCGGTAATCATGTACCATGAACGATCCGTATTCACCGCAAAATGGAGATTTTGGAAGCGCTGCTCAACGAGCAACTTTTCAGGTGCGATCTGCCCACTTGATCGTGGGATGGGAATGCTGATGGGGGGGGCTTCAGGGGACGGGGTTTTTTGAATCTTTAAGGTTGCAGAAATGTCGAAGCCTGGTTCAGCAAGTGAAATATCCCGGGTCTCATGAATACCTAAGGCCAACCAGGTGCACGTGCTTTGCTTTGAATCAAAATTGATCTTCCCAATCATTTCGATCTTTGTATCGGTGAAGCCCAGGCTACCGGCTATATTCCCATTGATTTCCAGCTGAGTAATCTCCTCACCACGAGACTTGATCAAACCGCGGACTTGAGAACGGGTGACTTCGCTGAATTGAAATGCTGCCTTCAGCGAATGCGAACCCACTTCATAGGGTTCAAGCTCATCAAGATCCGTAAGGTTTTCTGGCAGGAATTCGTCAATCTTTGCGCTAGTCACCGGTAACCTGAGAAGATCAAGCTCTTCCCGGGTCAGGCGATGCTCGTTGGAGAAAATGATCTCCTCATTTCCATCAACCACGGCAAAAACCCCGCTTTGCATTGGTCGCAAGCTAGTGTGGTGTTCCGTTTGATTGATGGTGGTATCCGCATTCGCCAGTGAATAGTGTCGAGCAAAACCAATTTCTCTTTGTGAGTCTTGATGGGTCAAATGCACTTTCTGTTCAATGAAGTCAAACGAAGCAGTGCTCTTAATTGGAATACGAAAGGCAAGTTTTCTCGAGACCAACGCATTTTCCGGAAGGTGTAGATTGCCTTCCAAACTAAGTTCCGCTCGAACGCGAAAGGGAACGTCTGTTGCTCCGCGACCAATTGTTTCCGATGGTTGGTTCAATTGGACGAAGTCCTCTGCGACACCACCCCCGGCATTCGTGATGACCCCGAACCCAAGAAGGCCGGTGAATTGTTTCAAGAAGCTTCGCCGGATCAAGTTGGTCTGGTGAGCGATCTGATGTTTCGAGGCAGAGGGTGAAATCTCGTGAAAATTGCGGAGCGACATGGGTGTGCTCTCGTTTTGAATGAGTTTGAGATTCAGAGCTGATAACGCAGTGACAGTTCATTGGCATCCTTCCGAACGCCGCGTCTATTGACGTTTATCGACTGAGCAATAAGGCTCGATTCAATTGAATCCTAGCTTTCCTCCAACCGAAGGAGGTCTGAGGGCCAAATCTGTCATCATGGCGTCGCATGAGAGAAAAGCCGGATTGGTGCAGTTGACTGAGCTGCGGCTCTCCGAGCAAACCCGACTTGTTTTTCGAGTTCAACATCAAGCGACAACGTAACTCCTTCATTCATCAACGCGGAGTTGCGATCTCGGAGAGCCCTGAGTGCTGAAGGCCTGGGTGCTAAAGGGGGGTGCTGTGTTCAAATTCTCCCCAACAGCATCGTCTTATCTGTCCCAAGATGAGACAGTTTTTCTCGTATTGAGACTGGCGATTACAAGATGGTGGGAAGTTTTTACATAATCCCCCCAGTTTCCTGGGCGAATTGATCATGGCCACATCTTGTTTTGGAATCTTTAAATCCAGTTAAGCCAATTACTTACGACATCTTGGCTTTTTCAGTTTTGAATTTTCGTTGTGCATGGCGCGGAATTTTCACAGTCTGTTCGCCACAAATGGTTCTCATCTGCACCTGACTGGGAATTCACCTCGCAAACCAGCTGCATAGAAGGGTCACTTCTGGTTGGTTGCCGTTTTCGGAAGATTGTCTGACTTGGGGCTCAAAATGAAGAGCACAGACCTCAGCAGGATCATCCAAACGGCGAAGTGGATTTAGCCGACGCGCGTTGCGGAGGTGCAGAAACACGAACTGTTTTTAATGAGGAATGTTGGCACATCGGGCTTGAGTGTGATGCAAAAACGTATCCATTCGGTATACAACGGTGTACGCCAGCCGAAACGGATATCACTCTTCGGATGGAGTGATCCCCGGGCAAACCTGTCTGACAATCGAGCGATCCGCCTGGATTGCAGGGACCGTTGGTCGATTGAAAGACGTGCTGGGAGATACAGGTAATGCATCAGGATTATCGAGACGCAAAAATTAGAGAATTGCGAGATCAGCAGGCTCGCTTTGCGCCCAAACAGAAGAAAATCGAGCAAGCAGCTCTCGCAGAAAAATTATTGTGCGAGATCTCCGATGATCGAACTTACTCGTTTGATTATGTGTGCTTTCGGGTGACAAATTACCGACCCGAAATGGCCAGTCGTCATAATATCGCTTCCGCGGATTTGGTGCATGATTTGCGGTTGTTGGTTGAGGATCTGACCGACTCGGCTGATTTGCAAATCGACGAAGTTCCAGAGCAGGTACACACGGTCGACGAACTCAGCAAGATGTTCCATGTTGCAACGAAGACCATCAGTCGCTGGAGGCGTTCTGGACTTGTGAGTCGAAAAATGATTTTCGATGGCCGCAAACGGGTTGGTTTTCTGCATAGTAGCGTTGAGCATTTTATTGCCAATCACCGCGATAAAGTTCGTCGTGGTGAGAGGTTTAGCCAGCTTTCCGATGACGAGAAGAGTGAAATCATTGAACGAGCACGTCACCTGGTTGAAAGTGGGGCGAGCCTCTCAGAGGTTACTCGCCGTTTATCGGAGCAAATGCGGAGGAGCCCAGAGACGATTCGGTACACGCTGAAGAATTTTGATTCTAAGAACGATGCAGTTGCAATCTTTCCTAACCATCGTGGTGTGTTAACGATCGATGATAAGCGATCAATTTATCGACTCTATTCGCATGGTTCATCCGTCCCGCAACTCTGCAAGCGGTTCAACCGAACTCGAACAAGTATCCAAAGAATTTTGTTGGATATGCGCTATGAGCAAATCATCGAACTGCCATTGGATTACATCTACAACGAGGACTTTGAGGAGGTTTCGCGAGAGGGCGAATACCTCGGTAAAGAGCCAGAGCCTGCTGCCGCTCCTCGTAAAGTTAGAGTTCCAGCGGATCTGCCGAGTTATCTCGCAGCGTTGTACGACGTGCCGCTGTTAACCCGCGAACAGGAGTATCATCTTTTTCGAAAGATGAATTACCTGAAGCATTGCGCGAATCGATTGCGCGACTCTTTGGCTGATGCCAAGCAGAACCGGTCCCAGTTAATGGATCAGATTGATGATCTGTACGAAGCCGCAGTGCTTGTCAAAAACCGTATCGTCCAAAGTAATTTGCGACTCGTTGTATCCATTGCAAAGCGGCACGTTGCCAGTTCAGATGATTTCTTCGCGTTGATCAGTGACGGAAATATGTCCCTGATTCGGGCTGTTGAGAAATTTGACTACTCGCGAGGTAACAAGTTTTCTACTTATGCTTCGTGGGCAATTATGAAGAACTACGCTCGAACCATTCCGTCTGAGTTCAAGCATCGAGACCGCTTCCGAACCACTGCAGAAGAGTTGTTTTTTGCACAACAGGATGAACGATTGAATCCTTTTGTCGAGGAAACGGTTCAACGATCACGGCAACGAGAGTTGTCGAAGATTTTTGATCGCCTTGACGAACGGGAGCAGAAAATCATTGTGGCAAGATACGGTCTCGGGCGAGGAAATGAGCCTTTAACGCTCAAGGAGGTGGGTGAGACCCTTGGTGTTACCAAAGAGCGGATTCGTCAGTTGGAAGCTCGCGCATTATCGAAATTGCGAGAGGCGGCCGACGAGGCAAAAATCGATATTGAGCTCGGAGCCTAGTTGCGAAATGGTGCGATAAATAGGGATTCCCGATGCACTGGCAATCAATCTGAGTCTTCACCATCATTGGTAATAACGGTTTGCATCATGTCATCACATGGTGCAAACCAAACCTATCTAAAGCCCCGGCTCAATAGTGTGAGTGGTGACGGAGCATTTTGGATAATTTTGCTGCAGCGATTTTCAAATCCACCGTGATGAATCATACTTCAGGCATGATGGATTCCACTCAAAACAAAGGCGACGTTGAACTCCTTGCTCCGGCAGGCGATTGGGAGTGTGTTCGCGCGGCGGTTGAGAACGGAGCGGATGCCATCTACTTTGGCCTCGATTGTGGTTTCAATGCACGTTACCGCGCCAAGAACTTTGGCTTGTCAGACTTGCCTCAGCTTGCTGATTGGTTGCATCGTCGAAGCGTAAAAGGTTACGCGACTTTGAACACACTCATTTTTCCGGATGAGATGTCAAAAGTTGCCAAGGTGGTGGAAGCTATCGCAACCGCTGGGATAGATGCCGTTTTGGTGCAGGATTTTGGTGTTGCTAGATTGGTCAAGGCGATTTGCCCTGAACTTGAAATTCATGCATCTACCCAAATGAGTCTGACAAGTGCTGAAACGATTGCGGTCGCGGAACAACTTGGGTTATCTAGAGTAGTGCTCGCGCGAGAACTTTCCGTTAAAGAAGTCAGAAGAATTTCACAGCACACGGAGATGCCTCTTGAAGTATTCATCCATGGTGCACTTTGCGTCGCCTATTCGGGGCAATGTTTGACGAGTGAATCTTTGGGTGGTCGGAGTGCGAATCGAGGGCAGTGCGCACAGGCATGCAGGTTGCCGTATGAGGTAATCTCTGATGGTGAAACACAAGATCTTGGTGATATGCGGTACTTGCTCAGTCCACAAGATCTTGCAGGTTACGCATCCATAGCAGATCTCTACCAAGCAGGTGTCGCATCCTTCAAAATAGAAGGTCGACTGAAGTCACCTGAATACGTCGCAAATATTACCAATCAGTATCGGCAAGCAATTAATTCCGTGATCGAGGGTCAGGAGCATCAGGTCAGCATCCAGGATCAGCAAGAAATGGAGCTTTCCTTTTCGCGTGGGTTTTCACCAGGTTGGTTGCAGGGAAACGATCATAAGCGACTTGTCCCGGGGCTTGATTCTGCGAAGAGGGGCATCTTACTTGGCGAGGTTACGAGTATCCGAGCACGAGAGATCTGTTTGCGACCGCAAACAGCAGTTTCACTCGGCGACGGGCTAGCCATTCGATGTCGTGATGAATCTGATGAGTTGGTCGATCAGGGTGGACGAGTTTACTCGTTGAAAACAAAAGACAATCGATCTTTAAAACAAACCTCTGGTTGTCAAACAAAGGACGATGCCGTTATCAGAGCCTCTTCCAACAATAAAAACGGATTGAATCAGAGCGAGCAAGTATGGATCGGCTTCGGTGCTGGCGAGATCGATTTTTCACGGATTGCGGTCGGAGACGCTGTCTTTAAAAATGATGATCCAAAGCTCAATCGCCGCCTCAGAAAATCGTACGCTGGTGAAAAACCTCACTTCCGCCGCCGTATTGACCTGTGTCTCGAGGCCAAGGTGGGGGATTGCCTGCGATTGAGTACCGTTCGGGTTGATCCAGCGTGTGAGAACGCTCTGGGTACAGTGAGCAAACAACAGCTTCCAGAAGTTACCGTGCGAGGCGAACAGCCTCTTTCAGAAGCAATCAACCAACCAGCGAACCGAGAGCAACTCCGAGAGAAACTGTCTCGCTTGGGCGGGACGCCATTTTTTCTGGGTGATCTCTACGTCAGACTTGAGGGACAGCCGATGGTACCGGTCGGCATGTTGAATCAACTAAGGCGAGATTTGGTCGATCGATTGTTGATGAAGTTAGTAGAGCGGCCATCGCGGCTAATTGATCGTCATGCGGGCGAAAGTTTGTTGCAATCGATCCCGCAACCTCCTCAGGAGTTAGCGACGCAATCAAGTCCCGCTCAAGCATCTCTGGCTGTACTTTGTCGAACATTGGAGCAGGTGAAGGGTGTAGTCGAGAGTGATGTTGATTTGATTTATGCTGACTTTCACGATGTCCGCGAATATCGTGAGGCCGTGAAAATAGCACACGGTAGCAGTAAAAAAATTGGTCTCGCCTCGGTGCGGATTCAAAAGCCCTCGGAGATGGGTCTGCTGCGAGCAATACTCAAACATTCGCCGGATTATCTTCTTTGCCGTAATCTTGCAGCGATTCAGTCTTCCGTTGAATCTGAAGTTGGCGTTGTCGCAGACTTTTCGCTCAACGTGGCAAATCATCGATCCGCTGAATGGATACGTTCTCTCGGTGCGGAGCGTGTGACTGTGTCATATGATCTAAATCGCGAACAGGTTTCTCGGCTTTGCGACACGATGCCAAACGATTGGCTTGAAGTCGTGATTCATCAGCATATGCCAATGTTCCATATGGAGCATTGTGTTTTCTGTTCGGTACTATCACCGGGGACCGATAAGACAAATTGTGGACGACCCTGCGATCGGCATCAAGTAAAACTTCGAGATCGGGTCGGTGCTGAACACCCGTTGCATGCAGATGTTGCATGCAGGAATACCCTTTATAATTCGATTCCGCAGAGCGGTGCCGAAATCACGACTGAGCTTCAGCATGCTGGCGTGAAATGGTTCAGAATCGAGTTGCTAGAAGAGGCGGGTGCCGAGGCGTCGAAAACGGTTGCGCTTTATCGACAATTGTTAGATGGTGGCATCGAAGCGAGAGAGGTTTGGTCACGCTTGAAAGCATCCAACCGTTTGGGCGTTACGCGAGGTACTCTTGAATCCAAACGTAATCCTCTAGCCATTCTGTAGTGCGGTGGTTGATTGAATTGGTAGGGTGATGTTTACGCTGACCGGTTGTTTTTGCATTAAGATTCCAATCCCACTACTCTGAGCCGGATTTCTTAGTAGTGCTCGAAGCGATTCCGAATCAAGTGGCTCTGAGAGAAAGAATCCTTGGGCGGCATCACATCCCCACTGTTTCAGAAGTTGCAGTTGCGTATCTGACTCAACGCCCTCTGCTACGATGGATGCATCAAGGTCATGAGCCAGGTCAACGATTGCCTGAGTAATCACTGAATGGCTATGATTGGTTGCAATGTTGGCGGTAAAGCTTCGGTCAATTTTGACGGTTTCCACAGGGTAGTTCTGGAAGCATGTAAGGGACGATGTACCTTTTCCGAAATCGTCGATTTGAATTCCAATCCCAGCACCGTGAACGTTCAATAGATTTTGGAGAATCTGTGTCTCATGTCGGCGATCTCCAGACTCATTGATCTCAAGCTTGAGACGGCGACGGTTGAATCCGGTGCGAGAAATGATCGTTTCTAGGTGCTCAAAAAACAGTGGATCACTTAGTTGTCTGTGAGCCACATTGAACCCCAGATAGAAATTTGGATCACAAGCGGTTGGGAGATTCTCGGTGAGATCTTTTAGATCAATAGCTGCACGCTCGATCGCCCATTCCCCCACTCGGCTGATTAACCCGATTTCTTCAATAATGGGAATGAACTGGTCCGGAGGGATAACTTGACCTGATTCTGTTGTCCATCTTGTGAGAACTTCAACACCGCGAACTTTGCCGCTTTGAAGATCAACAATTGGTTGGTAGCGAAGGGAGAGGCTTTCTTGTTCCACGGCATCGCGAATCTGACTTTCTAATTCCAATCGTTCAAGGAGTTCTTCATGCATGGTTTTGTCAAAAACCGCTACTTGACCTTTCCCTGAATTCTTGGCGCGGTACATAGCAGTATCGGCATTTCTTAGAGCCTCGTGCGCATCTTGCGTGCTTTGATCCAAAAAAGCAATCCCCACACTTGTACCGACACTCACCTTACGATCAGCAACCGTAAAAGGTTCTGAGATGTTTTCGACAATTCGATCTGCGATTGATAGGGCGTCATGTCGATGTGAAAGGTGTTCCAGCAATACAACAAACTCATCACCACCTAGCCTAACGGTTTCGCCATCTCTTGAAACACGTGTCGTCATGTCATCGTATCGAACACATTCGCCGATACGTTTGGCCACCTGATTCAATAGGTCATCACCTGCTTCATGCCCGAGGCTGTCATTGATAACTTTGAAGTTATCGAGATCTAAAAACAAGATTGCTTGATGTGCGTTGTGCTGGCCAGTGGGCCGACTGACAATGCGGTTCAGTTTTTCGAGGAGATAAGGGCGATTTGGGAGATTGGTCAAGGAGTCGCGGTGTGCAATTTTCCGCATGCTTTCTTCAGATTTCCTTCGCTCCTGCACTTCCGTTTTAAGTTTTGCGATGCAGGCCTTGTGTGCGACATGTCGCTGCTGCTTGCCACACAATGACATCGCAAGTTGTCTGGCTTCTACGGCATCAAACGGTTTGTTCAAGACAAATAGTTGATCTTGATGATTGAGGGATCGTAGGCCAGATTCATACTCAGGATTTTGCTTGCCCGAGCAGATGACCACATGGAGGTTTGGATCAATTTCCCATAGTAGTTCGGTTGTTTGGATGCCGTTGATGCCACCGGGCATTTCGATATCAATAAACGCCACTGAGAAAAACTGCTCCATCGCGGCTAGTTTTCGGACGGTGTTTACGGCAGATTCACCACTACATCGATGAACGAGGGAAAACTCCGTGGTGTCGTGCTGAATTGAATAAGAGTCAGTTTGAGTCGCTGGTGTCTCTGATCGCCAAGCCAATGATTCAGGAGAGGATTTCTCAAGCTTTTGAGATCGAACCGGATGCGCAAATATTTTCTTGAAGGTCTCATGGATCTTCGGATGGTCATCGATGACTAATAATCGATTTGCCGAGGTATGTTTTGTCATGGTGCAGTAGCAGGTGCAGTAATCAGTGAAGCTTCGTCATGTGTTTAGCAAAAGTTACAGTAAAAATGGACGGTCACACCGCAGGCAGGTGTAGGGTCACGCTTGTGCCATAACCAATTCCGTCGCTCTCAATCTCCATATACCCGTGCAATTGATGCATCGTTTCTTCACAATAAGCTAGCCCGATTCCGGTGCCAGATTGTTTTGTTGTGTAACCAAAATCCATGATGTTGGGCTGTGTTGATTCAGGGATACCACAGCCGTTGTCGACGACTGACAGAGTCACCCACCCATCATGTGAGGAAGACTCAATGGTGATTCGCTTTGAATCGATCTTTGTTTCATTAAAAGACTGCTCCGAGTTCACAATCAGGTTAGTCAGAACCTGCCGCAGTAGATTTCGATCGGACTTTACCCTTGTGTTCGTGCGATGTAGGGCGGTGATTTTGATTGTTTGCAGTTCCAATCGGGATCGTGATTGCTGAATTACCTCCTCAATGAGATCACTTAGAGGAAATGGAATCGGCATCTCTTTTTGGTTCGTGGATCTCGTGTTTTGAGTGACAATTTGCGTCAGGTCTTCGACCGTTGAACTCAGGATTTCGAGTGAGTCCGTCATGTTGTTCCGCTCTGCTTCAATTGAAGCGGCGAGCGATTCTAAGTGCTCGCCAATGGATTGATGCTGGATCAAGTCTTCAGTTGAATTAGCTAAGACTGAAGCAACCTGTTGAATCGGCTTCGCCGAGTAATGCCCATGTTGTTCATTTATTTCCGCAACAACTAGCCGAAGATGACTGATTAGATTGCGAACATTGTGTAACTGGAATGCTTCGTCATTCTGGTCCGCGCTCTGATGGGTTTTGCTCCGCAGTGGGATTTGTTTCGAAAAACCGTGTCGGTTATGAGTCGAATGTGCGTCTATTCCATCCGGTGCTACCAAATCGGTCTCGCGGTATATGTTTGGTCGGTTCATCAAGAATGGTGTGATTATCGCGAGGGTGGATTGTCGTTGTCTTAAAAATTTTTTTGGCGGATTTGCCGTCGTTCTGGTCGCTCATTCGTGATCCAGAGTGAAATCTTTCTCATCTTCAACGATTGCGATGTGGTTCGCATCGAACTAAATGAACTGGTCGATTACGAAGGGCTCAACCTCTCAAACTGTAGTACCGGATCCTGCACGACCCTGTGGAAGTTGAGGGAGATCTGGGGAAGACCGCAAATCTCCGATGTTAAAGGCGGATCTTGATGATCATCACACCTGCAACGTTTTTGGCGATTGTTCCTGTCCAGATTTAGGGTTCATTGCGAGCGATTTCACGGTTGAATTCGATACAGATGTTTGGGGTAGTGTTGCTGTGGTTGCAAAATCTCCACGTGGTTAGGGTTGATAATTGCGTGATGGGGGAGCCTGCCTACCGAATCGATCGCTTTCGCCGCTGCCGTGATGGTGTATCCTTAACCGTGAGTAATCCGTTCGAGATTGCTTAGCCTGTTGGGTTCTCGAGCTAAATCGATGTTCGAGGAGTACCGTCACACCCAATGTGATCAGAGATCGTCGTTGGTTTGGCAGCAGATGATGAGTCGTTAATCAGGGCATTAGGAGTTGTCGAATATGTGTTCAACTTTAAGAAATTCAAACACCTACTCAGCCTGTTTATCAGACATGTTATTTTCGTCGTGCCAATACATGCCGGTAATCGTGGGTCTTTTATTCTTTTTAGGCTGCAGCGATTCGGGGAATAATACGGGGCCCATTTCGTCAACGCAGCAAACTCAAGAGACAGAGAAATCCACGGATCCTATTGAGGACTCTCCAGGCGAAATGGTGATGCCGGATCAAACGAGTCAGCAAACAAGTGAACCCGATGTCACGGCATCCGCAGGCTCTTCGATTGAAATGCCACTTCCAGAGGAAAGAGCCAACACAGATTCCAAAAATTCTCGAAACCCAGAGGGAAGCTTTGAGCTTGAGTATGGGTCTTGGGAAGTAATCCGAAATGCTGCAAAAAATCGTGGGAAAGTGACAGTTGTTGATTTATGGTCGCTGGCCTGTGAACCTTGTCTGAAAGAGTTTCCCGGTTTGGTTCAATTAAAACGTGATTTTTCGGATCAACTCGAGTGCCTTTCTGTGAACTTGGATTTTGATGGTCGTAAAACGAGACCACCAGAATTTTATGAGAAGGAAATCGTCGAGTTTTTGCAGAGCGTGAAAGCTGAGGCGGTAGTCTCCTACGTTTGTACGACTGCAAGTGATGATGTCTTTATCGAAGAGAAATTGCCATCAATTCCTGTGGTGTTGGTGTTTGATCGGAAGGGTACACTCGTGAAGCGATTTGTCGATAGCGGCGAGACTGTGGGATTCACATATCAGAATAATGTGCGACCGGTCATCGAGGAACTACTTGCTGATCAATAGCTTCGACTTGTCCATCTCGAGATTTTTCTCTAGTTGGCTTTACTATGCAGGTCTTTGTTGAACCGCAGCGGATAATAGTTTTTCGATTTCGTTGACTTGGCATGGCAGATCGTGATTCTTCTTGATCAGTTCTTCTGCTGCTTCAACTCGCAGATCTAATTTCGTTGGACGAGTCGCTAACTCCACTAGAGCATTGGCAATGGAGTCTGGCGAATGAGGATTGATCCAACATATGGTGGGTTTTTCTTTTTCTAATTCACTCGTTCCACCGATGCGAGTTGCGATCACTGGAGTCCGAAGACACATGGCTTCGAGGACAACGTTAGGCATGCCTTCGAAATGAGATGGCAAAACAACAGCATCAGCTGCTTGAATGAATTGCCATGGATTTTGTTGAACTCCGAGAAAGCTAACTTGATGGGTCTTGAGTTTTTCTGCCTCCTTTTCTAGTTCATTTCGAAGAGGTCCGTCTCCAATCAACCATAGATGAATGGGTAGGGTGTCTTCAGGCCAATCATCCTCAAGCATTAAAATTGCACGAATTAAATCGATGTGGCCTTTTTCTTTGGTCATCCTGGCGATACACGCGAATGTCCATCGATTGTCGCGACTCACTTGACACTGCGTCGCAGCTTGCAGAATCTTTTCTCGATCAACAGGGTTTGGAATCGTAAGAACCTGTTTTCCTTTTAGGCGATAAAAGTTTTCGGCAGACTCCGCGACTTGCCGGCTTACGGCAACCAGAGAGTGGGCATGTCGGTACGCACGAGAAAGCCGTCGTTTCTTTAACCAGCGATACCGTCTTTCCAGTAGTGGTAACGCAGAGTCGGGAGGACTTACCATCGTTGAGACTCGAGGGATACGACATGCTCTTGCTGCTGGTCCGGCAAGGAGAGACATGTGAAAGGTTCGGTCATAGATCACCTCAATCCCTTGATCAATCAAAAGAGATCTCAGCTGTTTAATCTGGCGTCGTAAGATGCTTCCTGGCAATTTGAACTTGGTTGGTTTTGCCTCGTAGTGGTGTACAGTGACATCGCTCGGCACGAGATCTAAGAGAGGGCCACTTCGGTCGGTCAGGTAGAGGTGAGGTGTAAATCTTTGGCGATCTAAGTGCCGCAGCAAAAGAAGGGTTTGTTGTTCGCTTCCACCGCCTCGCATCGAGCTAATCATGAATAGCACGCGAATCGGTGCCTTGCTCGTTTGTGCTGGAGGTTTGGGAAGATTCACCTTCGTTGAACTCTGTTAATTAAAAAGGCGTGTAATTCATTTGCATCATTTATTCATTCGCTCTACCGCAGGAATTGAATATCCTATCAAATCAGTGGTGGTGGAGCGGGAGGCTTTACCCGGTAATGTAAAAGATTCTATGGTGGATTTGGTGGCGTGGATAAGAGTCCCTGAATGTTGAAGTTGGGACCAGCCGCATTTGAGATTGTGGACCACAATTCAGCCCACTCACGGAGCTTCAATCCGTGGAATTCGCTAAATCATTACCTTTGAACCCAATCTCAGTTGTAGGTATCTAAGCTCGCAGATGAATCCTTCTTTTCAGATCGGTGTTATCGGTGCTGGTGCTGCCGGAATGATGGCTGCTGCGGAAGCTGCTCGTCTGGGAGTTTCGGTTGTTCTGCTTGAGAAAAACTCGAAGACTGGCGTCAAGATTTTGATGTCGGGCGGTACAAGATGTAATGTTACTCATGATACCAACGCTAAGGGTATCGCTCGCGCTTTTGGCGATGGGGGTAGATTTTTGCAACCAAGTTTGGGGGCATTTCCACCCAAAAAAGTCGTTCAGATGTTTTCTGATCTCGGTGTTCCAACCAAGGTCGAGAAGACCGGTAAGATTTTTCCCGTAAGTGATCGAGCTTTACATGTCCGAGATGCATTACTGCGTCAAGCGACGCAATTAGGAGTAACAGTTGTCACAGGAAAGCCCGTTGAGGAAATCTTGAGATCAACGAGCGACCTGTGGGAAATTCGAACGCCTCAAGAATCTTATCTTGTAAACCGTTTGATCGTGACGACTGGGGGTAAAAGTTGGCCGGGATGCGGAACGACGGGCGACGCCTATCCTTGGTTATCTAAGTTTGGCCATGCCATTGTGCGCCCCCGTCCCGCGCTTGTTCCATTAATCGGGGGTGCTTCCTGGATGAACTCACTTTCCGGGGTGACGTTGGAAGATTGTCAGGTTACGGTTTTTTCGATCAGTGATCAAAAGAAGCAAATGCTTTCACAGCGTCGGGGCTCTCTCCTTCTTACTCACCAAGGTTTTTCTGGGCCGGCTGCGATGGATGTGAGCGGCGCTCTCACTGCCTGTAAGGATCCAAGCGAATACCAGGTGCTTTTGGACTGCGTTCCAGATTTAACCGAGACGCAGTTAAATAATTTATTAACTGATCGTACTAATGAAGGTGGCAAACAACGCATGTCATCGTTGCTGACCCGTTGGGTTCCCAAAAGGATGGCGCATTCCATCGCAAATGAAATGCGAGCAGAGTGCACGGTTGCGGAACTGCCCAAAGCGACGAGAAATCGGATCTTAGAGGCCTTGAAGCGATTACCTCTTGAGGTTTCAGGGACCTCTGGCTTTGCGAAGGCGGAAGTTACCGCTGGGGGTGTACGACTGGAGGAGGTGAATCCAAAGACGATGGAAAGTCGACTCTGTGAGAGTTTGTATATCGCCGGTGAGGTCTTGGATGTGGACGGGCCGATTGGAGGGTACAATTTTCAGGCGGCGTTCAGCACAGGTCGTGCAGCAGGTATCGCCGCAGCGAAATCTTTGGCTGGTCGGTCGGGCTAAGCGATGGTAAAACGGCGTTAAGGATTCATCCTGACACATCTAATTCATCATGCTCAACGATCACGAAACACTCGAAGACAACCAAAACGGACCGTTCCGAACGGCAACTCGAGCGATGTCCTCTCTCCATAAAAAATAAACCTCATGCCAGATCTGATTGCACAAGGTCCCGCACGACAGCAGCGATGGCGTAAAGAAGTTCCAGATCCCGCAAGTGGTATTGAGGTTCATATTGGACGGACCGAAGCAGATTGGCTAGTGCCTTGGGATACAACCGTCTCGAGTCGACATCTTCGTTTAACACCGCTTCCCGAAGGTCGCTTACGCGTTCGAATTTTGGACGCGGTTACTAATCCTGTTTATTTCCGTGGAGAGGTGGGGGTCGATTTTGTTGTAGTGCCCGGCGAGCATTTTGTTATCGGAGCAACGGTATTTACGCTGGCTAATCGACCGGGCACATCAATGCCAGAAAAGCAGGGTGAAGTTACCGAGCATGCTTATGATCTAAAGGATTTGCAAAAACGGCGATTTCAAGATAGCGGCTCCCGCATTGAAATGTTGAGCCATTTACCGGACCTGATTCTTGGTAGTGGAAGTGATGAAGAATTGCTTGTGCGAGTAGCTAGCGTCTTGCTTCGTGCAACGCCAGCAGCATCAGCAGTTGCAATTGTCTCGCAGCAGAATGACACGGAAGAGCTGGAATCAAAGTCAAGTGAGAGCATGCGTATTCTGCACTATGACTCTCGCTCAATTGGTAAAGAAACTCCCGTGATCAGCACACGTTTGGTGCATCATGCTACCAGAACGAGGGAGAGTGTTTTGTACCTTTGGTCGCAGGTTGGTTCATCGCGGCCAGCCTACACCGCCAGCGATGATGTTGATTGGGCATTCTGTGTTCCTTTGCGAAGTGAGGCGTGCGCCGGGTGGGCGTTGTACGTGACGGGTTTGCTGGCCAAAGATGCAAGCCAAGAGCCTGAGCAGTCTTTGATGAATGCCCCACAGGATTTGGAAGACGATGTTAAGTTTGCGGAGCTAGTTGGAACGACAATTGCTAACCTACGACAAACCCTCAGGCTCGAGCGACGACAGTCTGAGATGAGACACTTTTTCGCACCCATCGTGATGGATGCCTTAGCCGGTAAGTCGACGGATGAGGTTCTTGCACCGAGAGAAGCAACGCTTTCGGTCATGTTTTGTGATCTGCGTGGCTTCACTAAGCGTAGCGAGCAAGAGGCAGAGGATCTGCTCAAACTTCTTGGCAGTGTAAGCGATGCTCTAGGGAATATGACTAAGCACATTTTGGAGACAGGAGGTGTAATCGGTGATTTTCACGGAGACTCTGCCATGGGGTTTTGGGGTTGGCCACTTCAAATGGAGGATACTGCCCGTCATGCAATCAATGCTGCTCACAGGATCCATCGACAGAATCGGTTGCAAGCAGATAGCGGTTTTAGATGTGGAATCGGCTTGGCCTCCGGAAACGCGGTTGCAGGACGGATTGGCACAGTTGATCAGGTGAAGGTAACCGCTTTTGGTCCAGTCGTGAATCTCGCAAGTCGCCTTGAAGGTCTCACCAAGGCTTTTGGAGTGGAGGTCATCATGGATGAATCGACTGCCTCTGCGTTGCAGTCTTGTAGCGAGGAGCAAGAATACCTAACTCGTCGATTAGCGAGGGTTCGTCCTTCAGGAATAGAGTCTGCAATCAATATTTATGAACTGAGTGATGTTGGTAGTAGCCATTGCCAACTTGATTCGGAAAAAATCCGCTGTTACGAGTCAGGATTAGATGCCTTTCTTGGTGGCGATTGGAAGCTGGCCGATGAGATGCTAAGCTCGTTGGATGAATTTGATACTCCCAGCAAGATGCTTCGTGCATATCTAAAAAAGCACCAGAACAGACCACCAGATCACTGGGATGGAGTGATCGACCTTCCCAAGTATTAGCCTTGACCGGCCGTCACGCTGTCAACGAGATATTCAATCAAATGAACGAACCCAATGTGATACCATCCCAGCCTAGACCTCTAGAGTTGAGTCGCCGGATGTGGGTGGCAATTGGGATGGTAGGTCTCATTGGTTTACAAAAGCACTTTGGGGGTGATTCCTCGAGCAGCTCACTAAGGTATCTTGCGCCGGAAAGCAGCGTCTTGGCACGCAGCAACGAATCCGACCATTATTTCAGTCAATTAGGAATTCGTGTCCAAGTAACGGAGGGCTGGACTTATCTTGCCACCACCGACGATCGAGTCGCACTGAGTCCGACATTTTCTAATGCAACTGCCCAGGTGATCTTGCGAGTCCAAGCATTTAATCTTGATGCGTGGCCACCGGAGAATGCGATCCTGAAACCGATCAAGGAGGTTGAAGATTTAGAGGTCGAGTTCTACACCGTTGGTCGATTGTTGCTTGGAAAGCTCGTGATTGAAGAGGTTGAATTGGCTATTGTGGTAATGGAACACGGACAGGGTGAGCAAGTCATGCAGGAAATCGTCGGTTTTTGTCGAAGGATACAGGTCGCGTCGACGGGCCTGACGTGAAGTCAGAATGTTGAAAGGTCCCCCGTTGGCGGGCGGTGCTTGGCTAGCCTGCGTGGGCATTAAAAGCTTTGCAAGTTGGCTATTTTGCTTAATTGCCCTTCTTTGCGTTAAGCGGTGATGACTACAATGCTTTGATTGGTGGATCGGGACGTTGCCCGCTCCTCGATACCGGTCTGCGATTGGTTTCGGGAGACCCGGACGATCCTTACGGGGCGATTGATAACTCAGAGTGAATCCGCTCGGGGGCTCATGCCGGCTCGTTACGGGACCGAAGAAGAGTTGGGTGTTGCTGTTCAGTGAAACCTCTTGCGAATCTTGAAGACTCGCCTGTTTCTTTGAATGCCAGCCTTTGAAACTCTAGATTACTTCATTCACTTGACGGTACACGAGGTGAGATCTCCAGACAGGAAGGGATACCTTTACGGTTGGTGCTACTGCACATTGAGTTGGCACCACCTCTTTCTTGTAGACTCGATTTTTGATTCATCTCGCCCCCTGTATCGTAATCATGTTTTGTTCCTCGACGTCTTGAAGAAATCCATGCTTGGAAGATTACCTGTTTTTTGCCTGATCATGCTTGTGGGGCTCACGTCGCGGACCGCGGTCGCTCAGCTTACGTCAGAGGTAAAGGATTCGCTTGGCAAATTAGTGGACGATGCGAAGTCCGAACTTGATTCCAGCAAGCTACCGGATGCAGTTTTGGCCAAGGCTGAAATGCTTGAGAAGATTAACGAGGTGAACTCGTATTTTGATCAACATACAAGCGACGATAATCGAGACGCTTGGTTGGGCTATTTGGAGCTGGAATCACTCGAAGAGGCACTAGCTCAAGAAGGGTTGGGTAGCGAATTAGCTCGAGAGGCTACCGCATTGAGAGACCGGTTGATTGGAACCACTCCTGGCTTGGAATTGACTGTGCTGCAGGAGCTTCGACAGACGGTGCAAGCTCTCATCTCAGCAATTCGATTTAAGGATCGGGACAATGCAATCAAGATGCTCGATTCTCAGTTATCGGTACTTGCAAAGTTAGTTGAGTCCGCAGATGAAATCCCGACTCCGGATCAATTTAGCGCGATTTCATTGCGAGTGGATCTGTTGGCATCAGCGCGTCAATCCTCCGAGTTAATTGAGGGTTTTAGACAGGTCTTTGGATTACCGAATATCGCCGTGAGGGTAAGTGGAGATTTTCTCGATCAGGTGGTCGGAAGAGAGGTTTCTCGAACAGAACCTGTCAAGGATGTCATACTTGGAACGAGTCTTACGGGGACGGCGGTGATGACAGGAAATGTCTCTGCCAAGTTGATTCCCTCCGAGACGACCGCTCAAGTTGAGGTGAATCTCACGGGAACAGTTGATACCAAAAACAATGGTGTCAATGGACCGGTTCGTCTCAAGAGTGTAAGTGAAGGTAAAGTTAGTCTCACTCGGTTACTTACAATTAATGAGAGCGGAGTTGATTTCGGAGAGACGGAGAGTGATGTTTCGATCACTACAAAAATAACGGACATGACGGCAAAATCCGATTTGGCCTTGCGAGTGGGTAAGAAACAGTCTGCCAAAAAGAAGCCTGAGGCAGATCGTATCGCCAAGGAGAAGCTGCGACGTCGTGTCACGGAGCAATTCGAAGCAGAAATGGACGGTCTCAGGGAGAATGCCTCTTCAAAATTACTCAGCAAAGCAGAACCTGTGTTGGAGCGATTGTCACTCACTCCACCTCAGCAGAATTGGAGCACGAGCCAAGATTTGCTTTCGGCTGAGATCACGTTTCGATCATCAGCACAACTCAGTGCCGTCAACGCACCCACTGCATTTGAATCAGGTTATCTATTTTCCGCACAAGTTCATGAGTCGGTGGTTGAGAACGCGTTTTCCATCATCTTAGCCGGTCGTACTCTCAATAAAGATCGACTGAATGAGCTGCTTGAGAATGCTGGCGCTCCTCAGAGTGAAGTCCCTGATGAAGATGAAGAATCTTCGTTCGAGATCAGTTTTTCACGCTCGAGACCTGTAATTTTTGAATCTCGCGGAGACAAGCTGCGTGTGGGTCTGAGAGGAACTCGTTTCGCCCAAGGTGATCGGGCACCATTAAATAAAGCAATGGAGATTACCGCGAATTATGAGGTGGTCTTGGATCAAGCCAAGAATCCAGTGCTCAAAAGAGTTGGTGATGTTGATGTTGATTTTCCCCGTGAACGCCTCTCGATTCGAGATGCTGGTTTAAAACCAATCATTCAAAAAGAATTTGCCAAAATCTTTCCGGAGTTAATTCTTGATCAGAGTATCAAGATTGCTGAGGATGCGGAGTTGGAAACACTGAGGGGCCGAGAATTTCGTGGGTCAGAAATTCATTTGAAATCCGGATGGTTGTCTATCGCGTTTCAGTGATCCGTGGTCATTTTTTTACTGAATCCGGTCGTATTGGTCGTTGATGGTGATCACCTGCTCGCCCGCTGACGTACCAGTTGCCGTCGTGTAAAAATCTGAGGGGCAGATCTGCGTCTTGCGAGATCCCGATTCGTTTGGTGGTGGTGATCATTGGTGCGGGATTTTTTGAGCTCGCAATGCGAATGCTTTTGCAGTTGGCAAGATTTTGCCCATTGTGATCACGATTGATTGCCAGTGATTGGCAGAGCCTGCCAGGACCCCGGGCCAGTTGTCGAATCTCGCGGGTCTTTCGAAGGGTAATCATTTGATTGATTCCCCAAATGGGCTCGAGGGCTCGAATCAAAACCGCACATCCCTGATCATTTTTTTCGGTAACGACGTTAAAACAGCGGTGAGTATGGATTGGATAGACATAGAGGGTTCCGGCTGGTTGAAACATTGCCGAATTGGCGGTTGTGATGCCCCTGTGACTGTGGCTCGCATGATCACCATGGGAGAGATAAGCTTCAGTTTCAACGATAATGCCACCAACCCACTGACGATTGATTTTCTTGATCAATATTTTACCGACCAGATCGCGGGCTACCTCAGCAGTATTCCGCTTGTAAAACGATATCGGTAAATCATCTTTTTTCTCAGGTAGTTTCATTTTGAAAAATCACTCAGGAATTGTCAGAGCCCGTTGGATTGTACCAATGACGTCAGCCCCAATCGAAAATGGTTGGCTCCATTTTTCTGAGGGTCAAATCTTGCAAGTAGGTTCCGGGTCACCTGCAGGAGATTGTCAGGATCTTGGGGACATTGCGTTGTTACCCCGTCTCATTAATGCTCATACCCATCTTGAGTTTTCAGATCATCTGAGTCCGGTTGGTTTTCCTGGTATCACATTCCCGGAGTGGATTAAAAAGGTCATTGCTGCTCGTGGTTCTGCAGATCCAAGTCAAAAAGCAGACGTTATAAGGAGTGGTCAGCAAGAGGTGTGGGACAGTGGCGCCCTGTTGGCCGGAGAAATTGCGACACCACCGTTTTCGTATCAAGAAAACCATAATCTCCCGAAAGTTGCAACCTTTGCGGAAGTGCTGGGACTTGCTCCCGACAGGTTCAATGAAAGGTTGCAGGCGGCAATAGATCACCTACAAGATCACACGCTTTCAGGCTTTAGCCCGCACGCGCCGTATTCAATTTCACCTCAGGGTTTGAGTTCGGTAATCGATCACGCGGAACGAAAGAAAAAGCCCCTCATGATGCATGTCGCAGAATCACCGGAAGAGCGAGAATTATTGTTGACAGGTGGGGGAAAACTCGCAGAAATGCTGGAGTCGCTGGGGTTGACGATTCGTGCTCATTTCCCCTGGAGCCGTGAGCCATTTTTAGATTTATTTGAAAGCTTTGCGAAGTTGCCGAATACCTTTTTAGTGCATGGCAACGATTTGACTGACACGGAAATACTCTCACTAGCCAAGTGTCCTCAGATAACCGTTGTCTATTGTCCGCGCACCCATCACTTTTTCCGTTTTGCAAAACATCCAGTGCAAAAAATGTTGCGGGCAGGAATACGAGTTGTTTTGGGAACAGATTCAAGAGCGAGTAATCCGGATCTTAATCTGTGGAGAGAAATTCAATTCCTGCTCAGTCATCGACAAGAGATCGATCCGGAGACTGTATTAAAAATGGGCTCGCTTTTCCCTGCTGAGGCGTTTCGTTTAGCGTTTCCAAAATTGGCGGCAATGGGGTCATTGCAACCGGGGCATGTTGCTCAAATGGGTTGGGTTGCAACTTCCGCAAAAGATCTTGATCAGTTGTACAGAGATCTCAGTGTGAATGATTATCAAAATCTTCAGTTGCCTTAACCTGTGTTCATGCCAACTTGGAGACCGTCTGGGGCGAAAATACTTCTCCCCCCGTCTACGGTGATCGAGGTCCCGGTGACGAAGTCATTTTCACATAAAAACTGAACGGCATGAGCGATGTGTTCAGCCGTTCCAACTCGTTTGACAAGAGTGCTGTTAGCAATTTTCTTGCGCTGCTCTGCGTCCACTTTGTCAGTTAAGAGAACAGGTCCCGGCTTGATGCAATTCACCCGTATCTTGGGGTTTCGATGTCCGAGTTCCACCGCGAGGGATCGTGTCATTGAATCCACCCCTCCCTTGCTTGGGAAATACGCGGCGTGATCAAGGTAGGGTCGCTCAGTCGCCCAGTCACTGATGTTGATGATACTGCCGCCGGAGTCTTGATTTTCCATGGCCAATCCAGCTGCGCGGCAGGCAAGCCAAGAGGCCATTGTATTGATTCGGTAGTATCGCTCCAGCTCCTCGACAGTGATTTCCTCGAGCTTGGTAGGATGCCAAATAGCGGCGCTGTTGACGAGGATATCGATCCTCCCAAAATGCTGCACAACCTGAGCGATCAGATCCTCAGAAGTAGTCGGGTCCTCCAAACTTCCTTTCGTGATGATCACGTCGGTATGGTGGTCCTTTTCAATTTCTTTCGAAGCAATTTCAGCTTGGTCGACACTCTGGTTAGCGTGCAAAGCAATCTTGCATCCCAAGCTGGCGAGGTGTTTCGCGATCACCTGCCCAACTCGAGGTGCGCCGCTCCCCGTGACTAACGCAATGGGATTGGCGGTTTGATAAGTAGCCATGAATTGGTGCATTTTGAGCAATGAATCGAGGGAAAGGGGGAAGAGTTTCTAAAGGAATCGACTGATGGGTTCGCCTTTAGATGCCAACGCGTCAACTTTGGCAGCAACACCGGAATCTTCAACAAGGGGTGGTGCGTGATGAGGCTTGATCCTCGCATCAATCACCAGCGACCCCGAGCAGCCCCAATGCTTGTGAACGGTGGAAGCTGCAACTCCGTTAATGTCCGATGCAGGATTGCTACGAGTAAAGGTGACCCAGGTCCAATTCGCAAAGGATCGCGAGCAGAAATCGCTATCATCGACTAATGTGATGAGCGGGAACTGATTAATTGGATGGTTCGCATCGAATTGAGCGACGAATTCTTCAAGTTCTTTAGTCGAGTGATTTGTTGCCTTTGACTGACATTCAATGGCGAGGATCCCAGGGCAAACCACTTTGGGTGATTTGAATCCTGATGGTAAGTTCATCTCGCTGGGGATTGTGTTTGGTAATGATCGAACAGGGCCGCCCGTAGCCGCGATCACTACCTTGGAGCCGCTGTTAAATCCTGTTCCGCTGTAATCCAGTGTGTCAATCGTGGTGCGTGTTTGAAAGTGTAGGTCGCGTTTCCAATCCACCCGTTCAAGGATATGTTGGATGAACTTTTGGTAATCAGATATTTTAAGTTGGTCTTCCGGGTCATCGCAGATCCATAAATACTTTGCCAGCGATAATTGCCCGTTTCCAAGGATCGCATTGGCTTGGGTCAGCAGTTCCTGTGGTTCGCGAGTCTGTAAGTAAGACATATATCGCTCACTACCGATGGCCAGCAGCAATGGGTGAACACCGGCGACATCAACCGC
This sequence comes from Candidatus Nitrosopumilus sp., assembly GCA_964225475.1. GTDB lineage: Bacteria > Planctomycetota > Planctomycetia > Pirellulales > Pirellulaceae > Rubripirellula. The sequence continues at coordinate 26,523 of CAXQOB010000079.1, read as the reverse complement.
GTGTACCCCTTTAACTCCGGGAATCACCGAGGGAATGATTGGATCGGTAATTTCATGGATGAGTTGACCGAAAGTGGTATCTTCCTGTGGCGGCCGCCCAACCACGGTAAACGGCCAAATTGCATCGGGTCGATGCCAGACTTTTTCCACCTTCATGACAGGAAAAGGATGCTGGAGGCTGTAGTATCCCAGGTGATCACCGAAGGGGCCTTCAGGTTTGGTTGCAGACGGATCAATCGTACCCAGGATCGCAAAGTCAGCATCAGCGTAGGTCGGGGCATGAGAGCTTCGAATCATGCGTATTCTGTGACCTGCTAATGCTCCGCCAAAAGTAAGTTCAGATAGACCCTCTGGTAGAGGCATTACCGAAGCGAGTGACATCGCTGGTGCTCCGCCTACAGTAATCGCGACTCTTAGCTTTTCGCCACGGCTCATGGCTGCTTGATGATGGACTCCCAAGCCGCGGTGAATCTGGTAATGAAGACCAACTTCACGATCTACTTCATATTCATTGCCATTAAGCTGGATTCGATACATCCCTAAATTGGATTGCATCAATTGATTTGGTTGGTTGGGGTTCATCGAAAAAACTTGCGGCAGCGTCACAAACGCTCCACCGTCGTCCGGCCAACACTGGATCCCAGGAAGCTTGGAGAGTTGAGTTTCCTTTTGCATGACTGGACCATGCTTGCAGTAAGCGGGCAACATGCGCCAAGCAGTCCAGGGAGTCTTCGCGTAGCGGAGAGGATTTTTCGGTGCAGCCGAAGGATCTGTTTTGAGTTCAATCAGTCTTCGAACGGACTCAAGCGTTTTGCGGAAAAGAAATCTCGCTTGTTCCAGTGAGGCGAACAAATTCGATACCGCAGGAAATTGACAACCTTTGAGGTTCGAGAACAAGATCGCTGGTCCCTGATTTGCGTAGACCCTCCGCTGTATTTCTGCAGCTTCAAGGTAGGGATCTACTTCTTGCTTGATCTCAATCAGACGGCCGGCGCCCCTAAGATCTTCAACGGTGTCTCGAGTGCTGCGATGACTCACGGTGGAATAACTACTTCTCTAAGGGCAAGGTGCCGCAACGTTTTTTGCGGTGGGGATAGGATAAAGGAAGTGAAGGCGCTAGACTGGTGGTCACGCATGCCCACCAGATAAATAGCCACCAACAACACGAACAAATCATGCCTGAAGCCAATTTTGATACCTCGGTAAACCTGAGTGTTGAATCTACCTCCGACGACTCCTCAGTTGATGTCGTTATTTTAGGACTCCATAGTGACAATAGTTTATCGACTAGTCTCGCTGACTTGGATCAGCAAGGAAATGGATGTTTGACTCGGCTTTTGGAATCTGGCCAGCTTCGCGGCAATCGCGGTGAATTATTACTGTTGGGGTTTCCATGCGATTCTGGACCCAGCATGGTTTTGGTGGTCGGGCTTGGGGACGGTTCTGCGTCGCGAGCCGATGCATTTGAGATTACCGCGTCTGCAGTCCGATCATTACTGGATCGACCGCGAGGTCGCGTGGAAGTAAGGCTGATCGAAGATTTTTCAGCAGAGCATCACGATGCTGTGGTCGCAGGAGCCATGACGGCCTGTGAGGGGCAAGGGCTTTATCGCTCAGAGCCGCCCCTGAAATTACCCTCCGAGATTGCATTTCCGGGATTGTCTCAGGAGCAGCTTGATCGCGGTAGAATCATCGGAGAATCCATCAATCAGACACGACGTTTGGTGAATGAGCCAGCTGCAGTTGTCTATCCGGAATCTTTCGCAGCATCCGTCAAAGAGCTTTTTGCGGATACGGCAACCGAAGTCGACGTTTGGGATGAGAATCGATTAGCGGACGAGGGTTGCCGCGCAATTCTTGCTGTCGGTGCAGGTTCTGAGCGACCCCCGAGGTTGGTCATTCTTTCCCACCTGTGCGGTGATGATGAGCCTCCATTAGTACTGGTTGGAAAGGGAGTTACTTTTGACAGCGGTGGGCTTTCGTTGAAGCCAAGTGAGGGGATGGTTGATATGAAATGTGACATGGCGGGTGCCGCGACCGTTGTCGGTGTTATGCGGGCCCTTGCACATTTGGGAATTAAGAAGAATGTAATTGGTTTGTGCGGACTGGCTGAGAATATGGTGAGTGGCAGTAGCTATAAACTTGGCGATGTCATTAAAACAAGAAGTGGTAAAACAATCGAAATACTCAACACCGATGCTGAGGGTCGGGTGGTACTTGCTGACACGTTGGATGTTGCTATTGGTTATCAACCCAAAGCGATCGTTGATCTAGCTACCTTGACAGGTGCCTGTTTAGTCGCGCTGGGGCGAGATGTTGTGGGTGCAATGACGAATGATGTAGATTTGCTGAAGCAGATTGAATCTGCAGCTGGCGATGAGGGAGAATTAATGTGGCAGTTGCCAATGTTCAAGCATTACGATGAGCAAGTAAAGAGCCAAGTTGCTGACATCAAGAATATTGGGGATGGTAGATGGGGCGGTGCAATCACTGCTGCCAAGTTTTTGCAGAACTTCGTCAATGACACGCCTTGGGTGCACTTGGATATCGCTGGTCCTGCATTTGCTGACAAGGCCAAGCCACATTGTGATGCAGGTGCCACCGGGGTCATGGTGAGGTCGTTGTTACACTGGATTGAAAGTCACGAGTGATTCTCGTTGTCATGCAGTGTCGGTTACCGATACGGTTGTCAGAGAGAATAGTGGGCGTCGATCACTGTTGAACACCCGGCCAGAATCGCTTCCAGCCGAGGTGCGAAACGCTTGTGACATCCGGTATAACGATTGGCTCATTGGTTGAACGAGTGACTTCCTCGGCGAGGCGTCGGAATGCGTTTGTGATGGCCGCACGTGATGATTGGATGACCAGCGGCACACCATTATTTCGACAATCAACCATGGTCCGAAAGTCATTCGGTATCTGAAAGAAGATATCTCGATTCAGCGTTTCTGTCGCTTTTTTCAGGCTGATCTGTCCTGCCTCGAAACCGGAACGGTTAACAACGACTTGAACTTTCTCTTTTAGCTCATCCGATTCGTCAAAGTTCATGAGCATTCGCACCGCATTGCGAAGACACGGGAGATCGAGTTGCGTTAAAAGCAGGATGCGATTCGAGGATTCCATCGCGATCTTATCGAGCTCGTTGTAGCTTTTGGAGAGATCGATAATGAGGTGAGTAAAACATTCCTTCATCAACGTAAGAACATGAGTGAGGCTTTCGTTTGAAATGTACTCTGCTTCCATTAAATCAACGGGTCGTGGAAGTAGGAACAGACCCGTCTCATGCCTCGTCATGGATTTTCGTAACAGTTGCACGTCGAGTCGATTGGCATTTTGTACGACATCTGACAGCGTGTATTCTGGAATCAAATCTAGAAAAACGTCTGCATCACCGAGTGCGAGGTCAAGGTCCAAAACGGCAACACTGTTCTGGCTATCTTGAGCCAGGGCGCAGCCTAGATTGATCGCAGTACTGGTCGAGCCGACTCCTCCATTGGCACCCGCGATCGCAGTAACATCGCATTGATGTCTCTCTTCTGATGTCACGCTGGAGTGGTGATGCTTCACTCGACGGATAGCTGCTTCTAGATCCTCATGATGAGTTGGCAGCGTTAGGTACTCTTTTGCGCCTGCTCGAATGACCCGAAGAATAAGTTGGCCGTCGGAGTTGCCACTCACGATTAAGATGGAAGTGTCAGGTGACTCCTGATTAATCTGCTGTAGAACGAGCAGGGCCTTCTCGATATCGCTATCGAGATTGATCATCGCAATATCTGGTTTGCTTTGCTCGACCGTACTTGCGAATACTTCATATCGAGAGCAGTCAAACTCAAGAAACGCATGGCTCAGCCCTTCAAGCAGCTGCTTGAGGGTTTCCCGTGATTGGTTGTCCGGGTCAACCAAAGCGATTCGTAATGAGTTTGTCATCATGCTGTTGCGAAATGCCGTGCTGACAGTCTTCTATCGCCTTGAATCATCCTCCGTGGACAGAGGACTGGTTTTTAGTCATCTAAAGTTTGCACCGAAACACCTGCTCCAACGCTGGTGGGTTTCGAGGCTGGGATGATGACCTGTTCACGTGTGATTGGATCGGTAGTGCCCGATTTGGTAATAGGAGGTGGATCGGTTGGCAACGCAGCGATATGCGTAATCCTGCTATCGGAAGTTATATCGCTAACGCAGTCATCACTCTGGATCATGCCTCCACCATGCTGATTTGGAACCTCAATATGGCCATTTTTGTAGAGATCAGCATCACTCGGTGACATTGAATTCAGACCCGGACCACCGCTGGGAACTTGATCCGGATCCATCGCGTCGACTAATTCTGGTGTAACGGTGATCAGTAATTCGATATCGTTTTTTTGTTCACGCACACGTCGGAACATTGCACCGATATAGGGAAGTTCGCCCAGAAAAGGAGTCGCTTTGGAGACAGCTTCTGTACGACTTTGCAGCAAGCCAGCGATAGCGAATGTCTGACCAGCTTTTAATTCGACTGCTGTTTCGACATAACGGGAACTGAAGGCGGGAACTTGAATGCCTGAGGCACTGATCGATCGTGAATTATCTGGTTCCGTTACTTCGGGCCTAACTTCAAGTCGAATTCGGCCTGGTCCCACCACAAACGCCAAGAAATCGACCGCAGTTCCGTATTCTTCGTAATTGATTGAGACCGCATTATTACCGGTTGGGACAATGTACGGCACTCGGCCACCCACATTGAATCGAGCAGCGCGTCCATGCGTTGCTACCACGGTTGGCTCTGCTAGTAGCTTCACCAGATCTTGCTTTCGGAGTGCTGTGATCAGCGCCTCAAAGTTGCCGCCATTGAACATGACTCGATTGGTGGTGCTCAGAGCTGCCTCTGCTGATGGTATAACACCTCCGAACCCCCCTGCTGCAGCATTAATGAGTTGACTTGGTGCGGAGAAGAAGAAATCACCCGAGGAAACGGTTCCCCAGTCAATACCGAGGTCTCGGAGTTTTGTGCGAGAGACCTCCATGATTCGGGTGTGTAATAACACCTGCTGAACGCCAACAACTTTGATGTTATTCACAACGCTTGGGTAGAACTGTTCAGCAATTTTCAGAGCACGATCCACATCGTCAACGCTGGTAACGGTACCCGACAATATTGCTGCGTTATTGATGGGAGTAACCTTGAGTGATGCGAATGGGAGCTCCGAACCAAGAATCCCTTCAAGCTCACGGGCATCTTCACGAACGGTGATGTCGATGGTGTAAAGTTTTTCTTCGGTATCCCATAAATTAACTTGGGTTGTTCCCGGTGACTTCGCGTAGATTTGTATTTCATTTTGTGAAATTGGCTCGGCTCCAAGTACCTGCTCGTTATGGACTTGAAATCGAGGAATGCGATCTGATGGTAATGTTAGGATGCGGCTGCTCTTCACAAGCATTTCGAATCGATCTACCGATAGCGAAATGTCATGAGAAATCGAGGCGTTGGTGGTGGATGTTAAGCGGTATGTCTCACCGCTTTGACCCGCGGCGTTCATTGCAAACCATCCGTTTAATAAAATGGTGATGGTGCAAAGGGCAATCAGTTTTGCCGGCGGTCTAATCGTTTCCATCAGGGATGCATCCTTGTGGTTCATGCCGTGAATCCTTCCACAGCGAACTCGTGTCGTTCAGCAACTGCTAAGGCGACGTGATTGGTTTTTTGTAGTATCTGGTTGGTTATCGAATGCCGCTTTTGGGACCCACGGTGATCACTTGTTGTCCTTCAAACCGCCCGCTTTCGGATCCACCAAGAAGGGGCTTTTTCTTCCGTCCAGAAAAGTAAACTCTTGCCCGTTGCTGTCTGATCTTTTGCTTCGCTCAGGAACCTTGTTGACTGGCAATTCGGCCGACGGAGTCGTTTCATTCACCGGGCCTCTGAGAACTGGAAGTTTACCCGGTACCACCCAGTACTCGTAAAGTTTTCCTTCCACCATTTTGACCATTACGAATCCTTCGTCTTCATTTTTGACTTCAGTAGAAACCTCTTCGATTCGCTCTGGGATAGTCGTTGTTAAAGTGGTTTGAGTGATTGGATGTGCGTTGATTACCGAGTAATCTTTCTTTAACCGCCGCTCGCGTGCTGCGGTTGCTTCCTCCAAGCGTTGCTGTTGCTCTTCAATCCAACTTAGGAATTCTGCTCCGGTTTGGCTCGGAGGTTCGTTTTCGATGTACTCTTCGTTACTCCCCAGGCTTAGTCGGATGTTGCCCAGCTCGTTTGCGTAGGTCCAAGCCTCGGCGTCTTCCTCATTGATCAGCAATTCAATCGTTCTCAAGGACTTGGGACGATCTTCTGCAGAGTGTCGTTGAGTGTCGCCATCTAAGGCGTAAACGCGTACACCCTGAAGAACTGTTTTGGTCGTACTGCGAGGAATTAGTTCACTCTTCGAGAAATATGCCATAACGTCCACACGATCGCCGGGTTGGATTAGGTTTGCGATGCTGACCTCGGACGCTTTCATGGCGACTGCCTTAAATCCCTTGCGGACCGCAGACCAATTATCATCCATCAATTTCACTGGCATCATCGCCTCACCAACGTAGAATCGTTGTTTCGCGAATTTACCCTCTACTTCACTGAGGGATCCCGATGCACCCTGTGGGATTTTGTCTGCAGGCCACTTCTCCAATTGAAGTTTTTGCGGAGTGATTTCTTCACCGACATCGATCGCAACTGCCGCGACAAAAATCTCGGTCGACACGCCAATGGGCTGATTGTTCGCGTGTGCGCTGAGGTACTGGCTAGCTAATGCAGCTGCAGCGACGCCACAAACCCCAGCGAGAATGAGATAGAGAGATTTACTACGCATATCAATCGCCTACTAAAGCCGGTAACACATCATAAGAAGTGCGCGCCGGTAGAAATCGTGCCAAACGGACTTAATCGTTTCTTCGGTATAAGGCATCGATCCGCTGCAACCCGCACCGATGGAACGGCATTGGATCACCTAATCGCTACTTCTTACCTATTTATCCTGTTTTGTTTAGTGGCTCGGTGTTCGGTCCGAAGCCGTTGTTTTGGAATCCACGCGTGAATCAGGGTCTGGCTCATGTCAGATAGCCAAGTTGTTGTTTCCGCTCGCCTGTTGAGTGGAGTTTGTGCTGGGTTTCATTCGCTCCGTTGAACCGAAGACGAGGATTCTTTTGTTCTATGTAGGACCCGTGCACTGCGTAGTCAGATCAGTAGACCCGCGAAAGCGAAGTAGGCGATCGAACCGATTGCCATTGGAATTCCGTACGGTAACAGCAGCATGGTTGGTTTGCGTTCTCGAGCAACCAAGGACAGCTCTTTTGCGCTATTGGCTGATTTCCATTCTGCGAGAATTTGGTGACCTATTGCGATGTGTTTGTAGATTTCCCCCCGATGAAGAACCATCAGGACTGCCATGATGCCACCTACAATCGCAGTGGCTGCAAAGGCGTGTAAAGTGATTGTCGCTCCGAGCCAAGCTCCAATACCCGCTAAGAGTTTCACATCCCCAGCTCCCATCCCGCCGACATTCCGGAGGAACAGCAGCAGGCACATCCCGACGCAGGTTCCCACCAAACTCCAGCCGAATCCTTCAAGACCGCCCGCAATGGAGCAGTGCAACCAACCTCCGATGATGAAGGGAAACGTCAACCAATTGGGTACTTTCAGGATGGCACCATCGATGATTGCGGCGACGATCAAAACAGTAGTGACTAACCAAACCGTCCAGTTTTCAGCGATGTTTTGAATAATCGTGGACATGAGAATGCACCTTGCTGCACGATGAAAATAGACGCTGCGGTTGGGATGCACCACAGAGAAACCGCATTGAGGTCGATCTCTCAGCGTGGTCCGGCAAGCCAACTGAACATCGCGAATAACAGCGTGATCACACAACAAGCCAGTTGCCATGCGTAAGCGGTTGAATCAGCTGGCAAGAAGTTGAAGTTCATTGGAATACGCCCAGATTGCCGGTTGTTAAAGGTTGGAAGTGTTGATTGAAAATAGATTGGTTTGAAGTGAGGGTTTAACCCCGCTGCTCATTAATGCGTATCGCTTTCTTGGTGTGCACGATAATGCATGGCGTTCGCTGATTGGGTTACCCCAAACAACCCGTTCCCTAAAGGAAATAAATCTCTTGCCAGATGCGTTGGACGGACCCCTTTGGTCCGAACCAATCGACATCAATGGCTTTAAAAAAAAGGAGACCTGTGGTATCCGGTTTCCTTCTCTAAAACTAATTAGCAGCGATTGAAGTACCAACTTCTTCGAACTTGGCGTTCGTTACTGTTCCCAACGAACCAATTGCGGCTAAGCAAACGACAACGATCAAGGCGAGCATGACCGCATATTCGACCGCGGTAGGCCCATCTTCTTCTTTCAAGAAGTTCACGATTCCGCCAATGAAATTCTTCATCTCTATCTCCTCGCGAGTGAGACGCACACGGTGCCGTGTACGACGACAACCTAGGGCGCAGCCCAGTGAACTGGGTTCTGTTATTGGGCAGCCTCGTCTCCGACTTACGTCTGACTCACCTTGGGGCTGAATCAATCACTTGAAACGGCCTTTCCCATGGCAACCCGGCGATCCTGCGTCTCAACGGCACTCTTACCGCTGGTGTGCTGGACCCGTGGCTTTGCGTCCCACCCTCTCAAGTGGTTTGCTTTTGACAAGGGAGCAAGGCTGACTAGTCTTGTTCAGCAGTTTCGGACTGATCAACACTAGCAGCAAACCGAACACCGATTTGCTCATTGGAAACCTATGTCAGATTTCGACGGTGTCAAAAAAAACTGGTTCGGGTGTATTTTCCGTCTGAAAGGTGTTTCCATTTGTAACGGATGTGCGGAAAGTGACGTGTCGCTGTGCAACACGATTGAGTGCATCTTTATCTTGGCGAGTGGTTCTGGGTGATCGTTAAGTACCTGCTTGGATTGTCAACCTATTGTTTTTGCTTTCGAGCGGTTAGTTTTGTTTCCGAACGACCGCAAGTGGCCAAAAGTTATGTAAGCTTTTCTCTTCTGAAGCGAATCCTATCGCTTCAAGACGTTCGTTTTCTCTTATATGTCTTGGGGTTTGGATAATGAACCAATCGAACTTTAGCCGCAGAGCTGCGCTCAAATCAATTTCCGCAGCAAGTTTTGCCGGGTATCACGCATCCAGCATGGTATCAGTTTCGGCTGCTGATACACCGAATGAGAAACTGAACTTAGCTTGCATTGGTGTGGGCGGTAGAGGATCCGCCAATGTCAGTGGAGTAGCGAGTCAAAACCTTGTTGCATTGGTGGATGTTGATGATAAGCGGGCGAGCGGAGCCTTTACCAAATTCCCAAAGGCGGCTCGGTTCAAAGATTTCCGAATGATGTTCGACAAGCTTGGAAGCAAGTTGGATGGTGTAGTCATCAGTACACCTGACCATGCACATTTTCATCCTGCGTATTCGGCAATGCAGTTAGGTTTGCATGTTTATCTTGAGAAGCCACTGGCTCACAATGTATGGGAAACCCGCACGCTTACCGAGATGGCTCGCAGGAACAAACTGGCAACTCAACTCGGTGCACAGCGTCATGCGATGGAGAATATGCACCGTGTTGTAGAGTTGATCCAACGCGATGCCATCGGCACCGTCTCAGAGGTTTACAGCTGGGTCGGTGGAAATCGAGGAATGCCCGCTATACCAGATGATCGTCCGGCAATACCGAGTGGACTCAACTACGATCTCTGGGTTGGGCCAGCCAAATACCGCCCCTACCATCCCAATCATTGTCCGTATGGTTGGCGTTTTTGGTGGGATTACGGGACTGGTGAAACGGGCAATTGGGGCTGCCACATTTTAGATATTCCTTTTTGGGCACTTGGGTTGAAGTATCCAAAACAAGTAGATGCCTCCGGCCCAGAACGCGACAGTGCTCGCACACCCAAATCGATGCAGGTGACTTATCAATTTGAAACCACAAATCAGGGGAAGCCGGTCAAGCTACATTGGAATCATGGCACACCCAAGATTCTGGAAGATTTGGGTCTCTCGTCCAAAGGAAACAACACGCTATTTGTCGGAGATAAGGGGATGCTGCTTTGCGGCTTTGGGCAGCGATCACTGCTTCCCGAGCAAAGATTTCAGAACTATTCAGCTCCCGAACCGTTCATTGAAGATTCCCCTGGCTTCCATCGTGAGTGGATGAATGCTTGTAAGGGTGGACCGCCAGCAACCTGTAATTTTGACTACTCGGGACCGCTCGCAGAAGCAGTCCTCTTGGGCAACGTTGCTTATCGAAGTGGAGGGTTCACTTGGGACTCGGGTGCGCTTCGAACCGCTGGTAACGAGGAGGCACAGCAACTAATACGAGAGCCTTATCGCAAAGGATGGGAGATCGCCTCGGTGTAGCATCTGCTTACCTTGATCGGTAAATGATCAATGGTGAAAAACGGTATGGCTAGGATCGTTTCCTCTTTAGCGATTCACATGCATAGTGTGCTTCATTCGTCATCACGATCGCTCGGTAACTCCACCTGTATCGGATGCTGCAGGTAAGAGATTAGATCTTTTATCTCTTCTGCCTCAAGGGACTCAAGCAGTCCATCTGGCATTGGCGATAGATCCGTGCTCTTGATCGATTCGACGAGCTTCAAGTCGAAGTAAAGACGTTCTGTAGCGGTTTGCAGGGTGATGACGCGTTCTGTTCGGTCAATGATCATGCCGTTCAACGTGCGCCCATCAACAAGCAGTACGATTTGCATCCTGTAGTCTTTGTCCACGACGTCACTCGGAGCAACAATATTCTGCAGCAAATAATCTAGATTTGAACGATTGCTGCCCGTGAGGTCAGGCCCAATGGTTTCACCATCTCCATAAAGTCGGTGGCAGTTTCGACAGAGTTTCTGAAATAATACCCTCCCGTGAGATGGCCGTCCCGCAGGTCCAGCGGTGAATTTACTTTTCAACTCATTGATTTGTTCTTGTTTTGCTTTAGTTGTATTTCTGATTTCACCCCAGGCCTTTGAGAGTTGTTGGCTTAACCCTGTATCTGCGAATCCCTTAATTTGCCGAACTTGATAGACAGTCAAATCGTCTTTGGGTATTTTTCCATCCTCAACCGCTTGTAGAAGTTTCATTGCGAAGGTTGGTCGGGAGGCGAGAATTGAAATGATTTGTGGACGTTTTGGACCACGAAATCGATGGTAATTCTTAATTAACTGGTCAGCAGTTTGAGTGTCATCAAAGGATGCAAGGCCTTGCGCTGCAACAAAATTAATTCGGTTGTCGTTGAGAAGGCTGAGGCAAAGTTCTTTCACCTCAGGGGACTTGTTGCGAATTAATGTTTGAAGGGCTTGGATTCTCAAAGGAACATCAGGCAGTTCTCGATTGCTGGCAAGATGTTTAAGGCCTTCTACGGCCCGTCCATCTCCAAATAGGACGCTTAATTCTGAGATCATTGGAGACAGCGTTGCTGTTTCAATCTTCTGGATTTCTGGCCAGCATTTTGGCATGGTCGCATTTTGCCATCCTCTCAGTCCGTCACTAAATCCAGCAAGAATTGAATGCTGTTTCGTCGGATCTCGAAGTGCAATTTTCAACAGCTCATTGGCATTTTCTGGTTGTTGGTCAATCTGTTCCGCTATGCTCCTGGAAACCAACTGTAGGGTTTTATGTAGGCGACATTGAGCTGCAAATTCTACAAGCGATTCTGGATGATGCTCACTTACAGCAATCAATCCGTACCAGATCATCAGAGGCAGATTATGGTCGTTGGCATCCTGCGAGAACTTGGCCAACTCAGATGCCAGGGACACTCTCGAGGTTACAGGCAATCGCTGTAGTGTTGAAGCTAAGGTTAGTCGAACCAACGCGGAGGAATCTTGCGGGGTCATTTGTATCAACTTTGCCATGGTTGTTTTCGCGTTGGCAGTTTCCCAAGGTTCGTTGGAAAAACTTGGTTCTCGTTGGTCGCTATTGGATATCCGTTTTGGCCCTAACGCATCATCGAGTGTCCAGTCCTCCGTTAGGAAACGAATTGCCCATGCTCTGACATGTTCATTAGGATGCTGTAGATTCGCGTAATGATCAGGGACCCGCAAACCACCGAGGATATGAAGAGATAGATAGGTTTGCACGAGTGCTCGTAGATCATTAGTGCCGGCATTTTGATGGATGCTACGGATTGCCTGTAATGCAGTGCCAAGATCTTGTCCACCTGCGTGCCGTCTTAACAATTCCAATCTGGCTTGTCGGGTGTACCAATGGTTTGGGTGTTGGTGAGCGTGGCCTAATTCTTCTTGTGTCCAACCACGCATGCTTTGGATTTGTAATTGTTTTTTGTCATCCTCGTATCGGATTTTGAAGATTCGACCGCTCGTGCGATGCACACCCGTATGCTCGTGGCACTCTCCAGCATCGCTCCAGTCAATCACAAAAACGGATCCATCAGGACCTGTGCTTAGGTCCATCCCTCGAAACCAATCATCCTCCGAACGAAAGAAGTCCGGTTCATGCTCCGCAACATACCCGCTTCCGTCTCGTGTTAGTCGCTCTTGGTTCGCTCGTTTACCGTGCATGTTTAGAGTAAATAGTTTTCCCACATACTCAGGCGGCCAGTTGTCTCCTTGATAGATCATTGCACCAATGTGTGCGTGCCCCCCGCCATATTCGTTCGCCGCACCATCTCGAGAGTCGGTCCACGATTTTCCAGTATCAAAATGCCAGTGATCGGCGTGGAAATCAATTAGTTCGTAGGTTTTTCGATTCGGATCAAGGGTGAAAGGTCTTGTGAAGTGTGCGCCAGGAATTGAATGCCAGAGGTGTCCGTTTACCGTGTTTACAAAGAAAGCTTCCCCGACTTCGTTCCAGTCATGCCCCCAAGGATTGGTCGTTCCCGTTGTTAATACCTCAACTTGTTTTCTAATGGGGTGATATCGCCACATCCCCCCTTCGAGTGCAAGTCTTTGGTGATCTGGAGTTCCGGGTAGACCGATGCGACCCGGGCAGGAACCACCGCATCGTCCGTAAAGCCACCCATCAGGCCCAAACCGCAAACCATTAGCGAAGTTGTGGTAGTTTTGATCAGCAACGGTGAAGCCATCAAGCACGACTTCCGCATTGGAATCAGGGATGTCATCGTGGTCGCGGTCCGGTATGAACAGGAGTTGTGGTGGGCACATCAACCAAACCCCGTCGAGTCCAACTTCGATACCGGTAAGCATTTGTATTTGGTCGGTGAAAACCGTGCGTTTGGTGAATTGATCCTGTTCAGTGCCTTCAAAAATGACCACTCGATCACGAAGATCAAGTTGGAATCTTTGTTGCCGCTCAGCGTACGTGTAATTTTCTGCAATCCACAAGCGACCCGCTGAATCCCAAGTCATCGCGATTGGGTTTTGCACGGCAGGCTCACCTGCAAACAGACTCGCACGAAACCCATCCGGTAGATTCATTTTTTTAGCGGCGGCTTCCCCCGTCATTAGTGTGGTTTCATCCACTGGCTCAGTGTTGAACAACTTGGGGAAATCAGAAGCCCAGTTTGGTGATGCAAAAAATGGGAGCCAAACTGTCAGCAGCAAAAGAGAGATAAAGAATCGCAGTTGGGCAGGAGGTTTCGGGTAGGACATTAGATCTTATTCAGGTGCGAAGCAGTGATTCGCCATAATGGCTTATGCTTTCAATGTGATTGACAGCCGAAATTATTTGAACGGATTCGCGTCCAACGTTCGCAATTTTGTCGTAACCACTTGGCGTGGTTTTTTGATCCGAGTGAATCGCACGTGCTGTTGGATTTTTTCAGAAGCATGCTATCTGATTTTCTTAACAGACCCTAACTTCTTTCGTGTGTGTCAATTTTTAGAATTTCCACCGATGTTGGTGTCAGTATGCCACTTTGGTAAATCTGCAAATTGCAATTGATGCGCGGAGCCCATCGCATTGTAGGCACTGATGACCACGGCGGGCTTTTGCGACTCGCCAATGATTGTGGTGGCGTTCGGAGATCGGAGTGCGAGAAGTGATGGGATATCGCCATATTTGACAGATCCCGGAACAAAATTGGGACTTCGAAAATCGCTCACCGTACCATAGCGAAAGCCATTTGTGACGAGGTTCGCACGATCAATGACGGAGCCTGCGATGGCAGCTGCGGGAACGGACCATGCAGCCGTTTGCTCGTCACCGAATAATTCCAGCGGTAACTTCTTTCCTTCTTTCTCTATTTGCTTTTTCGTCGCCACGATCACGGTCAGAAGGTCAGAGCACCTTTCGGCGGGCAGTGACCGGTTGTAGCCGTAGGTGAATGCGGAGTACGAGCGTTTATCATCGACTAATCGTGGCACATTAACGTTTGAAGCATCTGACGACCACTCACCCTGTCTGAATAAATCCGGAATCACGACGGTGAGGTTGCTGTCGATCAGTGCCTGAAGCCTCGAGTTAGGTTTACCCTCTTTCTCGAAGGCTGCGTCTTTTCCCTCCGCGGTGGTCCAAACGATGTATCCCTTTTGATCCTGATGATTTCGCGCCACCAGCATTGGTATTTCGGTGCCGCGATCCGGACATCGGATGAGAGCTCGATCTAACTGTAATGTTGCGGTACTGCTGGACCCCACATTGGTCCACTGTGTGTTTTTCGGCAAGCCCTGATCAAAGATGATTTCCCATGCCTGACCAAACCATTTTTGATAGTCTTTGAACGATGCTTCATCTTTCGGAGAGGTTTGCTCTAGCAGGGATCGCGATTGCTCATCCAGCCATCTGCATACAGCACGCTCATGCGCAATACCGATTTCGGTTGGAGCCGGATGTGCATCGTTCCATACCGATGATTCAGTTTCAGTCAGCCTCTCAAAATCCTGTTCGATCACAGGTATCTCCAAGCCGAGTTTTAGATGTTGGTTCATCCACTGGTACATTGTGGCTCGGGTCACGTAATTGTAGTTGTGCTTGAAATGTAGCATGGGTCGGCAATAGACATCCTCTTGGTCCCCGAGCATGGCATAGAGCCACTGTAGTTCCGGGTAGCCATCTTTCATCATGTCGCGTGTCCAGTCATCCGCAGCTGTCATGGCTTGCGGACGGGGAGCAAACAATGCTGCGAGTTCAACGTTGCCGGTGTCAATGCGAAGTAAGTTACAGTTTTCGCAGTAGCATCCGCCTTGCATCGATGTAGAAACCATGCCATTGGGGAAGGAGACTTTGACGCGATCGTCAATTGCTCCCAGTAAGATTGATTGCGTGCCACCACCACTTCCACCGGTGACTGCAAGTCGATCCTTGTCCACATCCGGAAGAGACTCAAGGAAATCTAGAGCCCGAATCGCATTCCATGTTTGTAAACCCATGATGGATTGACAGCGAAGATCTGCTTCGGGGCTGAAGAAAATCCAGTCTTGATCGGGCGCCGTGGTCTCTTCTGGCCTCGCGTTTTGATGGCGGTGGGCGACTTGATACGAGATTTGAATCGAGTCTTCATAACCGAGCATGTCAAAAATAAAAGAGACGCAGCCCATTCTGGCTAACTGAACACATCGTGCGATTTTAGGTGTGCGTCCCGATTCAGAAAAATGCTCAGCACCCTGCTGAATTTGAGACGCGATCTCTGCTTCAGAGTGTGATTGCATTCGTCCCCCGTGACCATGTGGGCACAGAACTCCGGGACGTTTACCCTTGACGTCGCCGGTCGGTCGAAAAAGCAGTCCGGTAACGTAATGTCCCGGCAAGCTTTCGAAATATACCTTTTCGACGGAGAATCCATTCCTTTCGGTCTTCCCATGAACGACGGCATTCAGAGGTGTTTTTTCCGGCATCGGCCAAAGACCTGTCGCAACCAAGACACGTCGCCGAAGTTGATTGGATCTCGAATTCCAAACGCTGGTGTCTTGCGGGACTTTAAAAGGGAAGTGGTCGTTGAGTGTTTTCGCTGGCTGTTGGCGAATGTCCTGTGAATCACTGTCCGACGGCCTTACTTTTGGTGCATTTCCGTCGCTCGCGGACACCAGTTGCGTGAGAGCAATGAGGATTAAAAATGTACGCACAATCGGTCCTCTTCATGAACGAGTCAGGGATAGTCGGATAAGATCTTCTGACGGGTCTCGCAATCCCTTCCAACTCCGTCAACAATAGAGTCTCATTGGAGCGGTCGGGACATCGCGGTGTGCCAGTAGTTTAGCCTTGCTTGGGATAAAATGAGATCAATATGCGAACAATTTTAACGAGCAATCGTGAGGTGATGGGGCGTTGGGTTGGAGAACACGCTGCTGAAGATTTACGTAATGCGATTAGTGAGCATGGATCCGCTAATTTGGTCGTAGCGACTGGTGCTTCACAATTTGAGGTGCTTGATGCATTAGTTGGTCAGTCCGGAATTGACTGGACGAAGGTTCATGGTTTTCATCTGGATGAGTACGTTGGCTTGTCTGACGAACATCCCGCTTCCTTCTGCCGATATTTAAGGGAGCGATTCGTCGATCGCGTGCCCTTGGCTGATTTTCATTATCTCAATGGTGTGAGTGATCCTGCTGACACGATTTCTCAAGTAGGGCAAGTATTAGCAAGTCGCCGTATCGATGTCGCGTTGGTCGGAATTGGTGAAAATGGCCATCTCGCATTCAATGATCCACCCGCTGATTTTGAGGCCCGCGAGCCCTACTTAATTGTTGAATTGGATGAACCGTGCCGCATGCAGCAGGTGGGAGAGGGATGGTTTGGATCACTCGAGGAAGTTCCAACTCACGCAATTAGCATGTCCGTATCACAGATTCTCAGATCATCTAAGATTTATTGCAGTGTTCCTGATGAGCGAAAATCCAATGCAGTGCGCGAGACAATTGAGGGAGAGATAAAACCGGAGGTACCTGCGAGTATTCTAAAGTCACATCCCTCCACTACATTGATTGTTGATGAAGCTGCAGCTTCTAAGTTAAGTGAGGCAGTTATGAACTCACTGGAACGGGTCGAATGAGCGGGTACATTGATCTGCAAGTCAACGGTTATGCGGGTGTGGATTTCAATTCTCTTGAATTGGAGCTGGATGACTTCAGCGAGGCATGCGATCGAATTTTCCGTGATGGCACCGAGCAATTTCTGCCTACATTAATTACTGCACCATGGGAGCAGCTGCTTACGAAGGTTGATCGAATTGCGAAATGGTTGGATCAGGGGGCTATCTCTACCGCAAGGGTAAGCGGTTTGCACGTCGAAGGACCCTTCCTGAGCCCGGTGGAAGGATTCATCGGCGCACATCCCAAAGCCTCTGCGATTCCTGCAACCATTGAAAGAGCTGCGGAATTAGTTGATCGTGGTCGCGGTTGGGTTCGACTGGTGACATTGGCCCCTGAGGTGGATCCTGATGGATTGGTTACCCGATTCCTCACTGACCGGGGCGTCACCGTGGCTGCAGGACATAGCGATGCTACCCTTGATCAACTTGCTGCAGTCGTTGATCAGGGCCTGAGACTCTATACGCACCTCGGCAACGGCTGCCCGTCCGCCTTGCCGCGACACGACAACATCATCCAGCGGGTTCTTAGCATGAGTGACCGGCTGATGGTCTCATTTATTGCCGACGGGCATCACGTTCCCGGCTTCGCACTGGCAAATTATTTTCGTTGTTTGTCCGATGAACAGATTGTCATCGTGACGGATGCGATCAGTGCTGCAGGTTTAGGCCCAGGTAAATACGAGTTGTCAGGTCAATGGGTTGAGGTGGATGATGATGGAGCTGCCTGGGCTTCATGTCGTACTCACTATGCAGGATGTGCGACATCCTTTCCTGATATGATTCGATTCCTGCAATCTGAATTAGATGTTACAGACGAGCAGGTAGATTATTGGTTTCGTCGTAATCCCATGCGGTTACTCGAGCAAAATTCCGTGTAAGAATAAGCGATTGAAGTCACCAATATTCACTGATAGTGATTTCATTGAAAAGGAGCAAGTAATTGTCAGTCAGCGACACAATTAACCAAGTGATTCAGACTCGGCGAACGGTAAAGCCAAAGCAGATGGCTCAGCGTGATGTCGATCATTCCATTATTCAGATGATGCTTGAGAACGCTAATTGGGCGCCGACGCATGGCCTGACAGAGCCTTGGAGATTCAGTGTTTTTACCGGTTCCTCTCGAGAGAAGCTTGCTTCGTTTCTAGCTGCGACCTACAAAAAAATTACACCCGCCGATTCGTTCAAGCAGAATAAGTACGAGGGTATGAGTAAAAATGCGATGCTCGCCCCTGTGGTCATTGCGTTGGGTATGAAGCGTCAACCAAGTAGGAAAATTCCAGAGTTGGACGAGATTCAAGCGGTCGCTTGTGCGGTGCAGAATATGCATCTAACAGCAACCTCCCATGGTTTGTGTGCCTTTTGGTCAACAAACATTGCTGCGGTCAGTTCGGAAATGGCTCAATACATCGGATTGGAAGAGGGTGATCGAGCCTTGGGTCTCTTTTATGTCGGGTATCCCGAGGGGGATTGGCCAACAGGCACACGGCAAACCATCGAAGAGAAAGTTCGTTGGGTAGACGGGTAATTCCCACCAAAGAGGAGTAACAAAGGTCTTGCGGATAAACGGGGCGACGCTTGCGGTAGGGCGCTGTTTGTACCCTCAATTGATCTGTTTTCACTCGATAGATATGCACTCTCTGGCTAATGGATTTTCGTTCAAAGAAGATTGCCACTGCGTAAGATAGTCTTTGTCTGAGAATCGAAGTTCTAAATGCTTGTTACGTGCTGCAGCCAGCATTGCAATTTGTGGAAGGGTGGTAATACGGCTGACATTAAAAAGATCCGGTGAAAGTCGATGATTTGGTGCAAGGTCTTCGAGTGATAGTCGATCAAACCCTGATTCAAAGATTGAGGCGTATAGAGCCCAAGTTGCCGCTTCCCCAGTGGCGGTGAGTTGTATTTCTGATTTTCTTACATCTGGAAGTTCGCGAATGAGTTTCAATGCTGCGATGATGTCGTAGATTTGCATTCCCGCAAGAGTCTGTCCAATTTGCATAAAGCGACGTCGGATATGAGTCTGCTTTCTCTCGTCGGCCCTCCAGTCTGTGGGGCCAACACCGCGTGGTGTAATTAACACTAACTGATGCTCAGACAATTCTCCCTTGATCGCAGCGAGACTACTGTTGATCTGCGAGGATAATTCAGGATTACCTTCAGGTGAGGTTAGCAGTATTGGCGAATACCTCTCCCATTCTTTATTGGTGAGGATTCTAATCTTGGTGTGATTAGGCGAACCGGAATCATGAGATAGTTTGTAGATTGGCAGTTGAAATGGGGCATCTACCTGATATGCCATTCTCTCAACCTTAATGCCGTTTAGATCAACTGAAGAAAGAAGACTTAACTCAGTTTTTTCATCTACCTCACTCCATCCCGAAAAGGTTTTTTCGCGTAAGTTCTTCGTCCATTGATCTCCTTTTACCGCTAATTCACCATGGTTCACAGGAAGTGATGCATCAGAAGCAATGGGAACAAATGTTTCGTGGATGTTTGTAACTCTCTGATTTTTTGGGAGTTGATCAAAAACCTTCAATTGCTCGGGAGTAAAGAGCTTGGTTGCAGGCACATCAATCAACTCATCCGTTCCTCGGAGATGGCGATTGAACCAGCGAAACGCATGAATTCGTAACTCTTGAGTGTCTTGATGCGGTCCTTCTGTGATATGTAAGCCGAGTTTATCCGACGCATTGTACAACTCGTAAATTGTTGCCACCTTTTGGTGAACGTCGACAACACCGTCCAGCGGAAAAATACGATCCTTGTCGGTATTGGAGATCAAAAGAGGTCGAGGCGCCACGAGTGCGGCGACCATTGGATAGTCCCAGCGGTAAGTGTTTAGCATGAACATGCAATCACAGTGACCTTCGATGCAGCCATCAACGACGTGGTTTTTCATGCTCGTAATGCCTGCAACCGGGACAGCAACTTTCACACGTTCATCAATCGCAGCAATCCACCAAGAATAAGCTCCCCCTCCACTGCGGCCTGTGACTCCGATTCGTTCTGCGTCGACTTCTGATCTTGTTTCAAGATAGTCAAGCGATCGAATGCAATTCCACGCTTCCACGCCCGCTGGAGTGTAGCCACGATTGTTCCACCACCACATTTTTTCACGGTACGTACCATGGTGAATGCCCTCGAGTTCACCAAGTTGAATGGTATCAATTGTCAAGCAAACATATCCGTTTTTGGCGAACCACGCCCCGTGATGTTGGTAATGAGTTTTATTACCGTAGCTAATTCCATTTTCTTTGACTCGCCCATGACCGCATACGTAGAGAATGGCAGGTAGTGGCTTCTCTTGTTCGGATGGTCGATAGAGGTTGCCTGTTACAAATAGTCCAGGAGAAGATTCAAAGTAGATATTTTCAACGATAACACCTTCAGCTTCTGCTTCACCCGTAATTACCGGATTGAGCTTTGTCTTTGCTGGTAACGGTTGTAAGCCTAGCATGTCATAGAGTTCGGCCCGCCGTTTGGGTTTTTGTTGCTGCCATTCGTCTATCGATTTAATTTGTTCCAAGCATTGATTTGAAATTAGCTGCGTTTGCTGATGAAAATAATGATCCAACGTGGCTTGTGCCGTTTTCGCTTTACCGATCAATTCAGTCTGCAGGTGCTCTGACTTTTCTTGTGCGAAGGATGTTGGCACCCCGATGCTTTGAGCATTCAACATCAAGCAGAGGCTCGATACCACTGCCCAAAATGCACACGTGATTAATCTGGGATTCCTGGCTGACCCTTGAATCAACACAGTCGGTTTCTCAGTAATGCTGGCCCTCCTGAGTTGAAGTGGGGTGAATACTGGGCACGCAGTGAGCGCATGTCTAGACATCGCAATCGCCTTGCTTTTTTGGCAAGATTGCACCTGAGGTTTGCGTTTCAGGTGAACCTGAAGGGACTGATTATTAACTTTGGCAAACCAATGCCAGAGTCCGCCATCGATTCATTCGATGGTCGGAGATGATTTTATCAGTCTTCGAATTCGAGGTGTTGTGAATTCGTGATCTCGAAGAAGAACTAAAGTTCTAAGAAGAGGCGAGAAGGATCTTCAATGACATCTTTGATTGTTTTTAGAAATCCTACAGCTTCTCGCCCGTCCACAATGCGGTGGTCATAGGTGAGCGCGACGTACATCATTGGTCGAATGACTACATTGCCATCGACAGCAATGGGGCGTTGTTGAATTGAGTGAAGACCCAAGATGCCACTCTGTGGGGGATTAACGATAGGTGTGCTGAGTAGTGAACCATAGACCCCGCCGTTGCTGATAGTGAATGTTCCACCGATCAGATCATCTGCTTGGATACGATTTTCCGATGCTTTTTTGGCAAAGGCACCAATCGCAAGTTCAATCTCGGCAAAGGTCATGCGTTCAACGTTTCGAAGGACGGGTACAACGAGTCCTTTGCCTCCGCCAATTGCAACACCAATGTCTTGGTAATGTCGGTACAGGACATGATCACCTTGTACTTCCGCGTTCACAGCTGGGTAACGACGGAGTGCTTCGACTGCGGCTTTCGCGAAGAAGGACATGAAACCTAGCTTAACGCCGTGACGTTCAACAAAGCGGTCTTGGTATTTCTTGCGAATCGACATGACAGGTTGCATGTCAATTTCGTTGAACGTCGTCAGGAGCGCCGCGGTTTGTTGTGCCTCAACGAGCCTGGCAGCAATGGTGCGTCTCAGCATGCTGAGAGGCTTGATTTCTTCACTTCGGTGTGTTTGAACTGTGGAATCTACCGCGAGGGATCGAGTTTGTGCAGCAGGCAAGGTGCTTGGTACTGCTGGGGCAACTTTGGGTGGAGCCGGTGGAGAGGGCGTAGAGGTTTTAGCAGTCGCAGCTTGGCTCGCCACGAAGTTGAGAACGTCTTCCTTCAATAAACGACCTCCGGGACCGGTGGCGGGAATATTCGTGGAATCAAGTCCATGTTCATCGAGCAATCGTTGTGCGGCGGGCATGACAAATTTTGCTGCTCCGCTTGTGACGGGAGTGTTCTCGGCGTCCTCGGTAGCGGCAGCTGATTCGCTCGCGGCAGCTGGTTCGCTGGCAGGTGCTTGTTCGCTGGCAGGTGCTTGTTCGCTGGCAGGTGCTTGTTCGCTGGTTTCACCAGCAGGTTTTTCGGAAGGGGCGATGGATGCGATCACTTCACCCACTGTTGCAAAGTCCTCGCTTGCTTTGAGTATTCCTTGCAATGTTCCCGATGCAGGCGACGGAATTTGAACCGATGCTTTTTCAGTTTCAATTTCAACGAGATCTTCACCTTCCGAGACCCATTCGCCCTCTTGCTTTAACCACTGGCCGATTTGCACTTCGCTGATGGATTCGCCGACGGTTGGGACTTCGACGTTGATTGCTTCGCTCACGGGACTAAATGCTCAGTTAGTGCGGGGGATAAACGGGCGTGAATGTTGAATTTGCCGAATGGAACACCATCAAAGTGTTGCAGACGTTGCAGGATGTCGTGAGATGGGAGGGTGTTGCATCAAAAACGGCTTCAGGTTCGACCGAGCTGATCTCTCTAGGTTCAGGATAGCGAGGTTTTAAGTGCTAGTCAGGAACCTGATTGCCGATTAGAGGCAGTTGCTTGCCATTTTCTCGACAATTTTTCTATCACAACTTCTCGGTTTTGAACCACTCCGGGGAAGGTTTTTCTTGCCGGGGCTGTCCGGAAAGTTTTTCCGATCGTAACGATTGCAGCGTCAGCAGTGATCGCAACCACGATTCGAACAATATTTTTTACGTTCTGAGCGACTCTGATTAGGAACGGGGGGCCGTCAACACGATCACAGAAGATGGTGAAAACCGCTAACACGGTCAAAAGCCCGTAATTCCAAGGTTCTGTCTTTTCCTAGTCCCGACAAATCGCTTCCATCATGTCTGAGTCAGATCGCGGTCACCCGATTCAAGCAGCGTTGATTGTGTTGCTGCTGGTTGGCGGTGGTTGGTATTTTGTCCGGCACTATGAAATCGCCGGCTTGGGTGATCTTGTTGTTCTTCCGAAAACCAATCAACAAGAGTCCTCGATACTCGCTGGGGCTCCGGGTGAGACATCGGATAATCTTATGGCAGTGGATTGGCTCGGAAGTCGCAGGAGCAATTCTGAAACGCAGTCAACTGCGATGAGTCGGATCAATGGCTCGAGATTCGAGGGGGCTGGTTCCCTTACAGCGAAAGCACCCGCCAATCTCAAAATTGCTTCCTGGGCCTTAAATGGTTTCGGACCTACCAAGCTCTCCAACACCTTTGCACGCCAAAATCTTGTGAAGGTCATTCGCAATTTTGATTTGATCGCTTTGCAGCAAATTGCTTCCATTGAGCGAGATTTGATTCCCAGACTCGTTGATGCGATCAATCATGGTGAGACTCGCTATGACTATGTCATTGGTGAACCCACCGGACCAAAGGACCGGCCTGAGCAACTCGCTTTTATATTCGACACTTCTCGAGTAAGAGTGGATCGACGCCAGACGTATACGATTCAGGATCCCACAAATCAATTAACTTACGATCCTTTGGTCGCATGGTTTAGAGCCGCTCAGCCCAGTCCGAGCCAAGCATGGACTTTTTCATTGGTGAATATAAGAGTTGATCTGGCTAACGCACCGTCCGAGGTTGCTTTGATACCCGAGGTAATCGACTCCGTGCGGAATGATGGTCGAGGTGAAGATGATGTCGTTCTACTTGGGCTTTTCCAAGCTGATGATGCCTACCTCATTCCTACGGTTGGAGGAGTGAGCCTAACGGTCAGTGTTCGTGGCCGAGCAACGGACATCTTTGGAAAGTATCAAACCAGTAACATTCTGTTGGACAGTAAAATAACCACTGAGGCAATCGGACGAGGGGGAGTTTTTGATTACCCTCGGTTACTGGATTTGAACGCGGCAGAGGCAGAATCGGTCAGCGGGCAACTGCCTGTGTTTGCCGAGTTTGCGCCCGTAGAAGGGCTATGATTCAGCGGTTGCCGCTTCTTTGGAAGAGTTCGCATTCAACTTTGTTAGCTCAGATCGCTTCTGAGCATTCCTTCTGAACACTGGCAATCTCGTTCTGACGATTGAGAAAAGCGTCAAGGATGGTAGGGTCAAAATGCTTACCCCGACCTTGTTCCATAATCTCAACGCACTGCTCTAGTGTGTAAGCGTCCTTGTAGGGCCGCGCCGAGCTCAATGCATCAAAAACGTCTGCGACCGCGACAATTCGACCTTCCATTGGAATTTCCTCCCCGCAAAGACCTCGGGGATATCCTGTTCCGTCCCACTTTTCGTGATGGGACCCCGCAATCGTCGCTGCTAGTTTTAAGAGGGGTGAGCTTGTGGAACTAAGGATTTTTGGTCCGATTTCAGCGTGTTCGCGAAGTGTCTCCTCGTGACCCTCTTGGCCTTTAGGGTCCATGATTTCGCAACCGATACCGCAGTGCTGTTGAATCACCTCGTATTCATTGGAATCCAGTTTGCCTTCTTTATGGAGAATTGAGTCTGGGATACCAATCTTTCCGACATCATGCAGCTTGGCAGCCTGCTCCAGTAATTCGACATCATCAGGAGCAAAGCCCAGTTCATTGGCGATGATACTTGTGTATTTGCCAACACGAATCACGTGCTGCCCCGTGTCGTCATCGCGATACTCACCCGCTCTTGCCAGACAATGAATCGCCTCACGCCGCGACTCTTCAAGCTCACGAGTTCTTTCTCGAACTTTCTGCTCAAGCATTTCGGAGTACCGAGCTAGTTGATCCTGGTAGGACTTGATGGCGAGAACGTTCTCCATACGAACTGTCAGTTCTGATGGATCAATGGGTTTCGCTAGAAAATCCGTGGCCCCCAACCTCAGGGCTTCAAGCTTGATTTCTGGATCCTCCGTTGCAGTAAGGATTAGTACGGGTACGCGACGAAATCGTTCCTCCTGCCGCATTGATTCAAGAATCTCAAGCCCGTTTCGATGAGGCATGTGGATGTCGAGTAAGACAATGTCTGGTCTAACTTGGTCCATCAGATCGATGGCGCATCGTGAGTCGGTGGTAGAGGAAAAGTTTGAAAACCCTGCTTCACTTAGATATGCCTTCACTACTTCAACGTTGATCCGCTCATCATCAATGATCGTCACGCGGGCATCATGATTGACTTCGTGACTCTCCACCCCTAAAGGTGTTTTCTGAGTGATCGATGAGTCGATGGTGCGTTGTGGCATGGAGGTTTATGAGCAGAATCGATGAATGGACAAATGACCCCTAACGTGGCGTGTGATCATTTAGATCGCCGGCGAGCCATTTTGCTACTTAATCGCATAGTGTCTGTGTTGATGGATCGGACGCCAATTTGATGACACAGTTGCCTGTACAGGGAGGCTAGGTCAGGATGGGCGTTGTCGCGACGCACTTCGAGCAAACCGTGAGTGTTATTGTAATGAAGTGACGTTTGCAACGGTTATGACGATTTCCCCCAATGGAGTTCGTCCGTCCCGGTTTCCATGCGTTTCTTGGGTTGAGGTTGTTCGCGTGTCGTGTTCCGCGATGTTGAATCGTGAGACCCTGCGGGGCGTGGGGTCATTGGGCGTGGGGTCATTGGGCATGGGGTAACCTCGCCAAGCCGTCGCGATTCTTATTTGCGTTGGTTCAATCAACCTTCAAAAACTGCCTGCTTGAGCATTTCTACCGCGGAGCGGCGATCCCGAAATTCAAGTTGCATGGATTCCGTTGCGACTCCGAGGCTTTTTGCTAATCGAATTGCTAAATCGACATCTCGAATTCCGTGATATTGGTTAGTCATTCGACCATTTTCATAGATCGTTTGTGAATCAGTTTGGTAGCCAGATTCAAATGCATTTGATAGCTCGTCAATCCATGGACTCGGAACCCCATGGTCGAGGCAGTATGGCACACTCCAGATTTCATCTCCGTCGCATAGGCTGAGGAGTTTAAGAGCTCTGTCTCTTCTAATTTCCATGCTTGCCTGATTTCCCTTTGCGGATTTTCTCTTGTCTCATCTTATGGACTATCGGCGGCGGCTGGATCACCTTTCGTGCTTCTGGCAAGTCCAGTAATCGTCGAAGGAGACCCTGCCGTTACGTTCTTTCACCGTAGGTCGAGTCGATAATGATTCTTTCGGAGCAGATGGATACAAAAACAGAAGAACATGATTGGGCCGTCCGAGTGACCTGAACGAGAAACAAACCACAGCTGAGATAACCCAACAGGGAATCTGGTTATCGGTGTGATGTGTTCTGACTCGCCGCTTCTTTTGGTTTGAGACCCTTAGCTAACTCAGGATCTTGAGGCATCATGACTCTTTCGAGGAGGTTTTTCCACAAGTTTGATAGCCGGGAAGACGCTGCGGCCACCGTGAAATGTTCTTTTGCCATTCACGTGATGGTCATAAACAAAAACGCCTCGTGCCATCCCCCTCCTTGGGGAAACACGAAGAATGGCTGGGTTTCCACATTCGGGGCATTGTGTACGTAGTCCGTAGCGATCTAGCAATTGGTGGATCGATGCGGCGGTTGTTTGATTCGTTTCCAATGTTTGACCGCATGTTCCCTCAAGCCGCGACAGGTGACG
>CAXQOB010000078.1:0-12589 GCA_964225475.1 Candidatus Nitrosopumilus sp. | reverse complement strand
CTTGCAGTGGATGCAGTTTTGGTGTGTTTAGAGGCTATTGTTGGTACGAATTCATACAGCGTATTTGGAGTCAGTGTAGATGTTCTCAAATCGCAAAAGCGAATGTTTTCTCATGCTGTCTGCGATTGTATTCTTTGGTTATTGGAATGCCAGTTTGGTAATTGCGCAGTTGCCGACGGTCAAGGTGAACGAACCAAGTAAAGTCTCTGGGGATCATGTTGCTCGGGTTCAGAAAGGTCTGTCTTTATTTAAGGAGCATGTCAGGCAGGTTCTTCAGGAGCATTGTTTGGATTGTCATGGTGGAAAGTCTGTCAAAGCAGATTTTAATCTTTCATCTCGTGAACAATTGATGAAGAGTGGATTCGTATCTGATCGCGCACAGGAAAGCTATCTGTTTGAGTTGGTAACCCACCAGTCAGAGCCTCACATGCCATTGAAGGCAGATCGATTATCTGACCAGGAAATCGATTGGATCGAGCAATGGATAGACTCGGGGGCTCCATATGACCAACCCCTTGTGGAGGGTGGTGCCGGCATTAACACAGATAAAAAAGTCGTTTCTGATCTGGATCGTGCTTTTTGGTCCTTTCAACCGTTGAAAAAAGTCGCAATTCCGAAGGTTGTGAATCAGCAGTGGTGTCGCACGCCAATTGACTACTTCATTCAGCAACGGTTTGAAGAGAAGGGTTTGGCGGGGAACTCGCTTGCAAGTGGAAGGACGTTGGCTCGCCGGGCTTCCTTAGATTTACTTGGACTGCCACCCTCCTTGGAATCCGTTCAATCATTGAGTGCAGAATTCAGTAATCAAAACTGGGAAACATATGTCGAGCAGCTTCTTGATTCACAGCATTACGGCGAGCGGTGGGCTCGTCACTGGATGGATGTTGCAAGGTTTGCAGAGTCGCACGGATACGAGCAGGATTATGACCGTCCACATGCTTACCATTACCGTGACTTTCTCATTAAAGCTTTCAATCAAGACATGCCCTACGATCAGTTTGCGCGTTGGCAACTCGCGGGTGACGAACTTGCACCGGATCGTCCTCTGGCAATGATGGCAACAGGTTTTCTTGGCGCAGGCGTCTTCCCTACCCAGTTGACCGAAGCAGAGTTTGAGTCAGCCAGGTACGACGAGTTAGATGACATGGTTGCTACGACGGGTGTCACATTTTTGGGATTATCCGTGGGGTGCGCACGGTGTCATGATCACAAATTTGATCCGATTACTTCGGCTGACTACTACTCAATGGCAGCGAATTTCACATCCACAATACGCAGCGAAATCGAGTTGGATCTAAACCCAGAGGAGAATGCGTCAAAGATACAGCAGTGGAATCGTAAGATCGATCAGGTCAAGCAACGAATGGATACGTTTGAAACCGACGTGTTACCGAAACAGTACGCAACCTGGCTATCCGAGGTTGACTTTTCGAAACTCGAATCAAAGTGGGTGATACTAGAAGACGTAACGGTCACATCTGATGCTGGAACAAAGTATGAGAAACAAAAAGATCAATCTTGGCTTGCAGTTGGAGCACCTGCCCCCAAAGAGGTGATCACCGTTGAGGGGATTAGTGACCTTCGTCAGGTAAATCAAATTCGTCTTGAAGCACTGACACACCCAAGTCTCCCGCGAAACGGGCCGGGGCGAGCAGGCAATGGAAATTTTGCTCTGGGTGATGTTGAAGTTTCGGTTGTGATGGATAAGGGTCAACAAACTTCAGAAAAATCTTCAGCAACCGATGTTGATGTCAGTGTTGCTTTGGATGGCGCCATTGCCACGCATCAACAGAACGGAAGCTCATTGTCTGTCGCTGCTTCAATTGATGGAGACAAAATTTCAGGCTGGGCAGTCGATAGCGGCGGTATCGGAAAAGAGCAAGCTGCAGTTTTTACGCTTAAGGATGTTTTTGAGAATCAGAGCCAAAATCGTTGGAGAGTTGTACTGACTTTCCAACACCCGAATCAAAAGCATGTGATGGGGCGATTTCGAATTTCCTTTTCCTCGTTCAGTGATGCTCCGCTCGCTGTTGGAACAGAGGGAATTCCGGGTCGGATCAAGCAGGCTCTAAAGGATTCGCGGGTGGCCGGTCCTGATGATCAGGAGGCATGGAGTGTGGGTTTGAGGTGGTACAAGGAATCATCCCCAGAGTGGGCTGGATTGGTTGCTGAACTCGAAACACTACAAACCGAGGGACCACCTGTTGCTTTGACCAAGGTGATGGTTTCCAGCGAGGGTGTTCCCCACATGAAGCATCATGCAGATGGGCGTGGGTATCCGCATTTTTATCCACAGACATTTGTGCTCGAACGTGGCGATGTGGAGCAGAAACAAGGGGAGGCAGACGCCGGTTTTCTTACAGTACTTACGCCGATTGGAAAAAATGTAGGTGATTGGCAAGTTGCCAATATCCCTGAACAAACTGCTTTGAGTTATCGAAGGTCGGCTTTGGCGAATTGGTTGACGGATGTCGATCACGGTGCTGGTGCGCTCGTTGCACGGGTGATCGTGAATCGACTGTGGCAACATCATTTTGGTCAGGGTTTAGTCGCGACTCCGAATGATTTTGGTTTATCCGGGTCCGCTCCTACTCATCCAGAATTGCTTGACTGGCTTGCTGCGGAGTTGATTAGGCAAGACTGGAAATTAAAACCGATTCATCGCTTGATCATGACCAGTGCGGTCTACATGCAATCCACTTCAACCAATGTGTTGAAGCAACAAGAGGATTCCCAGAATCTGTGGTTGTCCAGATGGATCGCTCGACGCGCCGAAGGAGAAGTGATTCGTGACAGTATGCTTGCAGTTTCTGGGCAATTAGATCCTTCGATGTATGGACCGGGTACTTTGAATGAAAACATGAAGCGTCGAAGCATTTATTTTTTCATTAAACGTAGCAAGTTGATTCCCAGCATGATGTTGTTTGATTGGCCGGAGCATTTGGTGAGCATTGGCAAGAGGTCTCAGACCACGATTGCACCACAAGCGCTTAGCTTTCTCAATAGCTCTCAAGGTCGAGAGTGTGCTCGTGGCCTCGCTGACCGCCTGACGAAAAAAACCATCAAAGGTGTTGTTGATGAGGTTTTCTGGTTGGCTTTATCTCGAGCACCTCGAACTGAGGAACAGAGACTGGGTGAGACCTTTATGATGCAACAAGAAAAAGTTTATGCGGGGCAAACACCCGCAGGGGCATTTCGAAATGCCTGCGTTGATTTGTGTCAGATGGTAATGAGCACGAATGAATTTATTTATATCGAGTGATTGAGTGCGAAGACCGTTTTCCAGTGGCAAGTCATGATTGTCGGTTTTAAGTAATAGAAAAATGATTCCGAAGCAAAAACATCAATACGGTTTTTCGTTTTCACGTCGACATTGGCTTCAGAGTGCCGGTTGTGGTTTCGGAATGCTTGGACTGGCTGATTTACTGCATGATACTCATGGTTTAGCTTCAGCTGAGGAGTTGCCAGATCAACAGGGTCTCGAGCATTCATTGAATCCTATGGCACCAAAGGTTGGCCATTTACCAGCAAGAGCGAAGCACGTTATTTGGATTTTTATCAACGGAGGTCCTAGTCATGTGGATACATGGAATCATCGCCCTGAGCTTGATAAATGGAATGGAAAAACCATTCGAGATTTTGATTCCGGTTTTAAAAACACGACAGGCTTTTTTAAAAACTCGGTTGGCAATTTGATGCAGTCTCCTTTCCGATTTTCTCCCAAGGGTGAGTGTGGAAAGATGGTTCCTGAGATTTTCCCATTTCTCGGTGAGCATGTCGACAAAATGTCGTTTATTCTGTCGGGTCATACTGAATCTAATAACCATTCCCCTGCTCTGTTTGCGATGAATACGGGTATACCGCGCATGGGATATCCATGTGTAGGTTCTTGGGTTACCTATGGTCTAGGCAGTGAAAGTAGTGACTTGCCCGGTTTCGTGGTCATGAGTGATCCGAAGGGGCGAGGTTTGCCGAAAGGTCATGCAGCCAATTGGAGCGCGGGATTTCTACCCGGTGTTTTTCAGGGAACCTACTTAAGCCCCAAAGGCGAGCCGATTGCTAATTTGAAACGTGTTGCTGGCGTTACAGATTCAGGCCAACGCAATCAGATCAGTTTTTTGGAAGAGCTGAATCAACTGCATCTCGAACGTAATCCTGAGGAACGTGAGCTATCTGCTCGCATTGAAAGCTTTGAGTTGGCTTATCGTATGCAGAGTTCCGCGCCGGAGTCCTTGGATATTGAGTCAGAGCCAGAGCATATTCATCGCCTTTACGGTGTCGGTGAGAAACAGTGTGATCACTTCGCTCGACAGTGTTTGACGGCGAGGAGGTTGGTAGAACGCGGTGTGCGTTTTGTGCAGATCTATTCGGGTGGAATGGAAAACCAACGCTCTTGGGATGGCCATTCCGACATTGAGGGGAATCATCGTCAATTCGCCGGGGAGACGGATCAGCCAGTGGCGGGTCTGCTGGCGGATTTAGAGGCAAGGGGATTGTTAGAGGAAACACTTGTTGTGTGGTGCGGAGAATTTGGGCGGCTTCCCATCGCACAGACTGGCGCCAAGCCGGGACGAGATCATAATCCCCATTGTTTTTGCGCTTGGATGGCAGGTGGTGGAGTGAAAGGTGGTGTCGATTATGGAGCTTCCGACGAAGTGGGTTACAAAGCCGCTGAGAAAAAGGTCCATCTCAATGATCTTCATGCAACGTTGTTGCATTTGCTCGGTCTGGACCATGAGAAACTAACCTATAAATACAACGGACGGCGCTTTCGTCTGACCGATGTCGCGGGTGAGGTGCTGCAAGACATCATCGCGTGATTTTTTCTGAGGCTAGAGAATGAATTTTTATCTTACTTTTATTTTATTGATCGCCACCATTTCGTTTGCGCAGGGGGCAACCCCAGAACCAAAACCGCAAGCAGATCAATCACCGAATGTGATTCTGTTTTTAATTGACGATCTCGGATGGAAAGACCTTGGTTGCCAGGGTAGTGAATACTACAAAACTCCTAATATCGATGCTTTGGCGCAGTCAGGCGCTCGCTTCACGGACGCCTATTCGGCCTGCGCTGTATGTTCGCCAACACGGGCTGCGATCTTAACGGGTAAAGCGCCCGCGCGATTGTTGTTAACCGAATGGTTGCCCTCCGGGCGATGGAATCCGTATTCCAAATTACAGAGTGGTAGGTACTTGAAATCCTTGCCAGTCGAAGAGGTAACGCTTGCAGAGAGATTACGGGACGCAGGCTATCAAACAGGTCATGTCGGTAAATGGCATTTGGGTGATGACGATTTTTCCTCACCGATTCATCATGGATTTGATTTCAATGCAGGCGGAAATCCTCATGGTGCTCCAGGCAACTATTTTTATCCATACAACGGGAATTGGTCGGTTCCCTCTACGGGTCGGAAAGTGAAATGGAATGTATTTGAAGAGGGTAATGAGGGAGAGTATTTGACCGATCGGCTTACCGACGAGGCGATTGGTTTTATTACCGATAACCATGACAAAAAATTCTTTCTCCACTTTGCACACTATGCGGTTCACACTCCTTTGCAAGCCAAGAAAAAGATGATTGCAAAGTACCAGACGCAACCAGAAGAAACAAAGCAGGGTAGTCCTGTCTATGCGGCCATGGTG
Organism: Candidatus Nitrosopumilus sp.; assembly: GCA_964225475.1. GTDB lineage: Bacteria > Planctomycetota > Planctomycetia > Pirellulales > Pirellulaceae > Rubripirellula. The sequence goes on along the minus strand of CAXQOB010000078.1, from coordinate 6,946 downwards.
GAAAGTGTCGATCAGAGTATCGGGCGAGTCATCCAGACATTGAGGGATTTGGGCATCGAAGAAGAAACATGCATTGTTTTTACCAGTGACAACGGTGGCTTTTATAAAGCAACGGAGAATGATCCTCTGCGAGCAAATAAGGGTTCCTATTATGAGGGTGGGATAAGAGTCCCATTGATTATCAAATGGCCTGGTGTCGCTGAGCCTGGGAGTGTTGTTCATCATCCTGTGATTAGTATGGATTTGTACCCAACCTGTCTCGCAATGACAGGCAATCCCATGCTGCCTCATCAACATTTAGATGGCGTTTCCCTCGAGTCATGTCTTAAACGAAATGATGATATGCCGAACCGATCGCTTTTTTGGCATTACCCGCATTACAACAAACATCCTTCGAGCTTCCCTTCAGGTGTCATTCGAAAAGGTGATTGGAAACTCATACAGACTTTTGATCCAGAACGAGTTGAGCTCTATAACCTTCGCACGGATCTCAGTGAGACTCGTTCTCTCCTTCAGGATCATCCTGATGTTGCTGAGCGCATGATGTCCGAGCTTGTGCAATGGAGGGATTCTGTCGGCGCGGAGGTGATGCGTCCAAACCCTGGATATGACCCAAGCAAGCTATAGCGGAGGTTTCCCTCAGAAACTTCGAAGCAACTCGTCTTTTATGCAATCCATTTCCGATTACTGAGATGATGCGGCCCAAGCCGGAGCTTCATTCACCATTTTGTGTAGTAAGCGATCTAACTCACCTCCCAACGGTTTGTTCGTGGGTGTGACACGCGTATTGAGAAGACCTACAAAGTTTTTTCCATCATGTCTTCTGATCATAATGGTCGCGGTACCTGGAAGAGAACCGGAATGCCAATGATTCATTCGTTTGTCGCTTAGCACACGGTTGCTCCAGCCGAGCGAATAGTAAACATCCTTGGGTCGTCCATCCACGTGATATCCTGCCTTACCTGTTGGTCTCTGGTACATCTTTTCAACACTTTCGCGGCTGAGAATTGGACACTCATCGGGATTATCAAACGCTGCAGCAAATCTTGCGAGGTCCTCAGCCGATGCGATCCATCCCCCATGGGAATCCATGGCTTCAAGAAACCAGCCACCGTAGGGAGATGGTACATCAGCGTTTAAATTTGATGAAAAGACAGATTTTGTAGTGTAAGGGTGGTAGTAACGAACTTCGTTGGGGCGTCTGTCGGAGATCTGTGTTGCTCCGATTCGCATGGATTTGATGCCGAGAGGGGAAAGGACGTGCTCACGCACGTATTCCTCATACGATTGATGGGTCAGTGTTTCAATGAGACGACCTAACAAGCAGTAACCGTAATTTGAATAGGCATACTCCGAGCCCGGGTGATGATCCAAGGGTTGGTTGATCATGGCACGAATAACATCCCAAGGACCCGCCGGTGGTTCGACATTGAGTTGTTCCGCAAAGCGAACTGATTGAAACATTGCATCGAATGATTGACTTCGGTCCCATCCTCCACGATGTTCCAGCAGATGCCGGATCGTAATCTCCTGGCAACGCGGATCCTTCATTCGGTCAATGCCGGGGATTGAGGGTGCCAATTGATCAAAGATTTTATCGTCCAAATCAATCATTTCTTTCTCAACCAATTGAAGAATTGCCACCGCTGTGATTGGTTTTGAGATGCTGGCGATTCGAAATAGACTCGTTGGTTTTACTGCCTCTTGATTTCCAAGATCCGCATAGCCAAAGCCTGCGGAATAAACCAATTTCCCGTGGTTTGTCACTGCAACCGATGCGCCGGGAACTTCATGATGATCGAGAAACTTCTGCATGGATTCCGAGAAGTTTTCAAAACCAGTCGTATCCAATTCGCTGGTGATCGTCGCCACCGCGGGGATCGCTTGATGGCCTGGGCCTCTGAGTAGTTTGCCAGATCTTGAGCCTGTGTATTTCTGATGCTGGAATGCAATCTCTCCGTTCACCACAACTTGGTGGATTCCCTCCGATAGTTGTTGAGGGTTCTTGAAATCGGCGAGGTCTCTCAATTCCGATTCATCAAATACGACTAAATCTGCTGCCCAACCCTCTCGGATTTCACCTCGCTGACGAGCGAAAACGATTTTCGCGGCCTTTGATGTTGCATTTGAAATGGCTTTTTCGAGAGTGATTGTCTTTCCGTCAATTACGTATTGGCGGAGTAATCTCGGGAAAGCTCCATGCGATCTAGGGTGCGACGCAATCCGTCCCGATGCCGCGGGTCCAACATCCGTGCAGTATGAAACAAACGGCTGGCTGATCAATAATTTTTTGTTGTCCTCCGACATGGTTTTGGGAAGAGCAAACGAATTGACAGATGCGAGTTGAAAGAAGGTAGTCCAAGGGTCTTCTTTGTGAGTTTTCGCGATGTGTGCGAGACTATGACCGTTCAAGCTTGCGTACTTTGGGTGATTGCTTCGACCAATAATCACGCGATTCCAATCCTTACCCACGTGGTGATACCAGTTTTCCCAACCATCCGTGGTTTCTATCTCGTGCTTCAATCGTTCACAGAAGTCTGGATTGTCTAAACGAGCAATTAAACTTTCTCTACCTTGGGCAAAATGTCGGGGGTGAATAAATGCGAGGATGCCAAGACCGTTGTTTACGTATGGATAAATGTCTGCGGTAACTGTTTGCCCTGTTTTCCTTGCTTGTCTGATACTTTGAAGTGCGATTGGCATTTTGTTCCAATTATTCTCGCCCGCTGCTTTGAGATGAAAGATGTGGACGGGTAGCGATGCATCACGGCCGATGGTGAGTGCTTCCTCTAATGCCTCCAAGACTCGATCGCCTTCGTTTCGCATATGGGTAAAGTACCGACCCCCGGATGCGCCTGCGACGGATGCAAGTGAACTAATCTCCTTTGTTCGGGCATACACTGCAGGTGGGTAAATCAGCGCGGATGATAGGCCAATCGCCCCAGCTTCCATCGCTTCTTGCACTAAGGATTTCATCTCATCTAGCTCGGTTTCACTTGGTCGACGGTCGGTATCGCCAAGGACCGCACGCCGCACCTGTGTATGTCCGACGGTCTGCACGACATTGACCGGTAGGCCAACAGAGTCAAGTCGATGAAAGTACTCCCTCATGGTGGTGTATCCCGCTTCGACTTCTTGTTCATGGGTCAGTGGAGCCGCGGAAACGCCCTCGCCCGCATTGATCGTGGTAATCCCCTGACTAAGAAGGTTGAGTGCAGACCTCGCGTTGTTGATCATTGGGGTGGCTGTCTGCCCCATCATGTCGATGAATCCTGGCGCAACGATTTTGCCTGTCGCATCGATTTCGGTTTTGCCCGTTGCGTGATCGAGATCACCGATGGCATCGATTCTTTCTTGCCGAATCGCCAAATCTGCTACAAAACGCGGCTTGCCAGATCCGTCAACGATCGTGCCACCGCGAATGAGTAAGTCATATTCTTTGGCACTGAGCGATTTGTGCGAAGTCAGGGCGAGAGACGCAAAGTGGATAAATAGGATAAACGCTCTCGAGTTAATCCAATTCATAAGAAGTTATCCTTGATGGGGGATAGTGTTTAGCTCCAAGTGATCTCTCAAATCTTCCGCTATCTTTTATGCTTTCTTGGCATCATTCGAGCAGGGGCTAAAAGTCAATAGCCATGTCAATGAATGTTAGCGTCTATACTTCTCTGGGAGGATGAAATATCTGCCAATGTTCATTCTTTTACCAGGTGTTCTCATATCCCTGCTTCTTTTGTTGACCGCAATCGTACATCATCATTGAGCGTTTAACCGCAGTGAGTTTAATCCGACCATTCCAATTGCAAACCGATACATTAAAAGGATTGATAAGTGAAATTCGTTGTGTTGCTTCTTGCTGTTTTTTGCTGCTCGCGCGTAGAAAGGTGTGCTTATGCAGCACATCGTCAGGCAGATGTTCAGAAACCGAATGTCGTTTTGATCTACATCGATGATCTTGGCTATGGCGACTTGGGGTGTTATGGATCTGAGGATATTCCGACACCTCATATCGATCAGCTCGCTGCTGAGGGAGTCCGGTTCACGGCATCCTACATTGCCAACCCACCGTGTTGTCCGAGTCGATGCAGTTTGATGATGGGACAGTACGGTCAAAAATTTGGTAAGTACGGAATGTCTCGCGGTTTACCAATACCCGAAGATCGACCTACCTTGGCGAAGGTACTTTCTGATCGTGGATACGTGACGGGACAAATTGGAAAGTGGGATATTGGCACCAAAGCACAGGGTCCGTTGGCTACCGGTTTTGAAGAGGTTCGGAGGAAGCCATCTGCATTCGTATATTCGGAGGCAGATCTGTCGAAGTCGTCAAACAAAAATCGCAAATCGAACCCGAAGTCAAAGTATTTCTGTCTCGATGAGTCGGGCAGGCGAGTTTGGCTGACGGACTACGACGGTGATTCGATGGTCAATTTCATTGAGCGACATCACGATGAGAGTTTTTTTCTGTACTGGTCACCCGAGGCTGTGCATTCTCCTAATGGAGAGGTACCTGCGAGGTTAATGAACAGGACAAACGCGAAGGGTCAGCGGCGAAAACTTGCAGGCGCAATTGTTGCGGTGGATGACCAAGTAGGAAAACTCTTAGATGTGCTTGAAACACACAACTTGAGAGAAAACACTTTGGTGATCTTTTCAAGCGATAACGGTGCCAATGGGGGTGAGGGTGGAAGCTCCGCACCGTACACCGGTGGTAAGGGAGGTGGAACTCAAAAAGAGGGTTGGGTGCGTGTTCCCACCATTTTTTCCATGCCAGGTATCTTGCCCAAAGGGAAAGAGTTTACGGACCTCGTCGCTAACTTTGATTTTTATTCAACGATTACTGCGAATACTACAGGTGTGATTCCTGATCATTGTGACGGTGTTGACTTGTTTCCTTATTTAAAAGGTCAGCTTGATGCTAAACCGCATGACTATTTGTTCTGGCTCAACAATGAACCCGGTGATGCGGTTAGACGGCATTTGATTGCAGCGAGATGGGAAGACTGGCGCCTTTACCGAAAGTATGAGAAAGATACCTGGCAACTATTTGATCTGAAAAACGATCCCAGAGAGGAAATCGATTTAGCGGCCAAGTATCCAGAGGTGGTTAATCAGATGGCTGCTCGGCATGAGGCTTGGGTTAAGACACTGGCACCGCTTGCAGAGGTTCCGCAGGTGATTACCGCTGGCGAGACAATTCCCGCAGGATACGGTTGGTCAACGAGAGCTGAGTGATAAGGCGGGTTGCCAGTGTTGGAATTTGCCATGTCGATAAGAGATGGAAAATGTTTTCAACAGGTCTCATGTAGCACCCACGGGAGGATTCGAACCTCCGACACCCGCTTTAGGAAAGCGGTGCTCTATCCCCTGAGCTACGCGGGCGATTTAACAGTGATTTGGTAATTAAGTGCTGCACCATTATTTGCGTATGTTCATGGCGCGGAAATTAAAGTAACGGCTTTCAAAGAGTTCGGCTAGTTACCCTGTCTACCTTAAATTTGCCCTGTGCCGAAATTACGAACTCTTACCATGAACGAAACCATCCACGTGCCTGACAGGGTCGGCACGCGGATTTTCTACTTGAGTGATGATGAATCCAAGTAGGCTTTGTCCAAAAGTTCGCTTGTTAATTACTGCACGCCAAGCGTGGAGCTGCGTTATAGCTTCAAAGATTTTCTTTGATGGAGGCTGCTACAAACTCAGCAAGTTTTTGACTGTTTTCTGGGGTGTAGTGCACGTTTGCTTCTCGGGTAGGCACGTTTTGGATTGCATAGTCGAACAGCCCGTTGGTACTGATTCCGTGTTCGGCCATGACTCTCTTGGCGATGGAATTGTATTTCTTGCTGTCACCTACCACGCGTCCAGCGGCTCCCTTCGGTACCGGGGTCGTTTCACACCAAATAATAGTGGCTCCTGTTTTTTTCAAACGCTCTGCTAGTATCCCAAGATTCTTGGCATATTGATCCGGAGGGATCTGTTGATGGCTTGACTCGGCTTTGGGGTCAGCCAAGTTTTGTCCTTGAGGACCCATGTACTTAAGGTCATGCAGACCATGGTTGATCTGTATCAGTTTCCAGTTGCGATCTCCAAGCCACCTCTCGATTTCCTCGAGTCCCTTGCTGGATGGGCCGCAATTGGTTACCGGACGAAAGACATTTGCAATCCCGGTAAGTCTTTCCCGAAGTGGAGCCATGTATCCAATTGAGATTGAATCTCCGATGATCAGGACATTGGGTAGGTTCGGGTCGGGTGTTTCAGGATTCTGAAATGCAGGGTTGATCTTCTTTTTTGGTTCCGCTGAGCGAGGTTTTTCGGTCTTGATCGCCTGCGGCTCGAGACGTTGGGCCTGTTGAGATGATTTCGGATTTTTTTGTTGTTCTGCTGCGCCTAGCACGCCAGAGCTCATGATTACGACAGGGAAGCAAAGCAAGATGATTTTGTTCGGCATAACGGTTCAATGAATGAGGGAGATGCTTCAGCTGATGAATTGACAATGTTGAAATATATCTTATTTGATTCCAAGTTGCCGCAAGTAATGAAAAGACTGGACCTTTCAATGAATCCAACACCGCGGGTAAGGTCGTTCTGTTTCAAGTACTGATTCTTGAGGGTACGATTACATGTAGCCGATGTCTGCAGCTTTTTTGCTGGCTCCGGGGCTATAAGTATGAGACTGACTTACTGCGTGAAAACACAGGGGCAAGTCACAGATGAGTATCTGTTTTTTGGTTTAGTTGCAATCGATTGATAACACCTTTTTTCGAGCGATCTATTTAATGGAAGAGACAGGTTCCGTCTATCGAATTTTGGACGCATCGCTAAATCGTGCAAATGAAGGCCTTCGAACCTTAGAGGATGCAGCGAGGTTTGTGCTCAATCACGATGCACTTGTATCGACTTTAAAGGAATTGCGCCATGAATTAGCGACGATGATGGATCTGCTACC
>CAXQOB010000077.1:0-35744 GCA_964225475.1 Candidatus Nitrosopumilus sp. | reverse complement strand
AATCTCGGAGCTGTGCACCAACCTCGTCCTGCAGCTCGGGATCTCTCACCGAGGAAAAGCCCCAAACCTTTTCTTCACGAAGCAGTGACTTTTTCATCTTGTTCGTAATCAGATGCTTCATCTCATGGCAAACCACCAATGAGTCAGGAAATTGCATCCGCAAATTCCCAGCGTCCCTTACATCATCAGCAAAGATAAAACCCGGCACTTCCTCAGGCATCGACCGTATCGCTTCCGCCACGCCTGGGTAGGGAATATTCAATCGAGAGTATTTACCTCGGTAACTGGCAGCGACCGGCCGAAAGATGATGGCACTTAAAATAACCAACATGATTACGGAGGCGATTCTCAGCAGATTGCGTTGAAAGCGAAAATCCAACATCACCGCACGAGACAGGTTCAAGGTGAGCCAAGCTGGCACAAGGAAGATGAACGGCTGGAACCAGCGATTCTCAAAGTCGACGGCCTTGCCTGAGAAGACCATCAACCCCAACACCACAGCTACTGCGATCAAGAACCGCTCAAATAACTGTGTTGTTGCAGCACCTAAATCACCAACATTGCGTTCTTGACGAACAGAAAAGGTTGTCTTCCCAAATGCAGATGCGAACAAAACAATCGGACCAATACAGCAAGCGAGGACCGTGGCGATTAACGATCCGGCACCTTGACCGACGTTACTAAGCCACCAATCCGTCCTTCCATGCGACAAACTATCAATGGTTTTTGTCGAGGCGATCGCAAAATGTTGCATCATCCACATTGCATGCGGGAGCACCATCAGCAAAGCGATCGCAACCGACACTGTCAGACGAGCATCCAACACGGCTGATCGGAAGCGAGGTACCGACAAGGCAGCAAGAACTGTCGCGAAGACGACGATGGCAAAATTGTATTTAAACAATGCCCCCAGACCGACAGTGAAACCCAGCAGTACATACCAACCCCAAGAGGGTCGCTTATCAGCATGTTTACCCATCATCACAACACAATAAAACAACAGGCTCGTCGAAAACATGGTTGCGACGGTATGGGATAAATCTCGATGACTCTCCCAAGCAACCTGCGGAATCGTGAGCATTGCCAATGCAGCCACGATACCCAACACCGTTTTACCCGTCGCCTCTCGAATCGTTTGGAAAACCAACACATAGGTCAACCAAATGAAACTATTTTTGAGCAACGCCAGCGATGTCACTGAATAGCCGAACACCTCAAAAGTTGCCCTTTGAATCCAAGTGTAAAGCGGAGGCTGACTGTTGTACCCCAACAGCATGAATTGCGTGAGAAACGCCTGTTCGGATTCATCGTAATCCAATGAATCGGAAATCGAGCTTCGAACCAAGACATGAAGCGCAAAGTAAATTGCCATCAACATTGGGAAGCGAACAGGATTGGCAATTAACCAACTCACCATGCATTCAACCCACTTTCTTCATCGCGCGAGAATTGGCGGCCTCATCGCGTTGGGCACCAACAGTGCAAGCCGTTTCCCGGATGACATAAGTCGTCCTGCCTCCGGATTCGTGATAGATGCGGGTCAGCATCTCAGCCATGATGCCGAAGCAGATAAACTGGATGGAACTGAGCATTGCAAGGGAGCCGACAATCAACATAGGACGCGTGCCGATATCTTCACCAAACCCATACTTTGCAACAAACAAACTTCCCAGCATGAGCCCGCCGATAGCGCCAATCGCAAGTCCCACAACACCGAAGAAGTGACCGGGCCTTGCTCGAAACCTCATGAAAAACAAGACGGACATTAAATCCAGCACAACTCGAACCGTTCTTGATATCCCGTACTTTGACTCACCAAACTGCCTCGCTTGATGACGCACGTCTATCTCACCAATTTTTGATGGATGTGTTACCTGCGAAACCCACGCTGGAATGAAGCGATGCATCTCTCCCATCAAACGAACCTGTTTGATGATCGTTCCACGGTAGATCTTGAGACTGCAACCGTTGTCACTAATCTTGACGCCGGTAACCCTTGCAATCAATCGATTGGCAATCCAAGACGGGATCAATCGCAATAACATCCCATCCTGCCGCTTTTTCCTTCGACCACAGAGAAGATCCAATTCGCGTTCTCGAAAATGCTCAACCATCATGGGAAGATCAGCGGGATCATTCTGCAAATCGCCATCCATCGTGGCAATGAGCTCACCCTTGGCTGCATCAATCCCGGCCTGCATCGCCGCAGTTTGCCCGAAATTGCGTTGGAGTGAAACAATTTGAACTGGAACCGTTACCCGCTCCATCTCCTGCATCACTACTTGATACGTGGAATCACGACTACCATCGTCGACCAAGACAACTTCGCAGCGAAGCCCCTTCTCCAACCCATCCACCTGGTCACCCACTCGGGGAAAACTTCCGGCAGACTCGTCATCTAATGAACGTCGATGCAACGGACCCAGAGTTTCATCCAAGCAACGAAGCAATGCCGGGACAGACTCCTCTTCGTTATAGAGGGGCACGACCACCGAAAGATCAATTTTGGTGGTCAAGCAATCATTGGACTCTGGACCGCTAGACCCGATTGGTGTGGTATGAATCTCGGACGAGTCGTCGGGAGCACCATGTCCCAGACGATTAAGCGATGCAGCATCCATGCGTATCCAATTTGTCTTTTCGAGCGGTGAAAGATTTTCTGAAAAGCAAAAGCTGAAACCGCTGCAAGTGAAACCAAACCAAAGGTTGAGCTCAGGGTGGATTGGCTTCGGTGGTTTTTACCCTAACTTGAAGCCCGTCACCACAGCGATTGGTATGTTCACGCCGAAAGACCCCAGAAGAGCCGGGTTGAGCCAAGCACCAAATGCTAGCAAGAGCTGCTCGGCAGAAAGGGCTTGGGGATGCATACGGCCTCGCGCAGCCCAGACTCACAAGCGAACTGTACCCTAAGCCCCGCTAAGGATGACCACACCCACAATCAAATTGATCAATGCACTCGGTTGCCAGACCAATGGAGACACTACCTGTGCGACTCGACTCGAGCTGGCGAATCTCAAACCCTGATTCATGTGCTGCGAGAATGACGGCACCCTGTGATAGCTTTTCTCCGGACCAGTGCTGCAAAAACTGCTGTAACCAAAAACTGTTGACCGAAGCAGTGGAGCTCTTTTTCGCCTGCTTGAACCAACTGCTACATCGACTGATCTCCGCAAGGTAAGTGGAATCGAACGTCGCAAAGCAGGCCTCCGAAAAAAGATTGCCAGCAGCATCTTCCAGCACATCTACAACGACCCCGGTGCGCCCCACCTTCAAGACACGCCCTTCACCGGTTGCCAACCAGGTGAATTCACTTTCCTCACTCTCATTCATGAACATCCCCACGAACACAAAGCTTTTCCCGGGTTCATCGCAAAACTTTTATCAATCGAGCACTCAACAGGGGTGCACAGGGAAAATAATCAGCAAACCGAAAAACCTCAGTCAACCGATTCCGCCGTTGGATTCACCTGGCCGATTGCAGTTTCCAACGCTGCCATCAATCCATCTTGATCATCCGTGCCGATTCGGTAGATCTTTCCGCTGCGTAGCTTGATCTGAACGGTGTCATATCCTGATACATTTAAAAGCCAACCGTGGCGGATCTTTCGAATTCCCCATCCATTGTAGAATCGTGATCTCACCGGGGCACACTCCTCGATCTCCTCCAGCAAGAAGGTGAACCGGATCAGCCCGATACCAAAACTAGCGAGAAGCGTTTCCGAGTCGATACAGACCCTCAACGAGTGAAATAAAACAAGCACTACACTCGAAATCACAATTGGAATTAGTATGCCGGAAAACAATTCCCGATCTGCAAAGAAAATCCCGGAGAGACTTGCAAGCCAGATCAGATAAAACAAGCCAACCACAATGCGAAAAACCCATCCGGGTTGAGTATGTTCGTATCTCATTAGCCCATTCACCTTGACTCGTACCAAGCTCGAATTAAATCAATCACTGCAATTTGCTCCTCGGACTCTAGTTTATCACAACCCACTCGTTCAACACAAAACTTCGCCGAGCACGCACACAAACGAATGACATCAACCGATGAATTCAACCAAATAATCCCTATCCCCCACAGATCGCAAAGCCAACCAGAATGCTAACCACCAACAGCCCTACTCTGTCACGGATGACTAGATTATCCCTCGTCGTTTTTTTCTACTCATGCGCCGCAGGAGGATCCGCGACCTGCCAAATCATTAGCCCCGAGTCTGAATTGACCCTAATCTCGAACTCGTTCCAATTCACGGAGGGTCCGACGTGCGATACCGACGGGAATGTTTTCTTCACGAATCAACCCGAAGACCAGATCCTGCATTACGATTTTGAAACCAATCAAGTGACGACCTGGCTTTCACCAGCCGGTCGCAGCAATGGGCTCTTTTACGTTAACAAGAATCGCTTGATCGCCTGTGCCGACAACAAAAACGAACTTTGGGAAATTAATCCAAACAGCAAAAGCACCAAGGTCATCGCAAAAGGCTATCGCGACCACGCATTCGGAGGACCTAACGACTGCTGGGTTGACCGAGATGGATCCATCTATTTCACGGATCCACTTTACCGCCGAAAGTACTGGACGCAAACCTTTCAAGACGATCACCCCAGAGGTGTCTATCGCGTCGCTCCCGACGGCGAAATCACACAAGTTGCAAGCGATCTTATCCAGCCCAACGGAATCATCGGTGATCCCAAAAAACGCATCCTCTACATCGCAGATATCAACGCCGGCAAAACCTATCGCTATCGCATTGAAGATGACGGAAGCCTGACCGGCAAAACCCTATTTTGCGAATCAGGCAGCGACGGAATGACGATCGACCGAATGGGAAACGTCTACCTCACTGGAAAAGGTGTCTCCGTCTACAACCCTGCGGGGAAACGAATCGCGCAGATCCCCGTGCCTCGTGGCTGGACCGCAAACATCACGTTTGCCGGCCCAAACCGACAACACTTGTTCATTACCGCTAGTGACTCCGTCTTTCAAATCAAAACCCTCATGCAGGGCCTGTAAGGTCACCCGAATATCCATCAACTCGCATCAAAGCTACGGCCTTTCTGCGCAAAAAAAACCGCGACCAATGACTTGGCCGCGGATCCATTTTTAGTTTGCTCAATGTCTGGAATGAGCTTGTTCACACTGCGAACCATAGGGGGCATCGAGTGGTGCCGAACCACCTCTGCCCCTGAGTGACTCTAGTGGCTGTGTTCAAAGTCAGGCTCTTTGCCCTCGTAGACGCGGTAGAGATCAAAAATCGCTTTCTCGAGACCCTTTGCTGTCGCGGGATCAGCGGACTGTTTGCATTTCATCGCATGCAAGATGACCGAGTGCGCTGCCGTCAGTTGCTTGACGTAGTTAGGGTTATCCACCTTGATGCGTTGCGCCATGAAGTAGCTTGCGATCGTTTGCTGAATCTTGGTCGCATGGTCTTCCTTGGTAGTGATCCAACGACCAATTTGATTAACCGACTGAGCGTCCATCTGGCCCTCAGTCAACTCATTCAATTGAACCTGAGCCTTGGAAATGGTTTTCCCATCTTCGAGCATCTGCTGAAAACGCAACTGGTCACCATAGATTCCACATGGCACCTGACAATGTGCAAAAGCCATAGAAGCAAACATTAACATTGAGAACGCAGAAACCAACGCACGATTCATCGCAGCACCTTAAAAAAAAAAGAAAAACAAAACAACACAAGCAATGGAGAGCCCAGATCACTAACGCAATGACTTTCCGACCATGTTCACCAACAACGAGTTCGATACGTTGTTGCCAAATGATTCGTATCGGTCAAGCGTCCATACAACTTTTTTTGAGACACGATCCAATTCTACCAACAATGGCTGCCCCGGTCCTGCGTGGCAGTTTCCGAGGACCAAATTTCCACTGGGTAAGATTTCCAGGGTTGTTACCCAAGCGAGCTTGATTCCTGGCAAATCATTCTGTGATATCCGCCAGATGATTTTCTTTTCAGGGCTCACCTCAATCACTCCATGCCCGTTACCGGTGGCAATCAGCGTATTACCATTCTGGAGCCTTATCGCGGCGAATAGTCGATTGCCGAACCCCTCGGGACCGTGCCCCGGCTTGGTCTTCTGCCCAAACAATGGGACTTCATACTCCCAGACAACCTTTTTGGTTGACCGATCGTACTCGCGCACCTTCCCGTCGGCCTCATGAGCAACGAGGTACGTCCCCTGAGCGGTGGAACGGACCAGACGTGTATCACTATGGGTACTAGGACGATCCACCACTAAGGGAATTAAATTTTTGATCACTCCCTCTCGGTCGACTTCGATGATTCGAGCCACGCCCGATTCTGCAATCATCGTCAAGCCGTTGCCCAATCGTTCAAAGGCATGGACCTCTACTGGCTTACCGTTGTTCCCGTTCTGCTTGGAGGAATCATATCGCCATACCACCTCTTTGGTTGCTGGGTTGATTTCAACAACTGCGGTACGCCCTTCACGCGTCAAAATGGTTCCGTCAGGCAACTGGTGAATATCATGGATGCCGCCCCAATCCATCTGCCAAGAAATTTCGCCGTCGGGTTCCACTCTTACCAAACCGGCTTTCCCGTGTAACAAGACGGTATGCTCGGCGAAAAGTGTACCCACTGATGCAATCACCAGCGTGAACATGACTGAGAGTCGATAAGCAATGAACATTCAACACCTGAAGGAATAAAAGACCGTCTGACGTTCCAAAGCGATCTATTGTACCGAATCATGAAGACGAGTGCTGATGCACAAAAACGCCCTGAGAAAAGAACACCCAGAACCCCGCCACGGCCGAGAACAACGGGACACGCCAAAAGACTGATCTGCAACGAGTCTGACCTGCACCACACAACAGAAAATAGCGATTATCAACCATTCCCTGAGCATCGCGACGCCCGGAGAAAAAGCGGCTAATCAATCGCTTGATTCGACAGACACTTTCCAATTTGTCGCACTGCTTGCCGGAGACGCTGCTCATTTTCGACAAGCGACATTCGTAAGAATCCTTCACCCGCTGACCCAAATCCACTACCAGGACTCGCCGCGACATTACCCTCTTCGAGCAATTTCATCGCAAAATCCATCGTGCTCATGGTGCTACGCCATGGCTCAGGCACCTCCGCCCAGACGAACATCCCTGCCTTGGGCGGATCAACCTTCCAACCAAGTCTCCTCAATCCACTGACAAGAACATCACGGCGTCCCTGATAGATCATGGATTGATTCTCAACACTTGCTTCGGTTTCACGGAGCGCCACGATCGCAGCAATCTGAATCGCCTGAAACATCCCGTAATCGTAATATCCCTTGATCGTCCCGAGGCCTCGAATCATATCCGCGTTACCTGCGCAAAAACCGACGCGCCATCCTGCCATGTTGTACCCCTTGCTCATCGTGGTGAACTCGACTCCCACGTCTTTGGCGCCGGGAGCAGCAAGGAAACTTGGAGGCTGATAGCCATCGAACGCGACGTCCGCATAGGCAAAATCGTGAATCACCATGAATCCATATTTCTTCGCGAGACGGACTACCTCGACGAAGAAACCAGGCTCAATGACAGCGGACGAGGGATTGTGAGGGTAGTTCACAATCAGGACCTTGGGGCGAGGCGCTAAATGCTCGCAGGTATAAGCCACATTGGCGAGGAAACGATCAGGGTCGGCAACATCCAAAGAGACCACATTGCCTGAAGCGAGGATGACACCGTACATGTGAACGGGAAAATACGGCGAAGGAATCATCGCCGTATCGCCGGGCCCCATGAGAGCCAAACACATGTGAGAGAACCCCTCCTTGCTGCCCAGACAGGAAATAATCTCGTTCTCAGGATCCAACCGAACGCCATATTTCACGTAATACTTACTTGCTACTTCTCGCCGAAGATTGGCAATCCCATTTGACTTGCTGTAGCCGTGATTACCCGGATCCGCTGCCGCATCTGCTAACTTCTGTATGACCGCGGGATCAGGTGGATCCGAGGGGTTCCCCATTCCAAGATCAATCACATCGTCCCCGGCTCGTCGCTTTTGATAAAGCGAATTATTAATGCGCCCGAACATGTACGGTGGTAAACGGTCAACGCGTGCCGCGAAGCGAACCTCAAAGGGTTCCGGGAGCGGATCCGTTGTCGGCATATCGATCGCAGGAGCGTCGATATTGGGGGTGTCCTGATCGAATTGATCACTCATGACGATGACTTCAGGGAAAGATTACTGGGAAAACAGATTACGGGGAAAACAGTACGGGAAAAACAGGGAACGAATCACTGACGGAGAAAAAAACATTCACTTAATCACCCTCACGCGACCAAACCGCTTCCTCGTCGGGCAAGTAGCTCTGGCGAATACTCGGGACGACTTTGTATCCACCAATCACATTTCCACCGACACCGAAAGCCGCACGCGCCACCCATTGAGTTCAGCATGTCGCTGGATTGAACTCCAACGCGAGGGCGTGGGCTCCTATTGTCAACAAGGTTGGCTATTTATGGAAAGACGAATTGGGAAGATGATCCAAGTTTGCCCCCGACTCCCTCCGCCCAAAGAGCCCCGCCATTTGCTCACCTCACGAAACAAGCTGACGCGGATCAAACAAACCGTCCCCACGAAGCACCAACAGCCCGGGTGACCTATCCAGAGGGTGAAACAGAAAACCACTACACCGTACAAGCCAATCGCTGAGAAAAACGGACGAGCGCGATCAAAAAGCTGAGGCGGGTCAAGTCAACACGCCCCGGTTTGACAAAACCACCCGAATCCTCAACGACCGACTATTGTCAAGTTTTTTTCATTGACCATTCGGACGGGAAGCGACTCGAGGAGCAACTTCGGCTTCGAGGAAATTATCAATTTCAGCATCCTCGACCATCTGCTCAAAGTGCGCAGCCATCGCTTGCTTGGTTTTACGGTCTGAGAGGTCCCGCAATAGCTCCGCCTGCACAACGCCTGGATCGGACACGACCGGCTCTGTGTAGCCCTGACACCTTAGAACAAGGTACTTTCCACCGGTGGAAATAATCCCACTCAGCTCTCCCGGTTTCAAACTGAACGCTTCCTTTTCAACCGCCGGTTGCCCTCCGTGCCGTCGAATCGGCGGAACCTTCCCTTGATTGCTCGACGATACCGGCTCAACACTGTATTGCTCAGCGAGGCCGCCGAAGAAGGCATCGGTTGGATTATCACGCGCCATCTCCCACACCTTCTGTGCGGTGCGTTGATCCGACAGCACAACAGCCAACACTTCAACGCGAGGACCATAAGCGGCTTCAAACCCATTCTCCAGATCGACCTGAGTCACTTCAACGGAATCCTCGACCAACTTCCTCAAAGCAGCACTAGGCCAAACGACGTCTTGCACATAGAGATCGACCGTTGTTTTCCCGTCGGAGGTGATTGAATCAAACCAACCACCCAGATCTGCGTTCCCATCTGCCTCAACATACCCAGATGCAATTGCTCCCGCGGCAATCTCCTGATCAAGGTCAGCCTGTGCCACTTGCTTCTTCTCCGATCGCAACTCCTGCATCAACAGTTTCCGATTAATCTCGCCCTCCAGCACATCGGCACCGTGACGCTTGATTGCTTCTTCACCCACCTGCGAGATCAAGACCTGCTGCCCGTTGACAACGGCTGCAACACCGGGATTCTGCTTTTCGAGAGATTCATCACCGAGCACTTTGACAATGTTTGACTTCTCCTGCAATTTCGCAAACAGCTCACCTGCCGATACCCTTACCTTCTCATCGCGAATCCGATCGTTAATTTGTTCCTTGATGGCGGGCAACGACTGAGGACTTGGGGTCGAGGCGGGTATACGACGAACCGCCTGAAGAAAAATCCACTGGTCACCTAATTGCAGCACTGGGGAAACCTCGCCATTTGCCAGTGCAAATGCAGCATCCTCCAATCGGCTGTCACCGGTGTAACGCCTGATCGGCGGGATCAACCCGCCAACACTCGCACTCGCTTCATCCTCACTGTACTGCTTCGCCAGCAGGTTGAATTGCTGTGGATTCGCAGAGGCTTGTTGATGAAGTTCCATCGCCTTACCACGATCCTCCACCATGATTAGTCGGCACTTAACCGCCTCGCCAAATTGCGATAGATAGGCTCGATTGAATTCCTCATCGGTGACCTTCACCTGATTCGCAACGAGTTTGCGGAGGGATAACATAGGCCAGATAATTTCACGACTGTACTGGCTGGCTGTAATCTGCCGATTCTCTTGCAGCAGGTTCAGATAGCTCTCCATCGACAAACCAAACTTGCCGGCTAGCCTTCTGATCTCGTCACTGACCTCTTGCTTGGTCACTTCAATACCACGCTGATTGCATTCCTGCAAAATGAGGTATCGATTGATCATATTCTCCAAAATCTCATCACCAAACCGATCCACCGTTGCTTCGGAGAGCATGCTTCTGGTGATTGGATCGGCATTAACCACTGCCACCACATCGTTGGATGCACCTTGGACAGTGGCGTCCTGAGACCATACCGCACTGGACAAAAACAGTGAGATGATTGCGAACGACAAATTGAGCCGCCAAGCTCTGCAACGAAAACCACAGAACTTTGCGAGGGAAGAACGCATCACGGTCACTCCTTTGAGCCGGTAAGCGGGCAGATCAAACCACGGTGACGCGGCTTTGTGAAAGTCGCATCCAAATGGGGCCGGAAAACAAACGATCCGTAATGCACCGCTCATCTCCTGAAACCTTAATTCGATAAAAACTTATCCAAATCCAAATTTTCACTCAAGTCGAATCTCTCGCGATCGCCCTGCAGTTGGTGACTTCTGCCACGAATTGCAATTCTTACCAAACACCCATCGTTTGATAGCATTAAGAAGGTGTTCTTCAACCACGCTATGCGTTCAAAACCTTGAATGCAGTGGCTTTTCCTCGACTCTTCAAAGAAATCAAAGTTCAATCCAACTTTGGCACAACAAGTGCATTGCTCTCAATTCGCAACGAATGACCTCGAACCGTCCTTCAAGGCCGAGGCCATCACTCACATTGGACGCAAAGGCAAAGGAGAAGCCATGCTGGTTCTAACTCGAAAAGCAGATCAAAAAATCATCATCGGTGAAGAGATTGAAATCACCATCGTTCGTGTACGAGGCAACGCCGTACGACTTGGAATCAACGCGCCCAGGGAGGTGAGTGTGGTACGCGGTGAACTGGATCGAAAGATTCGAGCAGCATCATCAAACTCCGGCGAATTGAAGAAAAAACGACCGCTGCCAGTTACTCAACACAGTGACGCTGGCCTTCAATCGGAACCCCCTCCAAGGAGAAATACCGCAATTGAAACGGCGTCAACCGGCATAGCCCCTCCCTTACGTCCACCCTCCAGAGAGCACCGAAAAAACCAGTCCAAAGTGAGGTCAAGATGCGACCAATCGACATCGGCACGATGGCAGCAAAATCGTCTTGCAGCATCGGCGTCAGCGGAGAATGCAGGCAAGCACATGACAGCAAGC
The DNA here is from genome assembly GCA_964225475.1 of Candidatus Nitrosopumilus sp. Lineage (GTDB taxonomy): Bacteria > Planctomycetota > Planctomycetia > Pirellulales > Pirellulaceae > Rubripirellula. Next base: position 24,257 of record CAXQOB010000077.1, on the reverse strand, counting down.
GAAATAGCGGATTCTAAAATCCCAAGACAACTGATCGCCCATCGTACCACTCGAAGCCTTTCCAATCTCCGTGTCAACCGAGGCCCGCTCAGCGACTACCTACAGAACTTATAACTTCATAAAAAGGGCAGGGGTCTTGCTCTGAATCGCCACTGCACATTGCGGGCGAGCTCAGACGCGAGTTACTGTCACCGGCGTTTTAATTGACTGTCACCTTCCTGAGGTGGCATTGCATCGGCAATCCGATCAGTGGCGAGCACGGACGCTTCGCTCTTGAGTGCCACCCGACTATCGGAATCAACCTCCACCAGATGCTCAAGCAGAATGCGTCGCACCTCAAAGATCGTCTTCCCAATCATATGGACATCGGTATGCGTTGCATCGACGATCAATTCACTCTCAACATCTCCCATCGTCGCGCTCTCGTACTCAACCACCCCGTCACCCCGATGATTCCTTCCTGAGATGAAGGATGAATTGTTCAGAACACCGATGACGTTATGGTATTTGACCTTCGGATTTCGTTTTGCACGCATCATGACGGGAAAAATCGGTGACTCGGGCGCGAGAGAGTCAATCGCGTTGGCAACCGTAAGGAGTTCCGTGTTTCGGAAGAGTCGAGGGTTTTCCAACGCCAGTCGATCTCCAAAGTTAGTCAGCATTTTAGGTAGTCGAATAAACTTGCGGGCAAGCCAACGCGTGTAGTCATTTGCAAATTCACTTCCACGGTGGGGCGTTCCAATGGTGATGACACGTTCGATCGACTCGTCAGGCTGAAAAAATAGTGTGCTGGCAAGTTTCTCTTTTGCGTCCTCGGGCCCCTTCACCTTTGATAATGCGTCCTCCATACCGCTGACCGGTTCGTCGCTGACAATCTTCCAAAAATCATTTCGACTGTCCATGGTCTGAAGACGGCTAATCAGGCCACCCATACTATGCCCGACGAGTACCATGTGGTTGAGCGCTGAATCGTTTCGATCTGCATCAAAGGAATTCCTCATGGCGGCCAGATCATCGCGTAGCTGCGTCGCGGTAATCCAGAAGGGCTGCCCTGATGGATAAAGGTAAAACCAGAATTGATACCGCTCCCGTATCTCGGGAAAACTACGAAGGTCATTGAACATATCCATCCACGTGACCGGACTGGACCAAAGACCGTGCACCATTAAAACGGGGATTCGCTTCGGATCATAAGGCTCCAACATGTAGAGACCGCGTTTGCTCTGTGAATGTGCGGGATTCAATAAGCCTTCGGTCGCCTGATTCCTCTTCTGGAATTCTGGACTATCAAGGAAAAACGCAAGCGGCGTTGACAGATCTGTCTCCAGAGGAACCCAATCATTCGCAAGGAGAACCTGATTCGCCTTCAGCGGATCGAAGAATTCGAGCACACAGGTCGTCGAACTACCTGAGCCTTCATCGTCGGGTACTTCAAGGCACCGCATTAACGCTGTGACGCTGTAGCTGAGACCCTCGGCGTAATACTGCTCTTGAGCGTTCTCCTTTTCGGCATCCTTGCGGACGGCGATCAACGGCACACCGAGTCCGTAGGTCGTATGACGATTCCTGAGGGTTTCGATCGCGTAATCACTGACAAACTCATAATGATCAAATTCATCAGGCTTCCATTTCCCTCTCATTTCTGTGCGAACGACGAATTTGTGTCCAAGCGTCTCAATGGTGTAGGTCTGGCCAGGCTCGAGATGGCTGTCAGCACAGAGGATACGCAAAGTATCTTCCAGAGATTCGTTATAGAGATCACACACCGCTCGAAATTGGGGGTCGTAAACGTTTCTGGCAGGCCTTAACTCATCGCTGAATAAATAGTCGTAACTATTGGTAAGGGATACACCGTAGTGATTCAGTGCATCGCTCAAGCGGCCAAGCCGCTCGGCTTTTTTACCCTCAACGTAAGACAACTCGCTTAACGCATAGATCAAATCCGAGTCGGGATGATCATCAACCCTTTGCCGTATGAGGGCGAAGCAGGCGGTAGGGTTATCCCGGTAATGGTCCTCAAGGTCAAAGCGACGCAGTGTACGTTGGGTTCGGATACTGATCTCGGGCCCTTCGTGACTGAATAGCTGCAAGCTTGCGGCAAGCGGATTTTCGCGGACCTCACGCATTGAGAGGTAACTACTCGTTGCACATCCCGCCGACAAAATGCAACTCGTCGCAACCCAGAACAAAAGGAACCCATGTCCCAAGTAGTCGCGTTTCACGATTCGGAAGCCTCGTCCAGGCACAATCATCAGCCCGAATCGCGAGAGACCGCTTCGGAGACGAGTTAGCAGTATGGCTGTAGCTTCCATTTGTCACTTTTTCGGTCGCACATCATCAAGTACTTGCAATGATGCATCCCATCACAGGATCACCTCCGTTGGAGACCCACTCGTGGACGGTAGATCGCGAAGCGTGCTGATGTCAACGTTACCTTCCGGATAGCACGCCATCTCCCACGCCATCAGGGCCACCAATTCATTCGCGAGTGAGCCGCGTCCGTACCCATGAACCGTCACCTCTCCTTTCGATGGGTACCTCGGTGTCGATCAAGCAAATCGCCTAGGTCGGTTAGTTTTGTACGCTTGAATTTGACTCATCCTGTGCCAACACGTATGAATTCACGGACTAGCAACACTGTTTCCAAGACAGTAAACGGCAAAGCGAATAGCGAATCATGGGACAACCTTTCTCCGCAGGAAGCGATGCCCCGTCTGTAACGCGTAGCACGGCCTGACCCGTGCCAGAATCGTGAATTGTTTTTTCTTGATAGGTCCAGCGACGGGACCCATCTTTTCTTTGCATGGATGCTCTTAAATCCACCCCGTCTTCTGTGAAACAGTGGCGTGAAACTAAAGCTATCGGGCGGGAAGCCGCCCATTGATTCTTAACGGCAATGTCTACGCAACTAAACGATGTGACAGAGCAGCCAAAACCCACAGAATCGCTATGCCTTGCGCAGGGACGCAAGCTTAATGGTTTTTTCTTGACCGGCAGGCAGGAAGCTTCTTTGACCAACTGTTTTTTGTGACCTATGTTTTCGTGGCCGCGTGTTGTGAGCATCGCTGCACGGCCAAGGAGCAGGCGGTTCCTCCCCATGAAACCGCATGCAGGCCCTCCCTCGATGCTCATTCAGGATTTACGAGTATGACTCAACCTGCACGGGTCAGGAATCGATGGAGAGCGTTCAGCTTATCGGGTCTTGCTGCGATAGTAGCGTTCCTTTACGCGATCAATCCACTCTCTGTGCAGGGTCAAGATTCGGACCTTGGGGACAGTATTGCCGCTGAAATTTCTCCGAGCGACGAGCGAGCTTTAACGGAAGGCCTTGACCTCGAGCAATCTCAACTTTGGAGCGAGGCAATTCGCCATTACGAGTCTGCTTTTCGGCAGACTCCGAGCAGCACCAAAATCTATCAGCGTTTGATCATCTCGCGTCTGCACTTTGATGTTGCCAGACGATATCAAGACGAGAGCTTCCTGGCTTCGATCGACCACCTCGGCACGACTCAGGCTCTTGACCTCTACTCCGAAATTTTATCGAACCTACAAACCCATTATGTTGATCAAGTGGATTGGGCTCGACTGATGATCCACGGCACAGCAGCCTTGGAGGTGGCGTTAACGGAACGGAGATTCATCTCGGAAGTGTTGCCCACCGTTGACTCGGGGAGAATCGAGAACTTCAGGCAAAACATCCATCATCGCGTCCGCGCACGGAGCACCGAAACACGGTTCGACCTTCGAGCAAACGCCGCCTATGTCGCGGACCTCGCAGCGAAGGAACTTGGGGTTCCCGGAACGGTTACGGTCATGGAGTTTCTCTGTGGGGCTGTGTCCACACTTGATCCCTACACGCGACTTCTCTCCCCCAGCCAACTCGACGAAATGTTCTCCAACATCGAAGGAAACTTCGTCGGACTCGGGGTTGAACTGAAAACCGAGCCACAATACCTCCAGATCCTCTCTGTTATCCCCGACGGCCCGGCGGAAAAGGCTGGGATCAAACCAGGTGAGCGAATCGTGAGAGTGGAGGACGCAAAGACCTCCGAAGTTTCATCGGAATTTGCAGCAGATCTGCTAAGAGGCCCTGATCGCTCCTACGTCTCCATCACGGTCGAGAGCGTGAATGGTGAGCCTCGAGAAATGAAAGTACAAAGACAGCGAGTAGAAGTCCCATGTGTCGAGAATGTTCACTTTGTGGACGTGGAAAACCGAGTTGGCTATTTCCGGCTCACCAACTTCCAAAAAACAACCACTCGCGATGTTGAGCGCGCCTTATGGAAGCTACATCGGGAAGGCATGCGTTCACTCATTATTGATGTCCGCGGAAATCCCGGTGGCCTTCTCTCTGCTGCGGTGGAGGTTGCCGATCGTTTTCTCCCTGACGGCCGAATTGTTACCACACGCGGCCGCAACAGTCGAGAAAATGCTGACTACAACGCACATCGCACCAACACCTGGAATCTTCCCCTTGCGGTTCTAATCGATCGGGATAGTGCGAGTGCCAGCGAAATTTTTGCTGGCGCAATCGCGGATCGCGATCGCGGTTTGATCGTGGGCGAGACCAGCTTTGGTAAAGGGAGCGTTCAGGGTATCTTTCGAATGCAAGCGGCGAAGTTTGGCTTATGCCTTACAACTGCAAAGTTCTATTCGCCCAGCGGTAAGGCTATCAGCCAGAACGGTGTCTCTCCGGACCTTGCGGTGAACTCCACCTACATCGCTGCTCGACCGAATTCATTGGGGCAAATCACTCGAGACATCGAAGACGCGGCTCTGCAGAGAGCGGTTGGGGAACTCGCCGAGTCAAAACGAATCAGTCGCGATCAAAACATCACTTATTCAAAGTGACGGGACGTCCTCCCCGCATGATGCGCAGCATCCGACAAGCGGACGCCTGATTTGTGTGGCGTTGTCACGGTTCACATTTGATGCAGAGCCTGTCGCTTAGAGAGCTTTTCCTAGCGATCGGCGTGATCTGGGCGTGGGGCCTCACCGATCTACCATCTCGCAGTTACCTACGGTAGCTAGGAAGCGAGCGAGCTGAAGGTGCCGCTTCCACTCATCGATAAGGGACGGGGCGGTAAACCAGCCGCCACATAAAGTCCGCTCAAACGTGACATCAAAAGGTGCCATTCTTCCACGATTTCGGGCGTTCCCAGTATGGTTGCGTCTTCTCGATCGAATCCTTTCTCGCTTACGCTTACGACCGCGTCCAGATGCCAGAGGGCTTCGACCATCAGATGATCTCGGCGGATATCATCGCTCATCGAGCTGTCATTGTAGATCCACAAGTGTGGGCTCATAACGCTATCAATCGCCGAAATCGAAGCGAGCTCAAGCGTCTCTGCTGCTAGGACAACGCGAACCGAACCAGACTGCACATAGAACTTCGACATAACCAAAACCTCCGTGTAAATGCTTTAAGCCAGCCCGTGTATCGGGCAACACGTCTAGGATCGCGATCCGTTGGACACGTTCGGTCACACCCGAACCGAATCCGGAAAAAAAAATGGCTCTTTGACGTCGTAACCAAGCCAATCTGGAAAAAGCCTAACGTTTTGGGCCTCAGATCCGCTCGCCACACCAATCCCAAATACCAGGCCGGACAAGTGAGCGGTCGAAAGAACCACCGCCGCTTACCTCACCAGCATCGTAGGAGCCTTCCAAGCCCCGCACCCCAAACGGGCAAGCGGCTTGCGAATGACAAGAGTGAGCCACGTTGAAACGGCGAGTTAATTTCCAGGATCTGGTTTCTGAACCGACGGAATCACGGCATTCGGATCACTCGATTGCCCCTCCTCGGTCTCGCCAAACTGATAGAGTAAGTGTTCAACGCCAACCTCAACCAACAGACGCTGTCCATTCGGTTGGACAATGACCTTGGTCTCAAGCTGATTGTTACCACTGAGAACTTCCCGACCCTCAGTCAATTGCGCGGTTTCACCATTGCGAATATTAATGGCCATCACATCCATACTCTTACGACGAGTTCGGTTCACCGCGGATGAGGCAAATGGGCTTCGCGCAAGGAAAAGCAAAGGCGTTGCCGCGGGTTGTGTGATCGTACACCCCCAAGCGGAGTCGAGTTTGCGTTCCCACAGCAAATCACCATCCTTAAGGTTGATCGCATGAATCTGATTAACTGACATGTGGTACCTGCCATCGGACGTCTGAATCTGCACCTCGTCTTTCACCGAGGGTTGTTTTGGCTTCGCACGCGGCAACCAGATCATTCGATCTCCCAAGCTCATAACCGCAAGCCCCGCAAGGGATGGGATCGGATCGAGCTCTTGCCGAAAGATCTGCCGGCCATGCACCAAATCCCAAACGACCCCTTCACCCTGATTGCTGAGGAGACTGAGATACCGCGCGTTGGAGACACGACCATAACTGCTCTCGGTCGCACCATCGCCCCGCGCTCGATTGGCTCTCATCGCCTCGTGTTCAAGAATGACCGCTCCCGAAAACGGGTTCGTGAGTTGCACTTTGAATTGATCAGGGACCTCCGATGGACGATAAGACAGCACATGACTACCAAGGCTAGACCAGATCTGACCGCCCTCCCAGTCCTCCGTTCCCAATTGGCGACCATCCACCGGATCGAAATATGCAACCGTCCGGGTCGCATCGGAGACCACGGCAAGACGCTCTCCGTCACTCACAACTGCACCACTGACCGGGGCTGCGGCATTCCTCCACAGGGTATCGGCAGTGATCAAATCCAAGGCAATCAAGTCCCCACCTTGCAGCACAATCACACGATCACCCAAGACTGGCCCCAGAGCAAATTCTGGAATCACAGAGGAAGTCATGCTGTTATCCACTGCGTACCGAACGACTTTGTCATCAAACGGTGTGACGGAACTTCGGCGACTCATCGGCGCTCCACCGTCACCCGTGATTGGCCGCTGCCACAAAACAGGGTCCCCAATTCCGCTAAAGAGTGCATGTAAGTTGACAGCAATCAGATCCTTGCGGGTAACCACAATCATGGTACCGCCACTGACCACCGCGGTTTTCTCTGCTTCACTTACGTCGCCGTCGACAGCGATACGAAGCCGCATTCCCTCGGGACTCATCAAACTCAGTGGACTACTTCCCTCTCCATAGAGCTTCCATCCTTTAATCTGCTCGCCCGCTAGCCTTCGAAGCTCAGAGAATCGCTGTGTCTGAGACAAAGAGCGAATAATCCGAGTGGTTCTTGCATCCCAAGTCAACGAGACTTGCTCCGGCCAAGCCGTTTCCCTGAGTCCAGCGTTTATCTCAGAAATTCGTTCTTTGATGTCATCAGGCGTTTGATCCACCCAACGAAAATCGTCCGGACCAGTATCCTTCTCCAAGCGAGACTCAATCTCTTGCAAGATTCGAACCTCATCCTTAGGCATCCTCCCTAGTGCGTATGCTTTGGCGAGAATTTGCAGGCGAGGCAAAGACAACCCCGCGATTGCGGCGTCTCCCGGCAGGTAACCACTCCAAGCCAATCGTTCCAGCTCGATGGCGCTATCCCGTTCTAACATTCTGTCGGCTAACTCATTTCTTATCCCTTTCACGCCATCAAACTGACCGAAATGCATCAGAGTTGCTCGAAGGAGGTAGTCAGAACCAGTCTCGAGCTCTTCACCTCTTTTCCGAAGCATGGAGTCAATCCGTGTTAGATCAGAGTCGCTGCATCCATCAGAGATCTCAGCCGATTTCGCAGCGATCCAACTATCGAGGGAGCACTGTCGCGTGGGGTCATCCTCCAACGCGAGATCCGAAGCATCGATTAGCGAATCTGAAGCGACCAGCTGAGACAGCTCGATAAGAAGCTCGGCAGCAACTAGATAACGCTGGTTTCTAATCGACGAACGCACCTGCAAGCCCAATAACTCGACTCGCTGACGAGGACGATCAATCAAAGTCTCCAAGAGTTCAACAATCGCGAGCTCGGGATCATTCTCGCTGCGCAATCGTCCGAGCAACGCAGAGACACTGAGCATGCGAACCTCATCATTATCAGGCTGTATTTCCCTCGCCTTGTCGAGGAATTCAAGAGCCGCAGAAAGTTCACCCTGCTGGATTAAGATCTCCGCCTTTCTCACCGTTGCATCAAAATCATCAGGGTATTCACTCAATCGACGCTCTACCTGCGATGCTAGAGTAGATTCACCGAATGCAACCGAGAGTGAGGTGGGTCCCTGTGAAATTAATTGTCCATCCGCAGCAATGAGGTTACCCAAGGGATAACTCGTTTCTCGCCGCTGTCTCACCGTACCATCAGAGAGGGACACCTGAATGATTTCATTGGTCGATGTCGGAACGAAGTAATCGTATTCGCCAAATACTCCCAATCCAGAAATTTGCTGACCGACAGAAATCAGATCTCGTCCGGTGGTCCAAATAAGATTACCGGAATCAACGTCGAAAGCTCTGATCTGATGACTGCCCACCAAGAAAAACTTCCCGTCTCGAATACCCGCGAGGTACATCATCTGAACCCGATTTTTCTCCTGAAACAATTGCTCCCCGGTCAAGAGACTCAGTCCATAGAGACGATCCGACTCAATAGGTGTTACCAGGATATTACCTTCATCCGCGATCGCGATCCCGTTGTGCCATCGCTGCATCAACTTTGCGGATTCAAGCGAACGACCAGAACCGGCAATACTTCGGTACATTTCTGCGTTACGCTCGACCGTTGCTCCCCAACGTAATGTTCGGTCGACCAAGTCAATTCCCACAACGACGCCGGCACCGGTAGGACAGATCAGCACCCCCTCGTGGTAAGTCGGCATTGCACCAGCGACACGACGTATGGGATCCGTTTGCACACTCCCGGATTCCACCGTGACTAGTTGCTGACGCCATAACTGCTCGCCGCTACGCGGGTCCAAACAGCAAACGCAAATATCGCCTGCGATCTCTGCCATCACGTAGAGTCGATCTCCGACCGGTAAGGGAGGGCCGAGAAAAAATGCACTCTCGAGAGGATTACCCTTCTCTCCCTCCGCGCCAAGACGCCAGCGAAGGGTGCCCTCGGTCGCAAGATCTAAAGCAACAAGTGTGTTGTACTGATTCTTAACACGACTAACGCCTCGCAGGTTCATCATTGCGTTCATGGCAAGCGATTCCACCTGCCCCAATTGATCGAGGAGGTAGACCTGCTTGCCGTCACTTGAGATCTGGCCGTACGGAAGATCATTCCAAACACGTTGCGTCAGAATCGGTGGCCGCGACCTCCCACCAACCATCTGATTGAGTGGTGAAGGTTCCTCTTCAAAAATATCGAACCCAAGCTGCCAAGGATACGTCCACAGTCGCTTACCCGTTCGGTGGTCAACTCCCACCAAACGCTCCGTGGTTCGCATCAACAACTGGTCACCCACTCTCAATGGAATCCAACACGGAGGTGGCAATTTACCGCTCGTTGTCAACTCCTCAACGTTCTGTCGCAAACCTCGTTCCTGAAGTGGACTGGATGTTGTGTCCAAACGCCATCTTTCATTTGACAACGGCAACTGACCGCCGCTTGATGCATTGCGTGAAGCATCCCCACCGTGAAACGCATACGACTTTTTGGCTTCCACCGAATCGGGCCCCACAGGCAACGACGGGCCCTCGACATCCTTTCCCGCCAAAGCAATCCCCTTGGCCCAATCCTTTAGTTCTTCGAGACTCGCGAAAGTTCGAGCCTCACCACCCACATTCGACGCAATGCCTCCTTGTTCAAAACGTGCTTGCAAAGAACCCGCCTTCAAACCCTGACCGGAAGACTCACAAGCCACCGCGTACATCAGAATCACCGCATCTCCTAAATGCGATACGGCACGTTGATTATTGATAAGATCCGAGAGGTAAAGCGAAGCCTCCAGCGGATGCCCAAGCAACATCGCTTGTTGTGACAAAAGGAATGAGGCTTCATAACCGGAGAGTGTATGAAAGAAACGCCGCCGAACTTCGCGTGTCTTCTGCCAGTCGCGGCTTGAAGCAGCCTCGGTGAGATTTTTTCTCGCCACTGGCCCATATCTCAATTCATAGGTGTCGATCGCTTCACCGGGCAACGAGCCAAGGAGGAATCGCACGCGTTTGAGAAAACTGTTGGACAAAGGACGGTTCGCTGGAACCGCAGTATTCGTTCGCAAGAAAAAGTCTTGACCCTGAAGATCCTCTACTGAGGTGTCTGAGTAATCACCCGAAGCAAGCTCACCGAGCGCGAGAACCGCATCGCTGAAACGCTCCTCTGCGATCGCTTCTTCAGCCTCTCGCAAAGCTTGCTGGAGACTACGAGGCACATCCAGGTATCTCCCCGGCGCGATGTTCTGCATTGGCCTGAACAACCCTTGAGCAACACTGACCGTTGAATTGCCAAGACTGACAACCATCAGCAAGCCCAGTACTGCCCGTGCCAAGAGTCTCGCGAGGGTCTGATTACTACAACCCACGACCATAGCTTTCCTATTTTTTATCACGACAGCAGCCTTTCCATCAAATAAACCCGTAGTGCGAAGTCCTGCGATGAACTCTCCCCGCGTCTCGGAACGCTTCACGGTGACTCACAAAAGAACCTCAACATTCGACGCAGAACGTGGTTCCTCGCCTTCGGCAGATCAACGCCGATAGGATTCACACCCCACTCTCCTTGAAGATACCAAATCTCTGCACGATCGACCGCACTGTTGGCGTTCTCACTGTACAACAATTGACAACCACAGGGTCGAATCAAGCAGGAAAACATCGCGAACAGGAAAACATTGCGAACAGGAAAACATTGCGAACAGGAAAAAAACGGTATCGCCCCCTCTACCGTCAGAACACCGAGCCACTAAAACGCCCCAATGCCCTCGACCTGTGAGATGATTTTGCGATGCACCTCCTGTGGAGACCCTGATCCGTCCAGTTGCCTCACCAAGCCGGAACTCGCATAAAAATCCAAGACGGGCTGCGTTCGCTCCCGGTAAATCCGAAGCCGCTGAGAAACCCCATCCTGATGGTCATCCGCACGCCCCTCACGACGCGATCGATCTAATAAGCGATCAATCAAAAGGTCCTCGCCTACCTTGAGGTGCACCACCATGGCAATCCGCTGATTGAGTTTTTTCAGGTGATCTTGCAGAAACTCTGCCTGATTCACAGTACGCGGGAAACCGTCAAAAAGGCACCCCGCCTCAAAGTCTTTCTGTGTCAGCAGACGCATCACCAGCGGCATCACCAGAAAGTCGGGTGCGAGGCAACCACGGTCAATGTAGCTACTGACCAGATCACCCAGCGGCGACTTCCCCTTGGTGCGTCGCAACAATTCACCGGTCGATAGGTGAGGAACCCCAAGCCTCGACATCAACATCGAACACTGGGTTCCCTTACCCGAGCCTGGCGGACCAATAAAAACGATGTGCATCTCAACCCAATCAAGTCACTGCGGCAGTGATTATATTCCCGTCAGGCACGACGAAATCGAATTGCAACCAAAACAAAAGAATCCCAGGTGCGACCTCGTCCTTGAGCGCTCTTGGCGAGAAAGTAAGCGACATGCCACCGATGACTGACCCCACCTAAATCGCGGTCTCCCTCAACGAAGGGAGCAATCCCGCATATTTTTTCTCGTCAATACACCAACGGATTGCAAATACTCTACGACCTGTGCAACACGTGGGCTCGGCCTAAACGACCGGTGATACCCCACCACCCGCACCCTCTAGCAGGCCTCGGTAATTCCGCATCACCAAATGGCTATCGATTTTCTGCACCAAATCAAATGCGACGCTCACCGCAATTAGCAGACCAGTCCCCCCGTAGAATCCAGCAATCGAATACGGCACCCCAAGGGATCCATAAACCACCGTCGGAACGATCGCAACGATCGACAAGAATGCGGCACCGACGTACGTAATACGAACCATCACCTTTTCAAGGTAATCAGTGGTACGTTTCCCCGGACGGTAACCTGGGATAAAGGTTCCACTATCGCGAAGGTTGTCTGACATTTCTTTCGGATTGAACGTGATTGCAGTCCAGAAGTAGCAGAAGAAAAAGATCATCACGACATACATGAAGTTGAAGAAAAATGATCCTTGGTCGTTAAGTGTTAACCCGAAGTAATTCAACCATGCGAACATCTGTCCTTCAGGATTAAAGAGTCCAGCCAACCCTCCCAAGAGCATCCCTGGGATAATCAATAGACTACTTGCAAAAATGATTGGCATCACACCTGCTTGATTGATTCGCAGCGGTAAAAATTGTCGAGTTCCGCCGTAGACTCGGCGACCACGCGTGAATTTCGCAGACTGCGTTGGAATCTTCCGCTGACCAAGGGTGATAAAGACCACGCCGAAGACAACGCCAACAAACAAGACAACCAAGAGTACGAGAGTCTCAATACCAATCTGACCTCGGCTCAACCCGGTCAACTCTGTCTTCATGTTGCCAATCAATTCAAATAACGCTTTCGGCATTTGCGCCAGGATCCCCGCCATGATGAGCAGACTGATCCCGTTGCCGATTCCATATTCATCGATCTGCTCACCGAGCCACATCAAAAAGACGGTGCCGCAAGTCATGACCATTACCGCGACAACCTGCCAACCAAAAAACAGCCCGTCGTCAGTTGAATTCAAAAAGTTCGGATTGATATTCCCGAAGTCTCCTTCACCACCCGTCATTAACATGAACTTCAGGTACATGTAACTCTGAACAATACAGATCGCTACTGTGAGATATCGAGTGTACTCATTGAGTTTCTTACGCCCCGCTTCTCCCTCCTTCTTCAATTCCTCGAGTGGCTTGAACACACTACCGAGCAACTGAAAGATGATCGATGCCGAGATGTACGGCATGATGCCAAGCCCGAAGATGGTTGCCTGCCGCAGGTCACTGGCAGAAAAGACAGCCACTTTCTCGAAGAACTCCGCTGCCGTTCCTCCACCGTCTTCCAAATTCGTGGCCACCATCGGGAGTGGGATATGAAACCCAATGCGATAAACCGCCAGAAGGCCAATCGTAAGGAGAATCTTCTTACGAAGTTCCGGGATGGAAAAAATAATTCGGAGCTTCTCGAACATGTTTTAGGTCCGTCTTTTATCCTTCGCCACCAGAACACATCAGATACGGTAACGGCAGAAATGACTTCAGAGAATTAAGTTGATCGTAACAAAGGAACTCGAGCAAAATGGCAGTCTCCTGCCGCTCTGAGATCCTTCCCATATACCCTTGGAGTGTAACGTTTTTTTGAGGTTTGAGCGATAGGAGTCTCGGGGAAGGATTTCCGCCCGAATCAGGAATTTGGAGAGAATCCCTGCCATGCTGCTCGCCTGGCGCTGAACTCGCGAAACTCGCTCTCAAACATGGAATGGCTTGAGAAGACAGGGTAAATGAAGGGTTTCCAAGAACTCTCAGAATCATCCCTTATCTCAGATCCCTAGAAACGACACCTGCATCGACTGCAATTGACGAGTTTTCCGTACCAACGCAGAACTCGATATTTCCAAATCCGCTTCAACGACAGCGGTGACGCTTGAGTTGCTGCTACCGCCTCAGTGACTCTGCTGCCGCGGCCGCCCAACGGTTTATTTATCTTCACTCGCTGCTTTAAGACGTGCGACTCTTTCGCTTGGCGTCAGCTTTGCTACGAGCTTGTTGATCGTGCCACCTGCAGCCGTGATCTTTTCTTCTGCCGATTTGCTGAAACGGTGTGCGGAGATCGTCAGCTTCTTGGTGAGCTCACCATCACCGAGGATCTTCACCTCGTCGAAAGTACCCTTGGCGAGATCCTTCGCCGCAAGTGCCTCGAGGGTCACCTCTGCGCCATCGTCAAAAACGTCGTTGATCTGACCGACATTCACAGCGAATACGGTAACCGCCCAGCGGTTGTTGAAGCCGCGTTTTGGAACACGCCGGAACATGGGCATTGCCCCGCCCTGGAAGTTCGGCTTGCGACTGTAACCACTGCGGCTCTTGTGACCCTTATGGCCACGACCAGCAGTCTTACCATGACCACTACCCGGACCTCGGCCAATTCGCTTTCGCTTGCGTTTCTTCTGAATGCCGCGATGGACATCGTTCAAGTTCATGATGGCAACCGACTAAATCTTTTTTGAATCTGTTTCTGATACTACGTGGCAAATGCCAACACACCCACTTAGGCGTTGAGTTCTTCGACGCTTAATCCGCGAAGAGCAGCAACCTGCTCAACGGTTCGCAATTTGGACAGTGCATCGATCGTTGCTTTGACCAACGTTACTGGATTGTTGGTCCCGAATGACTTCGTCAAAATATCGTGAATGCCCGTCGCTTCGCAAACCGAACGAACTGCTTCCCCGGCGATGATACCAGTACCTGCACCCGCGGGAATCAAAACAACTTTGGCAGCGCCGTATTGCCCCCAAACTTGATGAGGGATACTCCCTTCAACGAGAGGCACATTGATCATGCTCCGGCTCGCCTGCTTTTGAGCTTTCTGCACGCTCGGCGGAACCTCATTGGCTTTGCCGTATCCACAGCCTACTCGGCCCTTGCCGTCTCCCACGACGACCATCGCGGCAAAACTAAAGCGCCGACCGCCTTTAACCACAGCTGCACATCGCTTGATTTTCACGACGCGATCGAGCATGCCGTCGCCGAGACCCTCTGGCTCGTTTGTCCGTTTTCTGCGTGATCCGTTACTAATGGTACTAACCCTCAAATAGAGGCTGACAAAGGATTGTTCGAATTAAAACTGCAGCCCGCCCTCACGAGCGGCTTCTGCAAATGACTTCACACGACCATGAAAGCGATTGTGCCCACGGTCAAACTTGACGGTTTGGATACCCGAAGCGTTCGCTTTTTCAGCAATCGCTTTACCGACGAGGGCTGCAGCATCGCAATTACCCGTTGCGGAGAATTGATCCCGCAGGGATTTGTCGCGAGTGCTCGCACTGGCAAGAGTCTTGCCTGCTTCATCGTCTACAAGCTGGCAACTAAAATGCTTGAGCGAACGAAAAACGCACAGGCGAGGCTGTTCTGCCGAGCCGCGTACTTTGTTGCGAACCTGAAAGCGACGCCGTTGCCGCCTTTTCTGTATCTGTTTGTTCTTATCCATCTTACTACCGTTGGATTTCTCTGACTCTCTGTCCGTCTTTGTGTGTTCTTTTCACCGCCCCGAGAGACGAACCCTTTCAGGATGCTTCGACACTGACAACTCAGCACCGACTCACTTTTATTTTGTCGCCGACTTACCAGGCTTGATCTTGACCTGTTCACCTTGGTAGCGAATCCCTTTGCCTTTGTACGGCTCAGGCTTACGAAGCGCCCGAACTTCGGCCGCAAACTGACCCACTTTCTGTTTGTTACAGCCCTGAACCACCACGTGGGTTTGATCGGGACACGTCACACTCAGATCCCCAGGGATTTTCAGGTGCAGTTCATTGGCGTAACCCGCTCTGACTTGCAAGGTATCGCCCGAAATCGCAGCAAGGTAACCAACACCCACCACTTCCAAACGTTTCTCGTAACCTTTAGTGACTCCTTCCACCATGTTCGCGATCAACGCACGGGTCAAACCATGGAATTCACGCGAGGCTCGATCGTTCGTGTCTCTTTCGACAACGACCGACTTTGTTTCTTCATCGACTCGAACGGATACTTCAGGACGATGTTCGTAGGAGTCCTTACCCTTTGGACCCTCAACATCGATCGTACGACCGTTGATTGTCACAGTCGCTCCGTCGGAGATCGGTACAGGTTTTTTTCCAATACGGCTCATTTCACTTGCTTCGATTCATTCAAGGTTGTTCCGGCATGTCGCCGTCTGCATTTAAAAGCCAAAGATTTAGGCGACTTCACACAGAACTTCACCACCGATATTCTCGCGTCGGGCTTCACGATCACTGATCACGCCCTTGCTTGTACTGATGATGCTAATTCCTAGCCCACCGAGTACTGGCTTCAGCTCTTTCCCGCGACTGTATAGTCGCCGTCCGGGCTTACTCACTCGGCGAATGCTTTGAATCACTCGCTCACCATTGGGTCCATATTTCAATTCAAGACGCAGTGTCGCCGATGGATTTTCCTCGTCGACTTCTTTCCAGTCCCAAATAAAACCCTCCCTTTTCAGGACATCAGCGATGCCCCGCTTGAAGCGGCTCGATGGGATGTCGACATATGGCTTCTCCACGCATACCGCATTACGGATGCGAGTGAGCATATCGGCAATTGGGTCAGTCATCATTTTGGGTCAGCTCCCCTAATTCCTTCAATTCTCACCAACTGGCCTTACGAACACCGGGAATCAATCCCATGTTCGCGTTTTCACGGAAACAAATTCGACACAAGCCAAACTTGCGATACACCGAGCGAGGTCTGCCACAAAACTTGCAGCGATTCTCTTTGCGGGTGCTGAACTTTGGCGGTCGGTTGGCCTTAGCGATTTTCGATTTACTTGCCACGGGGTGACTTTCGGTTATCGGGTCGTTAAAAGTGAAATGCGTCGTATACAACCGGCCTACGCCGCATCGGTTTTCTTCGGTAATTGCTTGAACGGCATTCCGAACAGCTCAAGCAGGTCACGTGCCTCATCGTTCGTTTTGGCTGATGTCACAATGGTGATGTTCATGCCTTGAGGACGCGTGAATTTGTCTGGATTCAACTCTGGGAACACCAGTTGTTCGGTCAAACCTAAGGTGTAGTTTCCATTGCCGTCGAAGGCCTTCCTGCTAATCCCGCGAAAGTCACGGACACGAGGAAGAACGATGGACACCAACCGGTCGAGAAATTCGTACATCCGTTGACGACGCATGGTGACCATGCAGCCAATCGGCATGCCCTCTCGAAGCCGAAAGTTCGCGATGGACTTTCGTGCGTTGGTTACCACAGGCTTCTGTCCAGAAATCTGTGTCATCGCATCGATTGCAAAATCGAGGATTTTCTTGTCGCCGATTGCACTTCCCACACCCATGTTCATCGTGATCTTATCGACCCGAGGAATCTGAAGGGGATTGGTGTAACCGTGCCTTTCCACCATCGCTTGACGGATGGTTTCCTCGTAACGGGTTTGTAATCTTGGTTTGGAATCAGCCATGTGTAGGTTTCCGCAACGTCTGGCGGTTCAATCTTGAATTATTTCTTGGATGCGTAGGTTGCACGAGCCGGCGAGATTGCTCCCAATCCAGCACCACTCTTCTTGGCGTAACGCTCTTTGCTACCGTCTTCCATGTAACGAACACCTACTCGCGTAGGCTGTCCTGTGGTCGGATCGATCAACATGACGTTGCTCGCACTAATCGGCATTTCCTTGTTTAGCCGTCCGCCCTGCGGGTTCTTTTGGCTGCGTCGAACGTGCTTCCACACTCGACCAACACCCTCAACAACCACTTTATTCTTCTCTCGGTCGATTTTCAGGATCTTGCCGCGTCGACCTTTGTCGGCTCCGGCAATCACTTGGACTTCGTCATCAATGCGAAAATACATCGTGCTGAACTACTAAAAACGATGGAACTTTTTGTACTGTACGATTAACACGCCTCGAACTTTCGTTCGCCGGCTCACACCACTTCGTTCGCCAAGCTGACGATCTTCATGAAACTTCGCTCGCGAAGCTCCCTCGCCACTGCACCAAAAATACGCGTGCCACGCGGCGACTTGTCTTTGTCAATAATCACGACAGCGTTGCTGTCAAACTTAATGTAACTCCCGTCGGGTCGACGCGTCGGCTGCTTGGTTCGAACAATCACCGCTCGGACCACCGACTTCTTTTTGATATCGCTTCCCGGGATGACACTCTTAACCGAACAAACAATCACGTCGCCTAACCCGGCGAAGCGACGTCGGCTACCGCCAAGCACCTTGATGCACATCACTTCGCGTGCTCCGGTGTTATCGGCGACGTTGAGTCGAGTTTCTTGTTGAATCATGTCTGTATCGTTACTTCAAAAGGCATGATGCCGTGATTGATTAAAAAAGGATTGCCGAGTGTCTCGCCTGCGAGACGCTTGCTCACCTTCGAATCGTGACCATCCAGGATGGTCTTCCATTGAGTCTTGCTTACGCTTCGCTGGACTCCGATCCATCTGCCGCCTCTGCCTCCGCAGCCACTTTTCGAGCTGCTCGCAGAGCCGCGACGTCCACATCGGTGCTCTTCTCGAGCACACGAACCAAACGCCAACGCTTCAATTTGCTCAGCGGTTGGGACTCGATGATCTCGACCCGATCCCCAGCCCCGGAGACGTTCTCCTCATCGTGGGCATAGCAAACGGTTCGCTGTCGAACGTATTTTTTATACTTCGGGTGCTTGACCAAGCGATTGATTTCGACACGACGTGTCTTACTCATTTTGTCGCGAGTCACGATTCCGGAAACAACGCGTTTCGGCATGGAATTCAGTTCCGACGGGTGTATTCGTTAAATAAATCTTGTCTTTTCGTTCAGCACAACGCACCAAGCGTCGTGCCTACTATTGGATCACTTTGCAGCCAATTCCCTCTCGCGTTGGATCGTTTTGACCCGGGCGATCAGTCGTCGGTTTTTGCGTATCTCGCTGGGAGTGTTCAAACGCTCGCTCTGCGATTGGAATCGCAGACGAAATAACGTCTGCGACGCCTCTTTTGCAGTCGCAAGCAGTTGCTCGTCACTCATTTCGCGAAGTTCGGTATTGGTACTCATGTCTAATCGTCTTTAATTTGCCACTTGAGACTAAATCTCGGTCATCACTCAACGGATCCTGCCCCGATAGGCAGCAACTCACCGAGCTAAACCTTTCGTCGCTCAACAAACCGCACTTTGACCGGTAACTTACTCGCGAGCCGAGCAAAGCAAACTTTCGCCTGCTGCTCCGTCACGCCGCCGAGTTCGTAGAGGATCGTGCCAGGCTTGACGACCGCTGCCCAGAAATCTGGCTCACCCTTACCTTTACCCATTCGAGTTTCCAACGGTGTGCTGGAGACCGACTTGTCTGGGAAGATTCGAATGTACAGTTTTCCTTCGCCGCGGACGTATTGCTGTGCAGCGATACGACCAGCTTCAATCGTCGTGGCTTTGACCCAACCCGCATCAAGCGACTGGAGTCCATAATCACCAAAGACGACCGTATTGCCGCGTGTCGCGCTACCTCTTATGCGACCTCTTTGGCTTTTTCGATGCTTGACCCGCTTGGGCATCAGCGCCATCGGTGTCGTCTCCGTATGTTCCTTGGTTTATCCATACCTGAATCCCGATGTGCCCCTGTGGCGTCATCGCTTCAGTGAACCCGTAATCAATTTTTGCTTGTAGCGTGCTCAACGGGATGGAGCCCGCAATCTGTTTCTCTCGGCGAGCCATTTCAGCTCCACCTAAACGTCCTGCCAACTGAATTTTGATGCCCTTGGCACCCGCTTCCATCGTTTGCTCCAGGGAACGCTTCATCGTTCGCCGGAAACTCGATCGTTTGGCAAGTTGTTGTGCGATATCAATGGCTACCAACTGAGCTTGCAACTCAGGTCGGCCCACCTCCTCAACCTTGAGATTAATTCGTCGTCCGATCAAGTTCTGCAGCTCTGCCTGCAAAACTTCGATCTCTTGGCCTCGCTTACCGATGATGAGTCCGGGACGCGCCACGTACATCATCACACGTACTTCATCACGAGTACGTTCAATCTCAATCCGATCAATGCCAGCACTTTTGTACTGAGACTTTTTCGGATGATTGGTAATGAAGTTACGTAGCTTCCGATCCTCGACGAGCAAATCAGCAAAATCTTGCTTCGATGCATACCATCGACTGGACCAGCCACGGGTAACACCAGTTCGAAAGGCGATTGGATTGACTTTTTGACCCATCAGGGACTCTTTGTCTTCTAGGATTACAATCTTCGGTTCGTCAAAAACTATTCAAAACGTGACTCAGCCACTAAGGCAGACTGAGACTCCTTACAGCTCATCGATTGGCGTGAGACCAACACGGATGTGACTGCTTCTCTTTTTGATCATGAACGCGCTTCCTCTTGCCCGAGGACGAACGCGTTTGAACATCGGGCCGCCATCAATACAGACTTCGGTGACCACTAACTCTTCAATACGGTGGCTCTTTCCTGAGTTTTGATCAGGATCTTGAGCGTTCCCTACAGCACTCTGGATCACCTTTTCCAGCATCCTTGCTCCCCGCTGGGGCTGATACTTCAAAATGTCCAAAGCCTCATCGGCGTACTTCCCTCGAACAATATCTGCCAAGGGGCGTACTTTCCGTGCACTGATTCGTGCGTTCTTATGTTTTGCGTTGAACTTTGCCATTGGTCATTCCAAGAATTACTTCTTGCCCTTTCCGCTGTGCCCCTTGAACGTCCGGGTTGGAGCGAACTCACCCAGCTTGTGTCCAACCATGTCCTCGGTGACGAGCACTTTGACGTGCTTGCGTCCGTCATGAACCATGAACGTCACGTTCACAAATTCAGGAACGATCGTGCAGGCCCTCGCCCACGTTTTGATCGGTTCATTGCCGCCCGACTCCGCCTGTTTTTGCACTTTGAAAAACAGCTTCGGATCGACGAACGGGCCTTTCTTGCTACTGCGGCTCATGAATACTTCGTTAACCGGTTTGGGAACAATTACTTGGTTTGGGGTAGAGAAAGCATCGCTTGATCCCGATCAAACAACGCCAATCTCTTAATCTTTCTAGTGCAACTTCAGTTGCCCGTAGCGTCGACTCTTACGACGCCTGACAATCGAACTGTTACTTGGCTTACGCTTCTGTCGGGTTGCCCCGCCCTTGGCACTCTTACCCTGAGGGCTCACTGGGTGCCGACCACCCTTGGTCCGACCCTCACCACCACCGTGCGGGTGATCGATTGGGTTCATGGCAGTACCGCGAACATGTGGACGTCGGCCCAACCACCTTGCACGACCCGCCTTTCCAAGGCGGACGTTCATGTGATCACTGTTGCCGACCTGACCAATCGTCGCTCGACATTTACTGGAAACTCGACGCACTTCACCACTTGGAAGGGACAACTGAGCCCAATCTGCTTCGCGTGCCATCAAGGTTGCCTGTGTCCCAGCGGATCGACAAAGCACCGCTCCTCGACCAGCACGCAACTCAATGCAGCACACCGACGTTCCCAGAGGGATATTTTTCAACGGCATGCAATTACCAACCACTGGAGGAGCGTCAGGACCGTTACTCAACTGGTCTCCAGCCTTCACTCCCGCAGGAGCAACGACGTATGCTTTTTCACCATCTTGGTAGTGAAGCAACGCGATTCGAGCAGATCGATTGGGATCGTACTGAACCGAGTTAACCACCGCATCGACGCCATCCTTCGCACGCCGGAAATCGACGACACGATACATCTGCTTGTGACCGCCGCCACGATGCCTCGCGGTGATCTTACCTTGATTGTTTCGCCCACCGGTCTTTCGCTTCGGCCGAAGAAGTGACTTCTCAGGCTTATACCCAGGCGTCAATTCGGCGAAGTCGCTCACCGACGCATTGCGTCTTCCGGCGCTGGTCGGCTTGTAGACTCGAATGCCCATATCTGTTTCGTCTTATCGGGTAACCGTTAAATTCAAAAAACTCATCCAGTCGCTCTCGCGACACCACATCTTTTAGAAGAAGTCGATCCGATGATCTTCATGCAACTGCACGATGGCCTTCTTCCAACCTGAGGTACGACCGTACCGCATTCGGTAACGACGCATCTTGCCCTTGCGAGTCTGCGTCCTCACCTTCTCTACCTTGACGCCAAACAACTCTTCCACTGCTCGTTTGACATCGAACTTTGTCGCTTCACGATGAATCTCGAAAGCATACTGATTGTTCCGAGAAGCTCGGTGCACACCCTTCTCGGTCACGAGAGGACGCAACAGAATCTGATGCGCCTCTAGATCGAGACTGCTACCGGCGTTCGTCGGTGGTTGTATCCTCGTCATCGGTACTTATTCTTCTCTTAAAAACGTCCTGGACACCTCGAAGCCGCTATTCGGCGGTTGCGAAAGTGCCTTCCTTAATTCGATCCAACGCTTCACGCGTCACCAAGACACGCTTCGGCTTCAGCACGGAGAGTGCATTCAGCTCACGAACTGGCTGAACGCTCACACCTGAAATGTTTCGCCCACTTTTATAAACCAGCCCATCGTGACCAGCGGTTGCAACAAGAGTCGTGACCCCATCGAGCCCCAGAGCCTTGAGAACACTCGCCATCCTGGAAGTCTTCGGCTGCTCGAATGCCAACTGCTCTACCACAACCACTTCGCCGTCATCAATCCTCGAGCGAATCGCCATGCGTGTGGCCAAGCGTATCGCCTTTCGATTCATTCGATAGCTGTAATCCCGAGGCTTGATGGTTCGAGCGACACCACCACCTCTCCGAACGTTCGGTCGCTTACTACCAGCACGAGCGTTACCGGTGCCCTTTTGGCGATACATCTTTTTTGTCGTGCCAGCGACTTCCCCACGCGTCTTCGCACAATGGGAACCTTGACGCAGGTTCGCTTGATACATCACGACCGCATCATGAAGCAGCTGCTTGTTCACACGTTCAGCAATCTGAGCCGTGTCGATATCATAAGTCCCGACTTCGGCGCCGGATTCGTCATATACTGGCAAAGTGGCCATGATTCCTTAACCCAACTTATTCGTTTCACAGACACTCACAAATCCACCATTCGGCCCGGGCACTGCCCCACGAACCAACAGCAGATTATTTTCCGAATCAACCCGAACCAACTCGAGGTTACGGCTGGTCGAGCGATTGTTGCCGTACTGACCGGCCATTTTACGCCCCTTGAAGACGCGACTTGGCGAAGCACTGCAACCGGTACCACCCGCGTGACGATGCACCTTTTTGACACCGTGCGTTGCCCGCTGGCCCGAGAAATTGTGCCGCTTCATTACACCCGAGAAACCACGGCCCTTGCTGGTGCCTGCGACGTCAACGCGACCGACCTCAGAGAACTGGTCGACCGTCACCGTTGCCCCAACCTGCAGATCAGAGGAACCCCGGAACTCACGAATGAAACGCTGCGGCTCACAACCGGCTTTTTCCACGAGCTCAACGCCTGAAGCAGACCGCTCTTTCGAACGCTTGCTCTCCAAGGCCGCAACATGCCCTCGCTCGGCGCGACTCGCTAAACGACGTGGTTTGTCCTCAAAACCCAACTGAACAGCTTCGTAACCGTCCCGCTCCTGACTGCGGACCTGCAAGACATGGCACGGACCGGCCTGAATCACGGTTACAGGAACTACCCGACCGTCTTCCAGATATATCTGTGTCATCCCGACTTTTCGGCCGAGAATTGATGGTGTCATATCTATCACCTCGCCCCGCTTTCACACGGAACGCCCGTCATTCGTGTTGGATTTTAAGTCTGCCGAGCCGAACCAGAAGCTGAACAGCCCCTGACCCGGCAACACCGATTCAGAGAAACTGCACTTCCACCTGGTTATCGACTGGACTTCCGTTCATCCGGAAACCGCCGCTGGTCTACTGTGCCGAACCCTTACCCCGCCACCACACAGTCGCGGGGTAAAACCTCCCAAGCCGCAGAAGCCTTGGCCCTGCCCGAACTAACGTGCAGAAGCCTTGATCTTAATATCAACGCCGGCCGGGAGACTTAATTTATTTAACTCTTCGATCGTCTTTGCTGTTGCTTGGACGATATCAATCAAACGCTTGTGAGTCCTGATCTCATACTGCTGTCGCGATTTCTTATTCACAAAGGGGCCCGACAAAACCGTATACCGCTCGACGCGGGTTGGAAGTGGAATCGGACCATGCACGCGACTGTGAGTTCGCTTTGCAGTATCCACAATGTCTTGGGCACTCTGGTCCAGAACCGAGTGATCGTACGCTTCCATACGAATTCGAATTACTTCACTAGCTCCAGCAGACACAGAACGATGACCCAAAAAGTGGTTAGAGTGATGAGACAAAAGCAACGCAAGAATCAGTCGAACGGCACTCGACGTAAGAGCGAAGATGCCGGACAAGCCCGATCCTTGGCGAGTCTTTGGACTCCGCCACAGCCCTCATGCCGTGGCAAGGACGAGAATTTACGGCCCCTCCCCCAATCCGTCAACGGCTCTTGCCCCCCGAAAACGGAAAGTTTTTTGGGTTTTTCTACTCTGCTATTTTAACTCCGTGTTACGTTTCCCCTCTCAGCGGTGAAGGTATTGCCAATTGCTCAATTGCAATGATCGATACAAATGCCAAAGCTAATCCACCCGGAGCCCCAGTCCTTTCAACGGCCCTTTCAACGGCAAGACCAGTGAGTCCATCGCAAACCCCGGAAAAAACGAACAAAACACGTGATTCGAAGCTTAAATCGATGACAATGCTCCT
>CAXQOB010000076.1:0-8324 GCA_964225475.1 Candidatus Nitrosopumilus sp. | reverse complement strand
GAAAATTTCTTTGGCTGTAAGTGATAAGCCCTTTTCACTCAGGCGCAATCCATCAATGTCACTGATCGGGAACATGCCCTCATCGGCTTGCAGTGGGATCGCTATAAAAACTAAGGCTATGGTGTACGTGACGAATAAACGCATTATGGCTTCCCGGAGATTTCGATCTAATGTCTACCCGATTCTATCATTCATGCGGTTATCGATGAAACTCGATAGACAGAGACAAAACCGATCTTCTCTGATAATTCCGAGAGCGAATGGGATAAAACGCCGTCCAGTGTGCGTGTGATAAGCCATGAGAGGTCCGAAAAAAGGGGGCAGTCAGCTCTATGCCGATGCAACGGCTGATCCAGGATTGAGGTCATGATTGATTTTGAAGGCGGGGATTGCATGAGTTTGAACTGTCGTGGCTTATGATCTAGGCTAATGACACCTCTGATTCGAGCAAATCGCTGTATCGATTCGATAGAAACTCGTCGCATTTTCACTTCATTGGACAAACGGGATCGGTATGGATAAGGACACTTTGATAGTGGCACTGATTGCAATCATGCTCGGCGTGCTAGGAGTCGCGTCTTTACTGATCGGAAATTGGTTTCACGAGAGAAAGAAATAAATGGAGCTGGAGTCTAGGAACGCCAGTTGAGATTGTGGCATGGCTTTTCTGCCATCCGTGAGTGTGATGAAGGTTGGGTTGTTTTGATTCAACAATTAGCCGGACTCGCTGAAAATAGAAGGCTTGAAAAATCTGTGCAGAATGCTGATCGAGAGGAACTGCATACATTTTTTTCTGGGTTTTGATACGATGTCCCCGCGAGCAGATTTGCTCTGGATGACGTGCCACTCTGATTGACTTTAGGGAGCAAAGATTGCTCTGCCAGCATTACCAGGAAAGGAGATTATTATGCCAACATACGTTTATGAAACGATTCCGAAATCGGATAAAGAGAGTCCCGAGCAGATCGAGATATTTCAGAAGGTGACAGACGAGATACTCACCCAGCATCCGGAGACCGGAGTGCCGATCCGACGCATTATATCCGGAGGTATCATGATTGGATCGAACAAGAGCGGAGGTGATTGCTGTGACTCGGGGTGTGGGTGCGGCTGATCACCGCCATCCAGACTCAGGCATGCATCGGAGTCGAGTTGGCTTGTAACCTTGGGGCTTGTTTGCGATCTAGCTGCAAGTTTAATCCGCAGGTGCTCGAGGTTTTACCTGATGGACTCGACGGATAAACTTACGCTTTAGCTAGCGATTGATGCCGACTTGGGTGTTTTTTTCGCATTGCGTTGCAATGGGGCTTTGCCCCTTGGAACGGACCTTGCGGAATCATCCTGAATTCTCGAACTTCCTTTTTCCGTTGGATTTGTGATGGATCGAATCAGACAACACTCGCTATTGATCTACGTGTTACTTTTTTCGATCAGCGTTCCGTGGTACTGGCAATGGATGCCCGAGTTTGGGCTATTGCGATTTGCTGGGTTGCCTCTTTGGGTGCTGACCTCTCTGCTTGGGTCGGCACTGATCTCGATTCAGACTGTGTTGGTGCTGACTCAGTCGTGGTCTGACGAAAATGAGTGTGCGGAATGAACAGTCAGTTAGCACCATTGGATTGGGGGGAGATCGCTGTGATCGCCTCCTATCTTGGCTTTTTGCTGTTGGTTGGATTGGCAGGTTGGAAATCTCGCAAGGCCAACACGATGGCGGACTTCTACCTAGGTGGAAAGTCGACCGGGCTTTGGGTTTTGCTGCTGACTCTTTACGCAACGCAGTACAGCGGTAACACACTTTTTGGTTTTACAGGAAAAACGTATCGAGTCGGTTTTTCCTGGACGGTTAGTGTTCAATTCATGACAGCGGTCGTGGTTGCGTACCTCGTGTTCGCACCTAAATTGTTTTCACTCAGTCGCAAGCATGCCTTCATTACACCGTCAGATTACCTTCGTCATCGATTCAACTACCAGCCGCTCACCATCACCGCGTCCATCGTCATGATGATTGCGATCGGCAATTTCCTGCTCGCCCAAATGATGGCGATGGGGAAAGCCGTTGAGGGTTTATTCGAGGCTGATCCCTACGTCGCTTATTGTAGTGGTGTGGTTTTTCTGGCTGCGATCATCGTTGTATATGAAACGCTGGGAGGGTTTCGGGCAGTGGCTTGGACGGATGCAATTCAGGGTGGCATCCTGATGTTTGGTTTCGTCGCCCTGCTCTATTTGATATTTCAGCAATTTGGTTCGCTCGAGAACGCCTCTCGTTTACTGGAGCAGCATTCGCCCGAATCACTCAATCCTCCCTCGTGGTCGGGTGTTTCTGAGTGGATAAGTTATCTTTTGATTGTCGGGATAGGGTGCTCGTTGTACCCGCAAGCTATTCAGCGGATTTATTGCGCAAGTAGTGCCAAGACGTTGCGTCGTAGTCTAATGGTGATGGCATGTTTGCCCTTGGTGACGACGTCCGTCTCATTGCTTGCCGGAGTGATGGGTCGAGCCCATTTACCAGATCTAACACCGGAGCAGACAGATTCGCTACTGACGATCTTGTGCCGTGAGGTTCAGCAGCAAAGCGTGGTAGGGCGTTGGCTGGTTGTGGTGTTGTTCGCTGCGATTCTCGCGGCGATTATGTCAACCGCAGACTCCATTATTCTTTCGATCTCCTCGATGCTGACCAAAGATATTTACGCAGGGGTTTTAAACCCAGACGCGTCGGAGGCGCAAATGATCGGCATCGGGAAATCTTGTGGATGGTTTTGCGTCGTCCTCGGCGTACTCGGTGCAATTGCGCTGCGCGATACAACGTTAGTGACCATGCTAGATCGTAAACTGGACATACTTGTCCAGTTGTGCCCCGCCTTCATGGTAAGCCTGTGGTGGGGGGCGCTCGATGGTCGATCGGTCCTGAAAGGACTCGTGGTGGGGTTGGTGGTCTCGATTACCCTTGCCATTTTGGGTTACACCAAACCTTATGGTGTTCATGCAGGACTCTATGGATTGGCTTGCAATCTGATTACCGTGTGGTGGTTCAGCGGTATGAACCCGTTTGCGGGTCGGGCTGCGATGGACTGATGGGGTAATTTTATGGGCAATCTTGATTGAGCTCCTCTGCTTTCTTTACTGCGTCTTCAACGTGGGTTACTGGGTTTGCACGTTATAAGCGTCTGAGCGTACTCAATACGTGAGCTAAAATCCGCGATAGCTGTGCGGTGTGCCATGGACTATGATGAGTGAAAAGGAGCTAGCACGCGCTGAGACACCAAGATGAGAGTTTCGTGCGATTCACTGATTGCGATTAGAAAAAAATATGGATTCCCACTTCAATTCCGAATACCCATCGGTCGATCACCTTCGGGCAAAAGCTCGCTCGAGAATGCCGGGTTTTGCTTACGATTATCTTGCGGCAGGTTGTTTCAGCGAGGTCAATCTGGCGCGGAATACAAGTGACATTCGACAGGTCCAGCTAAAGCCGTGGTACCTTCGAGATTTCGCTGGAGCGGATCAGACGACGGAATTGTTCGGTGAGACGTACGATGCACCGTTTGGGGTTGCACCGGTTGGTTTGCAAGGACTGATGTGGCCAAAGGCTTGTCAGTACCTTGCGCAGTCTGCGGTTGACCATAATCTTCCTTTCACGCTGTCGACGGTAAGCACGGCGAGTATCGAGGAGATTGCGGGAATTACCAATGGCAGGTTTTGGTTTCAGCTTTACCATCCCGCGGAGGTTGAACTTCGAGATAAGCTCCTCGAGCGTGCCTGGGAATCGGGATGCCGTACACTGGTCATTCTTGCCGATACTCCCACCTTTGCTTATCGCCCCAAAGAGATTCGCAATGGGCTTTCAATTCCTCCTCGGATGACGCCTCGGAATATTGTGCAGATGTTTCTCAGTCCGACATGGGCGATGGAGCAACTGATTGCGGGTAAGCCTGAATTTCAGACCATGAAGCCTTATATTCCCAAGGGGCTTAACATGAAACACCTTGGGCTGTTCATGAACAAAACCTTTTCTGGGCGACTTACCGAAACCAAAATTGCGCAGATTCGAGACAAGTGGCAGGGGAACCTCGTCGTCAAAGGTATTGTGAACCCCGATGATGCGGAGATTGCCGTCAAGCACGGACTCGACGGGATGATTGTTTCCAATCACGGAGGGCGGCAGCTTGATCGCGGCCAGAGTACCATTGTCCCCATGTCTCAGCTGGTACCAGAATTCGCCGATAAATTGAAGGTGATGATCGACGGTGGGATGTACTCAGGCGCTGATATTGCAGCATGTCTGGCCTGTGGAGCGGACTTTACGTTCATGGGTCGGACGCCGATGTTAGGCGTTTGCGCCCTCGGTCGATACGGGGGACATCACACCTTTGAGATGCTGAAGAAACAGTTGCAGCAAGTCATGGAACAGGTGGGATGCGAGAAGGCGACGGACCTGCGAAGGCACCTGATTACCGAAAGTGTGCCGAGGTAACGGGGGCGATCCGATTCAGTACGTTGAGCTTCCTCCCGTTGAGTGGCTGATTTCCACTCCCCTCAGGTCGGCTGCCTTTGTAACTGGATTCAATCCAAGCACCAGGTACCCTAGGGCTTGATCACGGACGGTGCATTTTATCGGCTACGGAAAATTTTGCTTTTATAAGTAGCCAGTAACAGATCTCGCACACCACCCTTGGACGCAAGGGTGTCTTCAACGATTTGTGAAATGTCGTACTCGTCAAATAGGTTCATGTGACGCCCAGTCGAATACTCCATGAGCTTCCGAACGAGGCAACTCATCAATGCACGTTCCTGGGTCGAAACCAGCTGCTTTCGAAAGGTCTGATAGTCAGAGAAGCTTTCACCCGTTATCAGCTCTCCTGAGGAATCAATTTCGAGTCGGTCTTCTGAATCTTTTTGCTTTGGGTACTTCTGACGCCATCGTCCCACCGGATCAAAATGTTCTAGTGCGAAACCGAGAGGATCAATCTTGCGATGACAAATATTGCAGGTTGCATCGCTGCGATGGATCGCAAGTTTTTCACGGATGCTCTTTGCATCATTGACGGTTCCGTCAAGTGCCGGGACTTCATCAGGTGGCGGAGGCGGTGGAGTACCGAGGATGTTTTCAAGAATCCATGCGCCTCGAGTGACTGGTGACGTGTCAACACCGTTGGCACTGACAGTAAGAACACTCGCCATGGAAAGTAGCCCACCCCGTTGTTTGTTGCCATTGAAGCTGATTTTCTGGAAGCCGTCCGCTAATCGAAGTTGCTCTTTCTCAGGAAGTCCGTAGTGCTTGGCAAGTGGCTTATTGATGAACGTGTAGTCCGCAAGTAGTAGTTCGGTGACAGGGCGGTTGTTTTCAATCAGGTGCCGCACAAATCGCTTTGTTTCTTCCTTCATCAGAGGAGGTAGGTTCTCGGAGTAGTATGCGGTCGCAAATTTCCGCGGAGGTGGTAGATCTCCGAGGCTTCGAAGGTTTAGCCAGCTATCTAGGAATCCGGAGTAGAATGCCTCGGCGCGGTCATCGGCCAGCATCCTCTGGGTATGTTTCATTAAAACACCCTCCTCAAGGAGTGAGCCGTTTCTCGCATCCTCATACAAAGCTGAGTCAGGTGGTTCTGCCCAAAGGGCGTAAGAGAGCCGACTTGCCAGATCAAATGCGTTCAACGTTGGCTCTTGCTCCTCGGTGATTTCAGCGAGGTAGAGAAAGGAAGGTGAGCAAAGGATCAGCTTGATCGTGCTGAGAGCTGCTCCTCTTGGATCGTCACCGCTGCCAATCCTCGAGACATAAAAATCTTGAAGTCGCTCAGTGTCCAATGCATTCAGGGGGCGTCGATACGCGCGCTCGGCGAAATTGAGGATCTGTTCGATCGCTTTTTCAGAATCAAATCCCCCGGGTCCAAAGATCGCAATCTCTTCCGCGCGTCCATTGGGCTCGCGGAGGGGACCCTCGATTTTTATTTCATCAATTCGAATGTGTGGCAAGGCACCCTCACGCAGGAGTGTGGCTCGGCCAACACCGTCCTGAGGATTCTCGAACTCTTCCTTGTACTTTCGGTTCGTTTCGATGACCGAAGCACGAGACTCATAGGGTCCGTTGGGAAAGATGAATCTTGGCGTCTGCCCTTTTTCGAGCCACACCTTAAACGATCTCCATTCCTGCTGCTCGTCCGGTACAACGTCGACCGCTAGGACAGGTTCGATTGATTGTGGGTAGTGAATGTGACCGCGGCGTACGTCACCCGGGACAATTCCAATTTGGAAGGGCTCCGAAAAATCAATTCTGAATATCTTTGGGTCATAATGAGTGTCTCGATGCAACGCTTGCACGAGAACCTCAATTCGGTAGTAACCCGAAGCAGGGACACCGTCTAAAAAGTCCTCAATGTGTCCATATCCACCCTGCCGTGTGTCGGTATTGGGTTGCTCATACAGGCACAGATAATCAAAGTTGAATACACTTTTGTGCGATCCCGTCAATTCTTCGTACTGGACAAAATGATCTTTGAAATGCCAGGACTGTTGTTCCGGTAACGGCTCAGCCAGTCGAGTATCCACAAGCCGCGATGCGGCTTGAAAGTACTGATCGAGTAAAAAGCCGGAAGTGACAAGCGATGCACCGATGGTGTCGATGTGCTCGCTGGTGTTCTCTTTTGGGAATTCGAGAGTCAAACCGAGTGTGTCCACACGGCGTCCGAACAATGACCGCAACGTATTTTCATATTCACGATTGGAGAGTCGGCGGATGACGGTCTGTCCACCGAAGTCCTGAAGTGTTGATCTGACATCTGCGACCGAATTTCGCAGTAGATCAATCATTGCGAGCCGCTGTTGATCGGTGGGTTGACCGGAATCTTCCGGAGGCATGGTGCGCAACGTGAGTTGGTCAATGATCTCATCACATTGGATCACAGAATTGATGTCGCGAAGAGGTAAGGTAAGCGATTGGAAATTTCGTTCCCCCTCGCTGTTGCCTTCGTCATGGCAGTCGATGCAGTGTGCATCAAGGAATGAGCGGAACTGCTCATTCTTTTTAGTGATCGCGTTCGCATTGGCGACATCCGTCTCGATTTGACGAGTCTCATCAGCTCGCGATTCAATCACTCCCATTCCCAGCAAAGTGAGTGCAGCGAACAGCGTCGCCGGAAGGGATCTTGCTGATGGAAACCGAGTCACGTCATTCTCTGATGGGAGGTTCTTAACGGATGCATCGCGGGACGCATGTTTTGTCCAAGGTTTGAAGAATGGACAGCGGCTCTAAGAATGAGCACCGGTGCTGACGCCAAAGGAATTAGTCGCCACACCAGCTTTCTGTTCAATATCAACAAACAGATTGCAAAGGGGAACCTTGCCGAGGCCGTGTTGTGGTGTCACGCGGTAGTCCCCGGTTTGATAGCCCGCACCCGCCAACACAATCGGGAGATCGCTATTGGTATGAGAGCTACCGTTGCCCATGCCGCTGCCAAAAAGAACGGTGGTTGTATCCAGTAGCGATTGTTCACCATCTTTCATGGTTGCGAGGCGATCGAGGAACTTTGCAAATTGTTGGATCTGATAGGTCTCAAGCTTGACGAGCAAATCCACCGTCTCCGGATTATTTCCATGATGAGAAAGGCTGTGGTACGACTTGTCGATGCCGAGGTTTTGCGGAAGGAAGCTCCCACCAATTTCTAGCGTTGCAATGCGTGTGGATTTGGTTTGAAGTGCAAGGGCGATCAATTCGTAAAGAATGGGTAAGTCATCCACCGTGTTGCGATTCACTGGACTATCGAATGGCGCGTCAGGTTTCGCCTGATCAGCCCATCGTTTTCGAAGTTGTATCTTCTTCTCCACATCCCTCACTGAGCTAAAGTATTCATCCAGTTTGTCTTGATCTTCGCGATTCACTCGGTTTGCCAAATCGCCTGCCTCTTCTCGTACAGAATCGAGAATTGAGGCTTGGAGCTCGCTATCTCGCTTTCGTTTCTTGCGATCCGTCTCGGGATCATTCACGAACAGATGATCAAATAATGCCTCGGGTTCAGTGATCGGCGGAACACGAACGCCGGAGCGAGTCCACGAAAGCTGACAGCCCCCATGGATTCCACCCTCGGATCCAACGGCAAGCGAAGCGTAGCGTGTGTCCCCTCCGATTGCTTCAGCCAGGTACTGATCGAGCGTAACGTTTCGATCTTTTCGATTCTTCGCTTCGTGATGAAGAACGCCTGACAAAAATGTGTGCACTGCAAAGTGCCCACCTCGAAGACCGTGATCCAATCCTCGGTAGAGGGTGAATCGCTCTTTTTGATCCGTCAAGGGTTCGAGAAGTGTTGTTTCACTGTAGTTTCTTCCCGCCTCTGTCG
>CAXQOB010000075.1:0-27302 GCA_964225475.1 Candidatus Nitrosopumilus sp. | reverse complement strand
TTCCAAAAAAACGGAGGTCGTAACGATACAACTGCTCTCCCACCTTGGGCTGATCATCCGACAGCTCGAGCCTAACGAACAAGGGACCGTCGCCGGACTGGTTGGCCTTAGCTGCCAGGCTGGGACTCGAATGATAAAACTGCAGCGTTCCCGTTAGCCCACGCCTTGATCGAGTAAGAACTTCGCGATCCTCGTTTTCCTCGCATCGTCCACTGCCCGCCAGGCAAACAGCGCATACGACAATACCAAAGAGCCGGTGCCGCAGCAGTCGTGGACTTGAAAAATTTAACGGCTTCATCGCTGCCCTCGCATCAACGCAATACGAGTCAGTAAAAAATAACGTAACGGCGAAACGAAACTCTGTTCCGTGCGAAGACGCAGGTAACTAATATCCCCACCCGCTAGCCGCCGCTCTACTCCAGCATCGTGAACCCAACGCTGTTTTGACTTCGCCAAAAACCTCTGGCCGGACTCTGCCTCGCTACCAAGAAAGTAACCCGCCCCCAAATCCCCCGTTTCCGCTGGATCCTGTAGATGGATAACGATCACATCATGCTGGGGCCCCAGACGCTTGAGGCTATCCAACACCTCGCTGTCGTGAAGGTCACTAAGCACTACGATCACGCTCCGCTCTCTTAACTGGATTGCCAACGAATCCAACCTTTGGGAGAGTTCCGTTTTCTCATCCACATCACCAGACCGCAGGGGCTCAAGATTTCTCCACAAATCGTCGGGCGAAAGACTCGCGGTCTCCTGCTTTTTCAATCTCTGGTAGCGACTTCCACCGCTAATCACACTCACCGGGCTCAAACGCCGAAGAGCAACCAGACCCAGCGCCCCAGAAATCCATAACGCTAACGCCTGCTTGCTTAACGAAGTGGAACTCACCTGCATTGAGGCCGAAGTGTCAACGACAAGGTACATTGCCAAACGCTTGAGCGTCTCATGCTGCTTTACGTACGCTACCGGCATTCGCGCCGTCACCTTCCAGTCAATCTGCCGTACTGGGTCACCCGGTTCGTAGGGGCGAGACTGCGCATACTCCAATCCACTACCGACAAAAATGGAGTCGTCGGTACCGAATGCAATGTCATCAGCAATTCGGCGCAGCAGCAGCTCAAAATTGTCACGTGACAAAACTTCAGGTGAAGGAAGCGTCTGCGGTTCCGTGGACGGACTACCCAAATTGAGCTACCCCCAAATTACAGAATCGAATCAATCAGATCATCGAGCAATTGACGCCCGGTCACGCCGTCCGCGATCGCTTCATAATTGAGCCTTACTCGGTGTAAAATGACGTCCTCTGCAAGACTGAACAAATCCTCCGGTACGACGTAATCACGCCCGTAGAGGTACGCTCGGGCTCGCGACGCTTGTACAAGACTGAGAATCGCTCGCGGGCTACAACCCAGCACCAACTTCGTATGCGAGCGGGTCGCATTAACCAACTTTACGCAGTCACTGATAAAAACCTCACTGACGTGCACTTGCTGAACTTTGTCCATCGCATCGGAAAGGTCAGACACCTGCAACTGCTGCTTTGCGTCAATTGCATCAAACATCGATTGAGGAACTGCCCCATCGCCCTGCCGGACTAGTTTCAGATCGAGCGTGCGTCGCACGACCTCCGTCTCCTCAACCGGGGTTGGATAACGAAGGCGGTGGCACATCATGAAACGATCCAACTGCGCCTCTGGCAACTCAAAGGTTCCCGCTTGCTCGACAGGATTCTGTGTCGCAATCACAAGAAATGGAGCCGGGAGCGAGTGGGTCTCCTCCCCAAGCGACACCTTCCTCTCCTGCATCGCCTCGAGGAGCGCGGACTGCACCTTCGGAGATGCGCGATTGATCTCATCTGCTAGTAAAAGGTTGGTAAAGATTGGTCCCTTATGGATACGGAATTCGCCTTTTTTCTGATCAAGCACCTCGGCACCCAGAATATCCGAGGGAAGCAAATCAATCGTGAACTGAACCCTCTTAAACTGAAGGTTAATTGCCTTACCGACTGATTGGACCAGTAGAGTCTTCGCGATTCCAGGAACACCCTCAAGTAGAAGATGCCCCCCTGTGAGAAGCGCAATCAGCACTCGCTCAACCACTTCACTTTGCCCGACCACCGTTTGACCAACCTGCTGGACCACGGCCCGGCCAAATTCGGCCTTGATCTCCGCTGGTGGAAGGTTACCGCTGTTGGTCGCTAATTCCGCTTGCTCAACCGAATTCATCCTGACTCCAAAAACCTTGTGCTTATTTTAAGCAAACCACTCAGTGTGAAAAACGTTGCTTCCCGTTACGTAGGGTGGTGAGAACCACCACTCGCGTGCTGGCCTATTGATCGGGTTCGGACAGCAATTCATCGATTGCATCACCGAGGTGGTCCAACTTCAGACCCGTCGCCCGGATCCGACCTTTGCGATCAAGCAAAACAGTAACGGGAGCCACACGCACCCCATAGGACTTGGCCGTTGCGCCGGCCTCACGAACTTTTGCCCCGGGGACAACATTCGACGCGGCCGCCTTGACATCATCCGGCTCCTCATCCGTCGCATCGGGTAAGGCATCAAGAGCAAGCGGGATTTCAAGTTTCAAGTCCTTGGCAATTTTTACCATTGCGTCCCAATCCGATTCATAATCCATAACCCCAAGAAACCCGACTCCCAAGGGTTGGTATTTTTTTGCGACTTCATTGACGCTATTTAGATGCTCTCGGATCAGCGGCGTACCGGATCGCGAGAAATGGACCACTCGTATCATTCCCCCGAGATCCTCGGTATCGAAACCATTCAACTCGACAACCGCTTCCGGCGCGACCCCTTCTTCGGGTTGAACGGGAGGCTCTTCCGCCAACTCTGCGTGCCACCACCTCTTCGCCTCAATTGCGCTACCATTCTTGCCAAAACGTTCAACCCACGGACGCATCTGCTGTGAGCCTCGGTAGAACCAGGCTTGTTCGAACGCTGACAGCTCAGCAGATACCGGGCTGCCCCCAGCTTCGCCAACTAATTTCGCAACAACCTCGCCAACACGACTGGGCACTATCCCCGCAGCACGTACAACGCCCTTTCGATCGATGACGATGTAGGTTGGAAAAGCATTGATTGAATATGCCTTTGCTGTATCGCCGGTATCTAGGGAAACTGGATAGTTGATGGATTTGTCGGTAACCATCTGTGGCGCCTTGTCCCAGCCGGAGGTTGCAGAGTGCATACCGACAAAGACAAGATCATCGGGGTACTCCGTTACCAGCTTTGTATTCTTCGGGATCGAAGCTACGCAGGGGCCGCACCAAGTCGCCCAAAAATCAAGAACGACAACCTTTCCGCGACACTCCGATAAATCGACGGAATCACCAATCCAAGCGGAACTGCTCCATGCGACCGCCTGCTTACCCTCCCAATTTTGCCTCACTGGGGTTTTTGGAGAGAAGTACCAGTCGTCAGGAAACTCACTCTCCGCTCTCACTGACTGCGTGAGGAACACCTGCGCCATGAGAAATCCCAGCGCCCGGAACCTCCACTTGGCAAAACTCATTGTCCCAATCTCCACATCTGTCATTTTGCTACCGTGTCGTATGAATTCCGCGAATGAGAGGGCCTGAAACACCTAGCGAAGAGGATACCAAAAACGGGCGTTAGCAATGCCCATTTATTCCTGATTTCACACTTTGCGGAAAAATAACTCATTCCACCAACCACTTTCCCCGTGTGCCGTAACGCCCCCGTGAAAAACCCCCAATGACTCGATAGACTAAAGTTTTGCACCTTAAGATAGGATGAACGGAATGAGTGACCGCATTATCATGCGAACGGGCGAGTGTTTAATTGCTGGAGGACCTCCCTTTACCGCCGCAGAACCAGAGGTGGTCATCGGTGAACTTGATGGTCCCGTGGGTACTGCGATTGCGACCCTAACCGGTAACCAGTCAGCGGGTCACTCGAAAGTATTCGCTATTCTCGATACAGACATTCAGGTGCGTCCGGTGACCCTGATGGTCAGTAAGGTCACCGTCAAAAGCTCAGCCTATACGAATATTCTCATGGGGACCGTTCAGGGGGCGATCGCCAACGGAGTTCTCGACGCCGTGCGAGAGGGCTACCTCCCCAAAGAAAAAGCGAATGATCTTGGAATCATCTGCTCGGTGTGGCTGAATCCCGGAGCGGCAACAGATGATAACCTCGATCACGAAGCTCTTTTCGATATTCATCGACGCGCGATGAAAGAATCCATCCGCAAGGCGATGGAGAATGAGCCAACCATTGATTGGCTATTGGAGAACCAAGACAAGGTCACTCACAAGTACTATCAGCGTGCGCTTGACGCCAAAAAAACAAGCAGCTGACTCGCGAGTAATTTTTGTCTGCCGACAAGAAATCCGATGAGCGCACAGCGGCATGCCACCCACGTCCCAAATCTTTGGGAAAGACGCTGATACCTCAGTGACTAACCAACAAGCCCGCCCATACGTCGGGTGGGCTTTTCATACGGGCCGTCCAACAAAAAACGAGTCGCGGAGCCGCTGCGGCAACTCCGCAAAACAACCCACGCAGTTTGCGATGCAAAAACCAGTCCAACGAGAGACCACCCCTCGGCAACAGGCCAATCGATTCACATAAAACTCGAGTGACGGGTAAGTGTGAGAACAGCAGAACCTGTGGTGCGATTGACCAGCAAAACTGGAGCGAGATAGATAGAGGATATTCCCGTGCTTCTGATTTAACCCAGAGAAACCAAGGGACGTTCAACAATAGACTCGACGCTCTCCATGACGTTGATCAAACGAGTTTCTCAGGTCCGTCGGCGTTGCTTAGACGATACTTCAAGAACACACACTACGTTGGCTTCCGCAACGAACCTAATCTGCGATCACTCGTTAGGGACCCATCAACCACGCTGAGATTTCGCCCTGAACCTCCTTAGGCTGTTAGCTCCTATTGCAGACGTAAATTTCTTATCGTGCTTCGTGATGCGTCCCGACGTTCGCTCACGCCAGAGGCGAAATGATGAGGGCTTCATTTCCCGACGCATGAGTTTGATCACCGCACCGGGCTCCAACCCGTACTGTTCCTTTATTGCATCAAAGCTGGTTCGATCCTCCCACGCCATCATAATGATTCGATCAAGATCTGCCCGTTCAAACGCATTCGTAGTATCTTTCGCCAACCCTCTTCTCCATCACGCGGTTAAACAGGCACGCAACGTTACGTGCATGCAGTAGGTTGTGTCGGTTAGCTTGGTTGTCTCAAACATCATGACACTCAATCATTCGAGGCGCCTCACCGAAGCCCAGTCGCGGGTGTCCGCTACCGTGTGTAGCTTAGTGAATGATCAAGTTATCCGACGCTTCCTTCTCACCGAGAGCGGTTTTGGATTCCGTCAAACCGGAGGGGCCAAACCCAATTGATCAGCGGTTCCAGCCATCCGTTTCCCTATCCTTAAGCGTAGACAGCGGCTAGGTCTAACCCGTACCTGAACTCACCTTCAGAGTATC
Organism: Candidatus Nitrosopumilus sp.; assembly: GCA_964225475.1. Taxonomy (GTDB): domain Bacteria; phylum Planctomycetota; class Planctomycetia; order Pirellulales; family Pirellulaceae; genus Rubripirellula. The sequence continues at coordinate 21,814 of CAXQOB010000075.1, read as the reverse complement.
GATGGTCTCCAGTGCGTAGGAATTCATCGTGTCGGTACTTCGCCATACCCCAGAAACACCCCTCGTACTACCGCAGCTAGATCGAGCCAACGGTCATTGCACCCAAAATCCATAACCGCAACCGGATCAACCTGCCTGCTCAGTCCTGCAAGATGCCACTAAATGCGGAAGCCATTTACAAAGAGGAAATATTTTGTTGCCCTCGCCCTCAATGGTTCGTTAGACTGCACGGGGACGCACCAAACACTCAAACAAGAGGTAACAGCATGCGGATTGCGCATTTTGCTATCTACGTGATCGCGTTGCTGCTCTACAACCCGATGAGCTTCGCGAACGAAGGCGAGGAGTCAAAAACGCGAATTGGGATCGAAAGAGCACTCAATTATCTCAGCATGAGCGGTGAAAAATGGAAGAATAAACGTGGGTGTGTGTCATGCCACCAGATCCCACCAATGCTGTGGGCATTTCGCATTGCCGAACAATCAGACTATCAGATTGACTATGTCGACTTGAATCTTAAAAGTTGGTCCGATTGGTCGACGAATGTGACCAATTTCGTCAAGCCAGAGCAGAAGCCGGACTGCGACGAAACCGAGACGATGTCGGCAAATATCGACACAATGGCGGGGCTCCTCCTCGCGTTACCGGAAACAAACGGTGCTGGTATTCAGAAACGGTTCTTGGAACATCTTGTTCGTGAGCAGCAGGATGACGGTTCATGGAATCCATGCGGACAACTCCCCGCGCAACGGCGGAATCCTGAAGAGACCCGTCTCGCGACCACCTTGTGGGTGACCCACGCGATGCGTGCTGAGCTGACCACCGACCAAAAGGACGCGGTAGGGAAACGATTCTCTGATTTCAAGAGCATCGAGAGCACAGAGGTACTCGCGCTCCAACTCATCAACTCGCACATTCCTCTCGACCTTGGGACGGAAACGGTTCTTGAAACCATGCTGGCTGACCAGAACGATGATGGTGGCTGGGGATGGCTGCGTGGCGAAAGTAGCGACGCTCTCGGAACCGGGATTGCACTATATGCACTTTCACAACAGCCGTGGATTGACAACACCAAGATCAGCGAATCGATTGTGAAGGCACGACAATTTCTTACAGCAACGCAGCAACCAGATGGAAAGTGGATTGTTCCCGGCACGAAAAAGACAGCCAAGGGCAACCCAACACAAACCGCCAATGATTGGGGTACAGCGTGGGCTGTGATTGGTTTACTCGAAACCACGCTTCCATGAACAAGGTTCCGTGAACATGGTTCCGTGAACATGGTTCCGTGAACATGGTTCCGTGAAGTTGGATCTTGGCTACGCCACCCTCCCGCAAACGACCCAATCGGTGGAACACGTGATCGGTGGCTGGTACGTAGCCTCCGCGGCTAACGACCTATCGCTACTCGGCCATGGATGAATCGCTGAGCGTTCGGGACAGCAGGATGCAAGGAAACGCGATAATCCCTCCTCTCCGACCCCCAGAAAGCGAAAGCATCCAACAAATAGGGAAAACGTCGACAAATCCCCTAGCCGCTGTCGCCACGATGCCCTACCCTTCCCCAGCCTTTAGGTAGGTAACGGCGATCCTCTTCAGCGTCATGCTTCAATTCGATTTCATCAATTCATCCTCCAACGAATGGAGGTCAGTGAGGAACCAAGTTGCCCTCACGTGACTCGGAGTTAATTCCGAGAACGATCTGTTTTGTCGGTTTTTGAGCGTGAGTCAATCGATTTTTCGCCGCGGTTCTTTCGCGACATCACGTCTCGGTTTGCCTACATCCACTGACTCATCCATCTGGTCAACGTAAAGAGACCTCTTTTTACGAGACCCCTCGAAGCACGAGACAAATACCTTTGCAATCATTTAGCGACGTCGACCTGATTCCGCCAATACAGCGGGCACTTAAAGCGGCCAAATACGATAAACCGACCGCAATCCAAGCGGAGGCAATCCCTCAGGCGTTGGCAGGCCGGGACATCCTAGGATGCGCACAGACCGGAACAGGCAAAACCGCAGCCTTTGTTCTACCGGTCCTCAACCAGCTCGGCTCAACACGCCGTCGTGCCAAACGAGGACTACCTCTCGCCCTCATTCTCACCCCGACTCGTGAATTGGCAGTTCAGATTGCTGACAATATCCAAAAGTATGGTCGGTTCCTAAAGATCCGAGCAACGCTCGTTTACGGCGGAGTGAGCCAAGTCCACCAGGTCAGATCGCTGAGACGCGGAACTCGGATTGTCGTTGCGACACCAGGGCGATTGTTAGATTTGATGCAACAAGGTCATCTACAGCTTGACCAGCTCGATCATTTTATTCTCGATGAAGCAGACCGCATGTTAGACATGGGTTTCCTTCCAGATCTGGAGAAAATCATTGCGGATCTGCCGCAACAGCGGCAGTCGCTTTTCTTCTCCGCCACACTCGCACCAAAGATCACTGAACTTGCACGAACACTGCTACGTGACCCGGTATCAATCAACATCGCCCCCGAGAAAAGGTCATTGGACGAGATCGACCAACTTCTTCAGCAAGTAAAGACGTCGGACAAGATCAACACACTCACGGAGATCTTGTCAGACCCTGCAGTGACACGCGCAATCGTCTTTATTCGAACCAAACGTAATACAAGCAAAGTTGAGAAGCGGCTTACTGACAACGGTATCAATGCCGGCTCCATTCATGGTGACAAATCACAGAACGCGAGACAGCGTACGCTCACCGCTTTCCGCCGAGGCAAGATCCAAATTCTGTGCGCTACCGACGTTGCAGCTCGGGGCATCGATGTCGATGACGTTTCCCATGTTATCAACTACGATCTCCCTGAGGACGCCGAAACCTACGTCCACCGGATAGGCCGCACCGGTCGAGCGGGCGCACGAGGTGTCGCGATTACCTTTTACACCTCAGCACAGATCCGAGATGTCAAAGAGATTGAACGCTACCTTGGAAGCGATTCACAAATTGACGCGGAGCCAAAAACCAAGAAAGGAAAAACGAAACGCCGAACTTCCCGAGGACAATCCGAGAATCCCTCCAATAGAAAACGACAGCAACGGGGCGCGTCGACGACACGTAACGGGAAGCCATTCAAGCCATCTGGCAGACGCTCAGAACGAAGCGAGAAGACGTTTGGACGCGGAAAGAAAGCGTCCGCAACGAAAAACAATAGCAAGCGAAAACCCACGGAGTTCTCGTGGGATGAGGATATCGGAAGAAGAGAACCGAATAAAAGTGAGGATAAGAGAGGCAAAAGCAAGAATCAATCCATCAAGCCGGCGAAGCGTTCCAAACCCAAACGACAATCTAAAGCCACCTCCGGAACAACCAAGACGACCAAAAACGAAAGTGGTAAATCAGGGAAGCGAACCAAGACAGGAATTGATTCTCGACCTGCGAAGAAACGCAGCAAAAAATCAAAAAAGCCAAGGACGACCTACCAATTCACGGAAGAATTCCTCAATCAACAGAAAAAAAAGAAGAAACGTTCCAAACCCAAGAAACGCTCCTCGAAACGCAAGTGAGAAGCTCGAAGGCGTGTTGCCAAAAACGAATTGGACATCGAAACGCGGTTCTATCACCCCTGATCCATCCCCTCAATCATGTCGCCCCATAAGCCATCATTCTGGGCCGACAACGCAAAAAAACCGCAGATCACCCCGTAATTTACGGATCTTTTGCTCCGACACCCTAGCTTGAGCACCGTCAGTTAGGGCTGTCGTGCTCTCAACAGCAAGCGAAATCGCTTCGTCCTAACCGGTACAGACTAACTCCAACCAAACCTCCATTTGAGGCACCGTGAGAAGGGTCATTTCGGGCTCAAAGAGTGGATAACGCCGTTTGTTTTCAACTCAAAGGCGCCGACGATGGCAAAAAGTCGCAAGAGTCGCTATATTTTTCGCAAGGTTCGAAAAGCGAACCAAAGAGATTGCGGAATCCACTGGCCAAGCGTTTTGTCCCGGGATGAAGCGAAACTGGCCAACCACTGGAGTATTGAATAATGGAAGGCACGATCAAGCGACTAACGGACAAGGGATTTGGTTTTATCAGCGACGGCAGCGATAAAGACCTCTTCTTTCACAGTTCAGCGATGCAAGGTGCTCGTTTTGATGACCTCCGCGAAGGTCAAAAAGTCGAGTTCACTGTTGGACAAGGTCCTAAGGGTCCACGCGCCGAAAACGTCACCGTTATCGAAGAGTAAATGGTGACGAGCTAAGACTAGCGTCTAAATGGATTGGATTTATTTGTTCGTTATCAGACGCCGTCTAAACACAGCCTTACGCAAACAAATCATGAATGACAGGTAGCTAAAGGAGTAAGCGACCTGCGAAAACACCACCGAATTATTGGTGGAAAGCAAAATAGCGAATGCAAGCCATCCACCGGACGGCTTGCTTTTTTTTTGCGGTTTCCTATCGCCTAACGGAAGGCAACTCTCGCAAACATGCAGAAGCGATCCCGTTAGCTCAACGTTCGTATTCCGCCAACTCAACCAGACTTCATCCATCCAACAGATTTTCTGAAAAAGCATGTATCGTTTTATTTTGCTCCTTATCGCATCGCTACTCGGCACCTTTAACACCCTCGTAGCATCGGCTCAGAATTCCGTAGCACAGACCAAACCCAACATGATCTATCTGTTGCTGGACGACGCGGGATACGCTGATCTTTCCTGCTATGGGCAGAAGCGTTTCACAACGCCGAACATCGATCAATTGTCCTCAGAGGGCATGCGTTTCACACAGCATTACTCAGGATCAACGGTGTGTGCCCCCACGCGATGTAGCTTGATGACCGGTCTTCACACCGGACACACTTATGTACGAGGGAATCGCGAAGTACAGCCCGAAGGCCAAGCCCCGATGCCCAAAGACATCGCGACCATACCACGCATCTTGAAGCAGGCGGGCTACGTAACGGGGGCGTTTGGCAAGTGGGGACTCGGCGCACCAAAATCAACCAGTGATCCGGCAACACACTTCGACGAGTTCTTTGGATACAACTGCCAGCGACAGGCGCACAATTATTATCCAACACACCTTTGGAGCAATGAAACCAAAGTCCCTCTCGATGGGAACACACACACCGCCGATTTGATCATGGATCGTGCAATCGAGTTCATTGAAACCAATCATGATCGACCTTTCTTTCTTTTCCTTCCCGTGACGATCCCTCATGCTGCGATGCACGCCACTAAGGAATATCGAGAACCATTTGAAAAACAGTACCCGCAGTTTGCGGAGAAAGTGGGCCGGTATGCGAATACGGAGACGAAGAATCCCATCGCTGCGTTCGCAGGCATGATGACACAGGTCGATGCACACGTTGGGCAGATGATGGAGCGATTGAAGGAGCTAGGGATCGACGAGCACACACTCGTGATGATTAGCAGTGACAACGGTCCGCACCGCGAAGGTGGCCATGACCCACTATTTTTTGATAGCAACGGTCCGCTTCGGGGCCATAAGCGTGACCTTTACGAGGGCGGTGTCCGCGCTCCCCTGATTGCGAGATGGCCTGGCAAAATCCCCGGCGGAACGACAAGTGACCATGTTTCGGCACACTGGGATCTCCTGCCGACCTTTTGTGAATTAGCTGGGTTAGACCCGCCCGGTACCACGGACGGAATTTCGATGGTGAACGAATTGATGGGCCGAACCGCCCAACAGACCAAACACCGCTACCTTTATTGGGAATTCTACGAGCAGGGAGGGAAACGCGCCGCCAGGTTTGGTAACTGGAAAGCCGTTCAAACCAACCTGAACAAGCAAACCAATCCACCCATTGAGCTTTATGATCTCGAGACGGATATCGGCGAGCAGAACAACATCGCCAAGGACCATTTAGATCAGGTTGAACTCGCTCGACAAATCTTTGATGAAGCCCATGAGCCGAGCCCGTTCTGGACGTTTGGTAAGGCAAAATCAAAGCGATAATTGCGAAGATCGACTCATTACCCACTGGAATGGAAATGAAGGTCCTTGCCCTTACAACTGTGTAAGGACGTCAGACCTTGCTTCTGGACTACAGTACAAAAACTCACCGACTAAACGCGTGAACTCGGTGGATTAGAAAATGCGGAGCGCTAGAGAGCGCAGCTCGCTACAAACTGTATTCCGAGAGATTCCTCCATGAAACGTCGAAGCATTCTTGTGATCACTGCCGTCTCTGTTACCACTGTCCTGACTTTTGGATTGAATCTAACTGCCAGAGGAGCCTATGAGTCCGCACCTTACAAGGTTGTCAGAAAGGATTCCGAATACGAGATTCGAGAATACCCCGATCTTGTCCTCGCAGAAACGGACAGTCGTGTAGCCTCAAACGGACGAGATGGAAGCTTCATGAAGTTGTTCCGATACATCAGCGGCGCAAACGAAACCAATCAGAAGATTGCAATGACAACGCCAGTGTTTATGGAGGGTGGGGCGAACAACAAAACTGCTTCGATGGGTTTCGTAATGCCGAAGTCGATTGCTGCGTCGGGTGCCCCCGAACCGACGGGTTCCGGAGTCGTTCTGGCGACTCGCCGAGGAGGCCGATTTGCGGTGATCCGATTTTCCGGACGAATGAACTCAAATCTGACCCAGAAAAACGAGCAGAAACTCCGCAACTGGATGAAAGAGAACGGTATCGTAGGAGCCGACACCGCCGACACTGCGGGGTATGACGCGCCGTTTACCCCTGGTCCCTTTCGACGGAACGAAGTCCTGATTCGGATCGTGGAGCATGCGAAGGCAGAGGACGCACAGGCCGGCGGTTCCTCACAGAGCGTAGACTAAACCATTAGCTGATGATCTCTTGCACGACGCGAGCCTCCTCAACACCGGTAAGCCTAAAGTCGAGTCCTTGGAATCGATAAGCAAATCTTTCATGATCCACCCCCAGGCGGTTTAATGCGGTGGCGTGGAGATCTCGGACATGGACCGGATTCTCCGCCACGTTATAGCTGAAGTCATCCGTTGATCCGTAGGTGTATCCGGGGCGAATCCCAGCACCCGCCATCCAGATGGAAAAACAGCGTGGATGGTGATCGCGTCCAGCATTTGGGTCATCCCATTTACCTTGACCCGCGACACCTCTGCCAAATTCCCCTCCCCAGATCACAAGCGTGTCATCAAGCAGACCGTGTTGCTTGAGGTCGAGGATCAACGCTGCACTTGCCTGATCGGTATCTAAACATCGCGACACGCACCACGAAGTTAATCGAGAATGATGGTCCCAATCAGGGTGAAACAACTGGATAAATCGCACGTCGCGCTGAGCCAATCGCCTAGCAAGAATACAATTAGCCGCGTAACTGCCAGGCCTTCTTGAGTCAGGCCCGTACAGTTCAAAGGTTGACTCCGGTTCATCACTAAGGTCTGTCAAATCAGGGACACTGGTTTGCATCCGGAACGCCATCTCGTATTGTTGAATCCGAGTGGTGATCTCAGGATCGAGAACCTCCGCGTGATGGCGTTGGTTAAGGTTTGACAGGCCTTTTAGCATTTGTCGACGAAGCGATCTCGGATAGCCATCGGGGTCGTTCAAGTAGAGCACCGGATCACGTGAGTTGCGAAGCTTTACTCCCTGATGTTCTGACGGAAGAAAACCACTACCCCAGTAATGATCATAGAGAGGTTGATCACTCGGACGCTTCATTTTTGAGATCAACACGACGTAATCAGGCAGATCGCGATTGAGGCTACCCAGCCCATAACTTGCCCAACATCCCATACTCGGCCGGCCGGGAAGCTGATGTCCGGTCAGGAATTTTGTCATTGCCGGTGCGTGATTAATCTGGTCGGTAACCATCGAACGCACCACACAAATATCATCCGCTATTTTTCCATGGTGCGGTAACCACTCTCCAATCATCGCGCCACAATCACCGTGCCGCTTAAACTTGGCAACTGGTGGCAGGACCAATTGTTTCTGGCCTTTCGTCATTCCGGTCAAGCGCTGACCTTGCCGAACACTATCTGGCAACTCTGTACCGGCGAGTTGATGTAGGTCTGGCTTGTGATCGAATAGTTCCAATTGAGAAGGTCCACCAGATTGCGTTAAAAAGATAACGCGTTTCGCTTTTGCCGCGAATTGTGGAAGTGTAAGTGAATTATCAACCGACCGACTTGAACGGGTCTCATCCTCCGCCAAGAGCGCATTGGCGGCAATCGCTCCCATACCGAAAGCACCGCACTGGAGGAATTGCCGCCGTGCAAGATCAAAGTTCTGTTTTAATCGCTTCATCACAATCCCTTTGTCACTCTATGACCCTTTGCCTCGCTTGTCGTCTACTCAAGCGTAATCGCTTCATCCAAGTTGAGCACCAAGCTGGCACAAGTCATCCACGCAGCCGTCTTGATCAGATTCTCTTTCGGTACCGCAGCTTGCTGACCTACTTTCACATATTTGGAAGCATCCGCGGTGTGAGTTTCATAATAGTCAGCCGCAGTCTCGTAGACCTCTCGGATTTCATTGAGCTCTTCAAGCGACCAAACACGCGAGATGACTCGCATCGATAAATGGTTAGCCGCTGACTCAAAATCAGTTTTGCTGACCAGTTGGTCTGCGAGGACCCGAGCACACTCCAAATAGGTCTGATCATTCATCAGTGTTAGTGCATGTAGTGGTGTGTTTGTCCGATTGGTTCGCACTTCGCACACACGTCGCTGAGCCGAGTCAAACAAAAAAGTGGGAGCGCTCGAGCGCCGCCAAAATGCGTACAGCGTGCGACGATACTGCTCCGCACCGACGCTTGGTTCATATCGAAATCTTCCCATGGTAATCTCTGACCAAACGCCTATCGGCTGGTACGGATACACGGGTGGCCCTCCCACCTGTGTGTCCAATAATCCAGCGACGTGCAATGCGTTGTCGCGTAGCATCCACGCATCAAGCCGATACCTTGGTCCTCGCGCCAAATAACGGTTAGCTGGATCAATCTCTGCCAATTGCGCTGTATGGTTGCTGGAACGTCGAAAAGCACGACTGTTGGCCATTAGCCGCAGAACATGCCGCAAATCCCACCCACTGCTCACCAACTCTGCTGCTAACCAATCCAAAAGCTCAGGATGACTCGGTCGCTCACCCTGCAACCCAAAATCCTCGATGGTTGATACGAGCCCCACTCCGAACATCAACTGCCAGAGGTGATTAACGGTCACTCTGGCGGTTAGTGGATTTTCATTCGAGACGAGCCAATTTGCGAGATCAATGCGATTGACCGCATCTGCTGAATTACCAGGGTAGATATTTGATAGAAAACCTGGCTTTACCGCGTCACCCTTTGCGTCCCAGACGCCGCGAACCAGCACATTTGTTTCCCGTGGCTCCTTACGATCCTTGAGTACCATCACCGAACGTGCCTTGGCCTGTCCCTGTAGACTTCCTAGCTGACGCTTGGCGGTTGCAAGTCTTGCTTTTGCGTTTTGATAATCTACCTGATCCAGTAAAAACTGCTCAAGCAACTGCTGTTTAACTTTTTCTTCGGAATCACCCTCTGCCAATGAAATCCAGTCCAAAATAGGAGAGCCCCCGTCAGTGCGATCAAGTGTTGCCCCGACTTCATCCGTTACCGAGATTCTAAAGCGTCCAATATTTGCATCGCCCAAAGTGGAGCGTTGCTTAAGGATAATGACCAGCTTGTCTCCCTCGACAAATTCGTACGGCTGTGAGAGTCGAAATACACCGACATGAGGCTCGACCTCCGCCGCTCCCTCGGTCGTCCACCCATCTCTTGCATCATCATTCAGCGTCTCTTTGATGTGGGAATATCTCGTGTCCCACTTTGTCTCTCGGTTTTTCTTCGCCTGGTAATCCGCAAGAGCAGCGACGTTTTCCAATTCGACTTCACTCGGATTGCCAACCTGTCTGACGAGGGTTTTGACATTGGTGAGAATAAAGTCACCGTTACCGTTTCGGGTAAACATTCCCTTGACATGCCCTTGCTCCGGCATGACCTCAAGCCTCCACCCCGAGATCCTCCCCAGACCCGCAGGGATACTCATTTCGATTCGATAGTCATCTTGATTAGGTATAGGTCCCGCGGTTTGAATGACCCCCTTCGCTTCCAGTTTGAATTCCGTTCCTTCACTACTACTCACTGAAAGAAGGCCTGGTGTCATCCAAGGTGATTCCTGCTCATCGTTTGCGATTTTTTTTTGAGCCAGCCATGATTCATAACTGCGCAAGGCGGCAGAACGCTTCTCTTTTTCCTCTTGGTCAACGTCGGCGACGAAAACCTTCATCTTGTCTATCCGTTCGCTCACCGTTTTTGAGACATAGGATTGGTAAGGCTTAGCGCCTTTACCCGCCTTTCCATCCTCCTCGATACTGTTAAAGAAGGCAGTAAGCGAGTAGTAGTCGTGCTGCGTGATCGGATCGAATTTATGCGAGTGACATTGCGTACAGCCCAAAGTCAAGCCAAGCCAAACCGTACCCATGGTGTTGGTGCGGTCCAAAACGTAATCAACCCGTGACTCGGCGGGGTCCCGCCCTCCCTCGCCATTGGTCATATGATTACGGTGAAAGCATGTGGCGATGATTTGTTCTTCGCTGGCATTCTCGAGCAAGTCACCGGCAAATTGCTCAATGGTGAATTGATCGAATCGCTTGTTCTCCTGGAATGACCTGATCACCCAATCCCGCCAAGGCCAGTTCTCTCGAACGAGATCCTGCTGAAAGCCATCCGAGTCGGAATACCTCGCTGCATCCAACCACCACATAGCAAGTCGCTCTGCGTGTAATGACGAGGCCAAATAATCATCAACAATATGATTCCACCTTGCCCCTTCATCCTGATCGACAAACTCCTTTACATCATCAGGCTTAGGGCCAACTCCTCGGAGAGTGAACGACAGTCGTCGAAGTTGTGCTTGCGGTGAGGCGGGAGGATTGGGCTGCAGTTCCTTCTGCACCATTACCTTGTCAACAAAGTGGTCAACAGCTTTATCGATGGATCCATCGTACGGGGGCCGAACAATCTTTTTGAATGACCAGTGTTGCTCCCACTTTGCTCCTTGCAAAATCCATGACCTGATCAGTCCTAGTTCTTTTTCGGTCAACTTCTCGCGATGCGATTCCGGGGGGGGCATCACCGTTGAGGGATCGTCATCATTGATACGCAACCAAAGCTCGCTCTTTTCCAGATCGCCTGGTACGACAATTCCGCCAGCTTCACCCGCACCACCGACGATAGTTTGCTGATCGAGCCGTAGATCGGCTTCTCGATTTCCCTCATCAGGACCATGACACTGAAAGCACCGATCCGACAACAAAGGAAGAACATCGGCAGAGAACGATACCTCAACACAGAACCCACTGAGCTTCCCCATACCGAGAAGGCATAAAAAAGCAACGTAGCGAATAGAACCAGTGAACATTCAAATCCTTTGATAAATACCCACACTGACCCTGCCAACCTTCACAAGGTTTTCCCCTATTGTAACTGCCGCGTTGACGACGTGGTACGGGCCGGCTGACTCTACAGCGTCCACACGGGCGTCTAATTACCCTAGCGTTAGAACCGCAACTGGACGTGCTTTCAATAACCCCGTTCGGCAATCGATAGATCCTTGGCACCGTGAAATCACCGAATAATCACGAACTTACGCACCGAATGCCTCCCTTCGGTTATCATCGGGGTGCAATCGGATAATCGAGGATCATTCGACTCTCCCAGAATGCAAGGAACAACTCTCCCAGAATGTAAAGCGCGACGCGGATTCATATTGAGGCCTGACGACCATTACCTGTGTCCCGTTTACCCCTGAGCTACTTCACCTCCCTGATGAACATTGGATTCGAGAAACGCTAGCGCAAATCATGATCTACCGTGATGTTTTCCTACTCGTACTGACTCTGCCATTTCTTCTAAGCGTCGGGCTAACGGTCGTCGCGTCATTCACTACCAAGTCGGAAACGCGTATGGCCTTAACGGCGGTGGCAGTAATCATCCTTTGGTTCGGTATCGCGATGGCAACCAACCTGGCGTTTCAAGCATGGCAAGCCACCGACGACGCACCGCGCGAAGCGTTTAACGATTCAGCTGTAGCAGGGGCATTTGTTTTCGGATGGGTTCCAGCTATTATTTTCTGCACTGTGCTCCGGACTCTCTTGGGAGCCTTTCGCAAGTCCACGACGTAAGCTACATCACCGTGGGATTTCCTCAACACAGGTGGACGAACATCGTGAGTAAAATACCCTCTAATCGCGACCCCCTTTCGCCCAAAGCGAACGACGCCGAACTTCTCACCGCTATCAGTAACCGTGTGAAGCGAACTTTGGAATCGCAATCAGCCGGCCATGGATGGGATCACATTGACCGCGTCCACCAATTGGCCGGAAAAATCCAATCCGCCGAAGGCGGAAATTCAAAAGTCATTTCACTTGCTGCAATTTTGCACGATGTGGGTGACGCTAAGTTCAATCAGGGCGTTGAGCTATCCGGTAAAATCGCAAGTCAAATACTTAATGAATTCGACGTCGATGAGACGGAAACCTCCCATATTGTACAAATCATTGAAAACATCTCGTTTCGCAAACGCGCTGAGGCAGAACCGCTGACCCTTGAGGGACAAATCGTACAGGATGCAGATCGAATCGATGCATTGGGAGCAATTGGCATCGTTAGAACGATCGAATACGGCCAGTTCAAAGGACAACCTTTCTACGCAATTGATTCTCCGGACGCGCCCTCAGGCGTGCAACATTTTTACGATAAACTCTTCAGAATCCCTTCACTTTTAAACACGAAAACCGCCAAAAAACACGCGACAGTTCGCGTTCTTTTCATGCAGGCTTTTCTGCGACAGTATTTCTGCGAAATCAACGTTGAAGTTCCTGACTGGGTCGAACAGGGCGCTGAACCTTTCATGTCTTGACGAGCCAATAATGACCTGGCGTCAGAGCGGAATTATTCTGACACCAAATCGTCTTCGCACGATAGGCATGATCCGTCATCAGATCCATACCTCCCCGACTATTTGCTCCAATCAGCCGATCAAAGATGCGTATTGTCTCACTTATGCCGGGCGCGACCGAAACACTCTGCCTACTCGGCTTACAGAGCAACATTCATGGTATCAGTCATGAGTGTGACTACCCCACAAGTATTAGCGAAATCCCGCGCGTCACACGCTCAGTGTTAACGAAGGGATTAACTTCAGCACAGATCAATGAACTTGTCACTGATTATGCTCAACGGGGGGAATCACTCTACTCGATTGACGAGGATAGATTGGCAGCCGCAGCACCTGATGTGATCCTGACACAGGACATCTGCAATGTTTGCGCTGTTTCCTCACACGATCTCACCTCCACCCTTCGGCGTCTTGGTTTATCGCCCGATGTGGTTTCACTGAGCGGCATGGACCTAAATGGCGTCCTAGAGGATATCAGACTAATCGGGGAAAGAACCTCAGCATTAGAAGCATCCAGAACCTTGCTCGACAACCTAAGGGAGCGAGTGGAAAACGTGACGCAGTACACACAGGGTCGCAAGCCCCGACGCAAAATCGTTTTTTTAGAATGGCTCGACCCTCCGTTCTCGGCGGGACACTGGACCCCACATTTGATTGAACTTGCCGGTGGGAGAGAACTCATCGGTGAGCCCAACAAAGTCAGTACTTCCACCACTTGGAAACAAGTCACCGATGCCGATCCCGAGTTCTTAGTGATCTCTTGCTGTGGACGGTCGAACCAGCAGACCCAAGTGGAGATCGAAGCAGAACTGGTAACAGAAAAACTGTTACGTATTCCCTGTGTCCGAGCTGGAAAGCTGTATCTAATTGACGGATCCGCCTATTTCAATCGCCCGGGACCCCGATTAATTGAAGGGCTCGAGGTACTAACGCGTGTGCTACATCCAGAATTCCCGGTAACGAAACCCCCGGTGGATGAGGCGCTACAACTAAAGCTTTGCTAGCTCAACAAGCACGCAGCTTCCATCGTCAATGACGTTGATTCCTGCGGCTCTCGCCCTCGCTGCGGCTAAGCCATTATCGGCGCCAGGCTGAAGCCAAACCGAACGCACACCGCACTCTATCGCTTGCTCAACGATCTTCAGTGTAACCTTCGGCGGCGTGACGATGCACAAGGAGCACGGCACCTCCGGCATGTGTTTGATCTCACGGTATGCCCGGGCTCCTTCAATTGTTTCTTCAATTGGATTCATTGGGTAGACATCCTTAAAGCGGCTTAATAACGCCCGAAAGATAATGTTGCCATACTTATGCCGCCTAGCAGACGCACCGGCCACCCCGAAAGAATCTCCCTCAAAAAACTGTTGGTTATTCATAACAACTTCCAATCGGATCGCTCCCACAGAAGAGACTTATAAAAGGTGATACCATCGTAACGGCACTATACTTTTTCAACCATTGCTTACCGTCGCTCCAATTGTAAATTATGATGGTGAGCTGCTTCCCATCGTTTAATAATCTGGAAACCGAGCACTGTGCCGACCACCCCCAAAACACAGCGTTACCAAAACCGCAATTGGGTGCGACTAGTCGTCCTTACACTTCTCTGGATTTCATACGCTTGCCCGCCGATACGGTCAGAGCGGCCGAAATCATCCAAGAATCCAACAGATTTGGAAATCTATTTTCTTACCAAGCAGGTGGCCTACGGACGGACACCCATTGGCATGGCTGAATTTGAACAGCTACATAAACAGGGGTTCAGAGTTATCATCAGCGTTGATCGCGTTCCGCCCGAAGCCGAAATCGCAAGTCGACTCCAAATGGATTACCGCCACTTACCAATTGGCTACGGACCGATCAAGGTTACAACGGCTTTGGACTTGGCCAAGTCGACATCAACAGCTTCCGGAAAGGTCTATTTTCACTGCCATCGTGGACAGCATCGTGCACCCACCGCGGCAGTCGTGGCCAGCGTAGGCGATGGAAGCCTAAGCGTTAGTCGGATCAAAGAAATACTCGACCGTACCGACCTGGCCCACACCTATACGGATCTCTACGCGAGCGCAATCAATGCAACCCCATTTGATCAAAAGACACTAATCAACCATCTCGTCCGAACAGAACCTCCTCAGAGCCCCACCGCAACCCTAGAGATCATGCTGGAAATTGCTCGCCCTGCAGAGCGCATACTTGCATTCCGAGAGCAAACGCCACACGCGTTAACGCAATCCAAGAAAAAACTGTTGCGTGATGCGCAACTACTGCGAGATTCCCTCGGGGAACTCTCTCGATTTAACCATGCTCCAACGACAAACTTCAAGAAGAAGGCTAGCCAGAGTTTCTCAATCGCAAACGAGATCCAACTACATTTATTAAAACTTCAAACGGAAGAGCCAGACGCCAAGATGCTCACTAAGCTTAGAGAGCACCTCAAAGCCCTTGAGTCTTCCTGCATCGAATGCCACACCCAACACCGCAAATGAAATTCTCAAGAAATCACTCAGAATCATGCACGAAGATCCTTTGGTGACAATCAAAAGAGTAATCGCTGATGCCCAAAAACCCTCACCGCACAGAACCACTACAAGGTATCGTGATCGACCCTTACGGTGGGGGTAGTCACCGCGCGTTCCTTGACGCGCTAAAAAAACAGAGCAGCCACAATTGGTCCGAATACACCGGGACACCTCGCCATTGGAAATGGAGGATGCGATCGTATCCGCTGGAGTTGGTGCAAGCACAACGACGCGACGGTTTCACCGAAATAGCCGAGCCGCAAGGGATGCTGGTAACGTCCATGCTTGACCTGCCGGCCTACCGAGGTTTTCTTGCCAGCTCATTGAGCGATCATCGAATCACCGAGACCGAGAGAAAACGAATCCATTGGCTCCTAAAACTCCCAACAGCAATCTACTTTCACGAAAACCAGCTCACGTACCCAGTCTCGCCGCACGCAAAAACCGATACCCACTACGGTTATACCAATGTGCTCAGCGGTATAGCGGCTACCGAAGTCTGGTTTAACTCAAATCATCACCTCAATGATTTTTTAGCTGCTGCAACTAATCTGATTCGCAGGATGCCGGACAGCCAAAAGACTCATAATCTCGCAGCCTTGGAAAGAAAATCTCGTGTGATACATCCGGGTTTTCAGTGGGTCGGGAAACCTGCGAGAGGCAGGCAAAACCCAATTGCTGATCCACTTCGAATTGGCTGGGTCGCCCGCTGGGAATATGACAAGCGACCGGATTTATTTCAGCAATTACTTAGAGCTCTTATGGCGGAAAATGTTAGGTTCCAACTGATCCTTCTGGGCCAGAGGCAGCCCAATTGCGAAATCATTGAACAGATCGAGCAAGAGTTTTCAGATCAAATCATTTATAGCGGGCACGCACACGGCGAAAAAGACTTTCACCAATGGCTGCGAACAATGGATGTCGTGGTCTCCACCGCCGATCATGAGTTTTTCGGTATCGGGATTTGTGAAGCAATTTCAGCGGGTGCTGTGCCAGTCCTGCCCCACAAACTTGCCTATCCGGAAATTGCACCTGAAACACAGCTCTACCGCAATCAAAACGAGGCGGTCCAACTGTTAATGCGATTGAGGGATACCCGCGAACGCGCGGAGGCATCTGAGGTGTGCATGCAGAAGGTCAAGAATTTTACGTTCCAAAAAACAATCGCAAGTTTAGACACAGCGTTTGAAAAGATGCTAAGTGGGTGAGTTTTGCTAATTAGCCTCACCGGGCACGCTAGAGAAACCTGTGCACCTAAACATCTTGACCAATCCGCGGGCATATCTAGCGTCCACCACAATCCAAAACTGTACCTCTCCACACGAAAAACCTGCCTGCCGACTGATCACACGAACACGCCTGCCTAGATTCGTCTTCGAATCAATCGTTGCCTGGTTCTATTGCAAGACGAAAGGCATTGGTGTGAATCCAAATGGCATGAACAGTAACGCCATCCAGCCCAAGGCAATCCGCACTCCGCCCAGAGGCACATCATCGTTTGCCGTCTTAGGGTGCTCTGGTCCCATCGCAAACAACAGAAGCAACATCAGCGTCCAACCCCAATACCCGAAGTAAATGACGCCGACTACCGCAGCCAAAAGCAAACCCTTTGAAATCGTGCGTGATCGTTTCAGCAACAGTGTGTAGAGGATATGCCCCCCGTCCAATTGTCCGATTGGGAATAGATTCAGTGCGGTGATAAAGATCCCGACCCAACCAGCGAATGCCACGGGGTGCAACAGCACATCTGTCCCCTCTGGCATCTCACCAAAGATGAGATACACCATGAACTTGAAGATTAGCGGTTCGCCAAGGCTGAGACGAGACGAAGCCTCAGTTACCTCTATTATCGTTGACTGCATTAGCCCATAGACACTAAACGCCAAGGCGGGAAAAAACCCCGCGATTGGACCGCTGATGGCAATATCGAAAATACTTCGGCGGTCTCCCCTTCCTGGCTGCATCGCAATCACGGCGCCCATTGTGCCAATTGGACTTAAGGGCATGGGAATAAAACAGGGATAGGTCGCTGGCACTCCATATCGCTTTGCTTGAAGGAAATGCCCAAACTCATGCGCCAAAAGAATCGTTAATAACGAAAACGCAAATGCAAACCCACCCGTAAAATAGGTACTGCCGCAGGTCGCAATAAATAAAACAAGCGGAAGCTTCCATCGTCGCGGGTATTGACGTTGCGACACTTCCATGACAACGGGTGGGTTCTGATTGACAGCATCGCTTTGGACCTCGTACAGCCCTACTTCGGTTGGCTCACCATCCATCCCTGAATTTTCCATATGCTCACAGGCGATAAAAACTTTGAGACGCAGAATAAATGAACACGTAAAAACCCAATCGGCGTGTATCGGATCTACTCGCGTTAGAACGCTTTTGAATCCTGACGGGGGTCACGAACTCAAATCAGAAGAACTGCCAGACTTGAAAGATCGAGTGTCATGCTCAACGATCACGCTCGCTATTTCGTCATGGCTGCAAAGACGCGTCTCTGGCGATGTATCCAGCATCCTGAGCACCATCTTTCGTAGCGGCTCCGGTGTAGACTTCCATTGCTCCGTCTCATCAATAACCTTTAAGTACAACCGGTTGTCAGTCTTGAAATGGGATAACTGATGGAGCAATTTCCCTGAGAACATTTCATAGGCAACGCACCCCAAACTGAAGAAATCGCTCCGGTAGTCGCCCGGGAATCCCTTCAAACGCTCCGGAGGGAGGTAACCTCGGGTTCCACAGATCCCATCAGAGTCGGAAGAAAACCCTCCTGGATCCCCGGCTAGCCCGAAATCCAGTAATTGACAGTGTTGCATATCACTACTGAGCATCACGTTTCCTGGCTTGATATCGCGATGCACTATACCGAGCCGGTGCATGGCGTGTAGTCCGTCGAGGAGCTGACGAAAAATCCCCAGGGCACCTTTAAAACTTAAGGGACTGCGAGCAATCCTCGACGACAGTGTCGTCCCTTCCAGGAACTCCATCACAAAATAGGGTCGCTGGGAGATTTTCCCGACGTCGTAAATCTGAACGACATTGGGATGACTTAGCTTTGCCAGTCGTCTCGCCTCGGCAAGGAACTGTTCCTTTTTCTCCTGCTCAATGCCAACATTCTTCAGTGTTTTCACCGCAACCGTTCGCATTAACGTTTCATCGATCCCGCGGTAGACAATCCCCATGCCACCGAGTCCCAGGACTTCGTGGATGGAGTAACGTCCTATGCGTTTCGGCAACGGAATGATGTTTGACGTAGCGGGTGTAGTCTGATGGTCAGCCGACTGCTCGGTCCTGCCTTCGTAGACGAAGTGACTGTTACCCTTTCCGCTTGTGACTTGAACACCTTTCTGGTTTTCAAGGTTTTCGGCGTTAGAATCCGAATCGCTCGTGTCAAACGTCATATCGTACGGGTCAGAAGCAGGGTCAACCTCGCCGGTATCGATCACCGCTGACGAGATCGCGCTCGATGGAATCTGCGACTCAGCTTCCACCGAAACTGCTTCATTGACCTTAGTAACGGTGAAGGTGCAAAAAGGGTCTCCTTTGTGACGACATGTGTTCTCAACAACCTCTAGTTCTTCATCAAACACATCACCCAAGCCCTGCAGGATCCCATTTGCGAGGGAGCACAATCCCCGTTGTGACGAATAAACGACCTGCACCTGATCGGCAGATAATTCAAATGCTTGAATCGTCGCGGGTTCCGCCTCGGGATTACTCACGCGGATGGTTCGGTGAATCAGCGTCTCGATATTCGCGAGCAGCTCAAAGGTTTTCCAATCGGGATGTAACATACCGCGTGCAAATCGAACCAATTCAGGCGCTGCAAATTTGCCAACCGCCTCCAGCCCCTCTTTCATCTCAATCTCAAGGCATTCGCACGTAGCACCCACAATCGCAAACACAGCTTCATCGGGATAACTCTGAATCGGAGAAAGCACTAACCCCTCATGACCAGCGACACGCAGTATCTCCTCCCAGACTTCGCGCCCGTAATTCTGTTCAACGAACTTTTTGACGATGACACAAATCGACCCGTGCATTTCAGCTGATAACTCCGACAATCCTTAAAAATCTTTAATCACACCGGTAGATGCTTGAAAATAAAGAAGCTCTTTCGCCCCAAGTTTCTCATTCAATTCATCGCTCGCGTTAAAAACATAATCACGAACAATGATTGCAGTTCGCGGGAACCAAGGACGATGAACCCCGTCAACTCCTCCATAGTGTAAACTTTTTTCTCGTCTACGTTTGTTAAAATTGACGGTTGTCCGCCGAGGTTAAATTCTTTGTGATTATCCGGGCAGCAAAGGACACTCCACACGCGTAAGTGCTACTCCCGTCACAATCGCCCGATATTTTTTACAGGTCGATCCCGGTGTGACTGATGAAAACTCGCGCGTAACCGAATGTCACCTGGACATCTTCAAACCAAAAACGCCGTGAACACGAGGATTTACAAGGGAATTATGAGAAAAGCCCCGCAATACGGCGCCTGACTGAGCGGATCCCCTTTATTTTTATCGTCTTGATATCGCCGCCGATGATGAAAAGGCTGATTCAACCTCGAGCACCAGCGAGTCCTGAACGGCGATACGTATCCCTTTTTCGTTGTCAATTGACAGCGACGAGCAGGAGAGTCACAACATAGGCCCGTTGACCTGCCCCGACACAAGGCAACCTCGATCAAGATCACCAACCGCACCGAAAGGGTTGCGACTGAATGTTTGCCCCCATCAGCCCAACAGAATGGCTCCTGCTTTTTGCCGGCGCGATGGGAATTGGACTTTCAAAATCAGGTTTTCCGGGCGTCAGCATGTTTCATGTGGTCGTCTATGCTCTGATCTTTGGCGCGAAAGCGTCTACAGGTATCCTCCTTCCCATGCTGGTGTTCGGTGATTGCGTGGCAATTTTTGTGTTCGGGAGGAAAGCTGTCTGGAAGCAGGTGAGAAAATTACTGCCACCGACACTGGTTGGCATTCTTGTCGGATGGATGCTGATGGACCGTCTCGACCCGGTAACCTTCAAACGTTTAGTGGGCATCATCATCCTTACCCTTACAGCACTTCAAGTCACGAGATCGAAAAAGCCGGAATGGTTTGACAAAATACCCGAGCAACAATGGTTCGCACTCTTGCTCGGTTTCTTGGCTGGCGTAACCACCATGTTAGCCAACGCAGCTGGCCCCGTTGTGGCACTGTACCTGTTGTCCGTCCGCTTGCCCAAGTGGGAACTAATCGGCACCTCAGCATGGCTATTTCTGGTACTCAACCTATCCAAGCTACCCCTCAGTTACGAACTTGGACTCATTCACCCGGAGTCGCTGCGTATCGGAATTTACGCCGCTGCGGGAATTCCAATCGGGCTGTACCTCGGCAGGTGGTTGGTTGAACGCATTTCACAATACTGGTTTAACGCAATCCTGCTTACCTTCACGGCATTAGCAGCAATCCGCATGATCGGGATCTTTTGAAAAAGCCACTCTCGATATTACGACCGAACGAGCTCAACAAAAGTCTTAGCGGCTGCTAATCCCCGAGCGTGGTGCACTCACTACGCCTCTCTGTTCCGGGTTTACCGACGATAACGGGTCCGGTGCCGACGCATATTCGCAAGCGTCGTAACGTCCCCTTACGCCTGGTTTGGATCAATTCCTCATTTCACGCATGCTAAGAGCAGCGACAACGGCTGAAGGATCAATATCCTCGGCAGTTACCGTACGTCCGATTCGTGCCATCGCCGCATCGCAGATATATTTGACAGACGTGTCGCCGTTCGCGAAGACACTACCCGTCATCGAATTAAGTTCCCTTCACATCGACTCCGACAGCTCCAGTGCACTGATGGATTCTTTGATCGTAAGCTCACTAGCAGAGTGGATAATCTTACCACTGGCGTGAATCGAGGCATGACGCCTTGCAGAGGAGCCTGTAAACTAAGTGCGATTTTTTCCAGACTGCGTTCGGATCACTTCTTCCATTTCATCGTATTTTGGCATCCCCATGAAGATCCATTGCTTGGGCACCGCTGGATATCATCCGAACAACGATCGGCACACGTCATGCTATTATCTTCCAGAATCGGGTATTGCACTTGATTGCGGCACTGGTGCGTATCGACTCCCAGGCGTCCTGCAGGGCAACCGCCTGGACATTTTACTGTCGCATGCGCACTTGGATCACACGGCCGGCTTGACATTCCTTCTTGATGTAGTGGCTGCCTACCCTATCGAGAAAATCCGACTCTGGGGAGAAGCATATAAACTCGCTGCAGTGCAGGAACACCTATTTGATCCGTTGATCTTTCCCGTAAAGCTAGACGCAGAGAGATCGGAAGAGCACACGTCTGAACTCCAGTCACTGCTTACGATCGCGTATGCCG